>BQIW01000059.1 GCA_021604105.1 Nitrospirales bacterium | reverse complement strand
ACTTTCCCAATCATGAGGAGGTCCCCATGCCCAATTCCGTCCACCTTGCCAAGTATTACAAAATGATGGTTCCCCATAAATCGGGACAAGGCATCAAGCTCCTGGAGCACCTCCAACAGTCCCAGGTCAACCTCTTAGCCTTTCTGGCTTTTCCGAAAAAAAACGGGAAAGCCCAAATCGACTGTGTGCCTGTCGATCCTGCCAAGTTTACGACCGCCGCCAAAAAGGCCAAATGGAACATCAAAGGTCCCAAAGCCTGTTTTGTCATCGATGATAAGGATCAAATGGGCGCCTTCATTCCCTATGCTGCGAAACTCGCGGAAGCGAAAATCAACATACGGGCGGCCGCGGCCGTGACAGGTGGCGCAGGACGCTGCGGGGCCATTTTGTGGGTCAACCAAAAGGATGTAAAAAAAGCCGCCAAAGCCCTCGGCGCACAATGACCATTATTGCAGTAGCAAATACCCATCCGGTGCCAGGCTGGTCGCCAGCATCACGCTGTTAATATCACGATGCCCGGTCCAGGCGTAACTCTGTTGATTGCTCGGCTCAAGCCAGAAGTTCTCGATGGATTCGATTAAGGGAAGGTATCGTGCGAGGCCTGACAGCCTGACATGGAACTCGTGCTGGTCGGAGAAGTTCTCTGGATGTTGTTCGATGGCGTTCTGCATCTTCACAATGGCATGAAGGCCGATGGATAACCCTAACTCGCGAAATGCCAAACGATAATCGGCGGAAGCATTCAGAGGCCGGCTCCGGACAAAGGCCTCCAGACCGACCTCGGCATCCCGCAAAAGCGAAGCCAATCTCTCCGATTCTCGCAAATTAGAGCTAATTATTAATTGTGCCAGGCTGAAGGCATCGGATAGAAGCCCACCGATTCCTAATGGATCATTTGTCGTCCAGGTCAGGCCTTCACCCATCGCGGTCATCTCCGTAATCTCTTGTCCCAGAGGGCTCTTTGCGTGGAGATCGCTAAGTTTCACAGCCGTCGCCCGAAGTTGCTGATAGGTGATCAACCCGTCGAGCGGATCGTGCTGGCCCATGGACGGAACCAGGGGATAGGAGAGGTCGATACTCATCTTCCAATACATGCGCTTGGGGCCACCTCCCCAGGGGTTATAGGTGAAGCGGGCATGGGCGGTTCTGGCAAGCTCCACCGCCCATTGGTTATACACGGAATCTCCCGTCACCCGTGCCAGACAATCGAGGGCGTGCATCCATTTGGTCAGATAATGAAAATACTGCCCATCCCGTTCCCATTCCAAATGGTCATCATACGGTTCATCCGGTCCGCGCTCAGCAAGCTCTTTTCCGATTCTCAGGCCACCCTGAGTCGGATGCGTTTCCCCTTCCTGTTCGCTTAATCCACTGATCCATCCCTGGCGCGAATCGTCTGCCCGATGTCGCCCCAGGACGCGGTGGACTTGAGAGACGAGGCGTTTCGCATCTTGTTGGTATTGCTTCTTGCCTGTCTGACGGAAGAGTTCCAAATAATTGCAAACGGCAAACGCGTCGGTCCACAGGTAGCGTCGGGGCGGTCGAACCGAAAGAGTCAAGCCCGTCCGATCAGCGAACCCGGTCATGATGGTCTCAATTGTGGATGAGTCTTTCATAGATCAATCCCGGAAGGCATGCCCTCAAGTCCTCCTCACACCGGCACTGCATACTTCAAAAACAGACACATTAGACTGCCGCCTGAACAATGGAGTTTTCACGACACAAACCGGTGTGTCGCTTGATCACAGCGTCGGCTCCTTTCCTCCCCAACTTCTGCGCATGAACTGTAGCACTCCAGGACACACAAGGAGATGTGCATGGGAATGTACCCAGATTTTACAATATGGAGCAGCCCTTCACCTCCTAAGCGAACCAGTGTAGAATTACAGCCGATTTTACCGATACCCAGCAACCTGCATTCCCAGGTCTCAAACGATAGTGTCCTGGTGGACGACTTGTTTCGAAGCAAACAATCCTCCCCATTCGTAGCCAAAGCCGGGAGGCATTGAGGAAGACTTCCTTAAGGAAAAAATGGAGTGAAGGCATTCAGCTCGCTCAGGCCGGCAGACGATATCTTTATATGCCCTATGCATGAACAAAATCCGCCAACTATCCTGGTTAGGGGGTAGCGAAACTCACGTCACATGAAGGGAGTGATCTATGGTAAGGGATAAAACATTACTCGTCGGCGTCGACGGTTCGGATTCTTCCATCCGAAGCGTCTCCTATGTGGCCGAGATGGTCGGGGCACGGGAGAATTTTCACATTGTGCTCTTTCACATCCTCCCTCCGATTCCTCCCGACCTGTTGGAATTCGGGGGCGCGGAAGATCCGGTCATAGAACAAAAGCTGGATGAGACCTTAAAAAAAGAGCAGGCTCAATGGATCGAGAAGACAAAAAAGGATGCGGAACCAATCTTAGATAACGCCAAAACGATTCTGTATCGGATTGGGGTATTACCCGCCATGGTCAGCGTCGTGTTTTCTCAATCCATCCACCGGCCGGATATTGTTGGTGAATTGATCGGGACCGCTCACAAACAGAATTGCGGAACCATCGTCGTTGGACGGGAAACGTACTCCAGCTTTAAAGAGATATTTCATCACCATGTGGGCGAAGAGCTGGCCAAAAAAGGTCAGGGGTTTGCCGTTTGGGTCATTGCCTGATAGTGCGACATGAACTCAAGGCCGGGAAACGATCCCTTAAACCAGGTTTTCCAGCGTTGTGAGATGCCCAAAATCCGGCAGACCGGCCATCTGACAGACCACACCCGAATGCTACCCACATTTCAGCCATACGTTGAGATACGCACCGTGCATAATCAAGGGAGTTCGTCATGATAGAAAAGAACCTTCAAGAGGTGAATCTGCCTTCACTCAGTGACAGGACGTTTTTTCCTTCTCCCGCCGCATGGGAGGATCAGGTCTTATACTTTTTAATGCTCGACCGTTTTTCGGACGGACAGGAAAAAGGCTACAGAAGCAATGACGGGACCGTCGTCCGGCGTGGCTCGACTCCCCTCTTTCAGTCAATCGATGCGGGCAACGCGGATGCATCTCATTGGAAGGCAGCGGGACAGAAGTTTTGCGGAGGGAATTTATCCGGATTGACGAGCAAGCTGGGATACCTTGAACGTCTCGGCGTGACCGCCATTTGGATCAGTCCCATTTTCAAACAGGTGAAATTTAAAGACACGTATCATGGATATGGCATTCAAAACTTTTTGGATGTCGATCCGCATTTTGGTCAACGAGAAGATCTGAGAACCCTTGTCCGGACCGCTCATGCTCACGGGATCTACGTTATTCTGGATATTATCCTCAACCACACGGGAGATGTGTTTCGCTACAATCCCAACCGCTATCGGACCGAACATAACGGGCAGATCTTCAACGACCCCCGTTGGGATGGCCGACCCTATGACGTGCAAGGGTTCCATGATCAATTCGGAGAACCGACTCTCCCCTTCCAACAACTCGACATCGCAAGCCATCCTGCCGCATGGCCCCATGGTGCCATCTGGCCACAGGAATTCCAAGATCCTCAGGCCTTTACCCGAAAAGGCCATATCACCAATTGGGATTTTTCACCTGAATTTCTTGAGGGGGATTTCCTTGACCTGAAAAATATCCAACTCGGTTCCGGCGACGTCGATCAGTACCAACCCTCGGATGCCCTTAAGGCCCTGGCCGAGGTGTACAAATTCTGGATTGCCTTTGCGGACGTCGACGGATATCGGGTGGATACCGTCAAACATATGGACCTGGGAGCGAGCCGGTACTTTGCATCGGTGATCCATGAATTCACCCAATCCATCGGCAAAGAAAATTTCTATCTCATAGGAGAAATTACCGGGGGCAGAACCCGCGCGTTTCAAACGCTGGAAACGACGGGCCTGGACGCCGCACTTGGCGTCGACGACATCCCGGACAAAATGGAATACCTCGTGAAGGGCTATCGCAATCCGGAGGAGTATTTCCAGTTATTCCGGAATTCCATCCTGGTTCAGAAAGAATCCCACGTCTGGTTTCGCAATCGTGTAGTTACTCTGTTTGATGATCATGATCAAGTACGAAAGGGAGAAAACAAAGCCAGATTTTGTGCTGATCCTGACGGGCCGGCCGGACTGTTGAATGTCCTTGCGCTGAACGCTCTCACGATGGGGATCCCCTGCATGTACTACGGCAGCGAACAGTATTTTGACGGCCACGGCCGGAGTGATCAATTCATTCGCGAATGTATGTTCGGAGGAGAATTCGGCGCCTTTCAAAGCCATCAACGGCATTTCTTCAATGAAGAGAATCCGGTATACCGCCAACTCTCGATCCTATTAGGCCTTCGCCGTGACAAGCTTGCGTTACGACGGGGTCGACAATACCTGAGAGAGATTTCCGGAAATGGGGTCGACTTCGGGCTGCCGCGCATGATGGGTGGGCAGATTCGTTCAGTGGTTCCCTGGTCCAGGATTTTCAATGACCGGGAAATCCTCCTGGCGATTAATACCGACTATGCTGCTCCCCGAAGCGCCTGGGTGACGGTTGATGACGGACTGCATCACACCGGGCACACACTTACGTGTCTCTATTCAACCAATGCGGGACAGATCGGTCAGGAGACGACCGTCGAGTCGAGAAATGGCAAAGCTGTCGTGCTCACCCTTCCGGCTGGCGGATTGGTCGTCTATGAGTGAAGAAGGAGGTCAACGGAAGTGAAATCCGTCAAGGCTCGGTTGCGGGAGGATTCGTTAGAGCTTCGCCCGTCATGGGCACAAACACCACCGGCAACAATTCGGTTTCCTGATATCCCTCCTCGGTGCGACGAATGAACAGAAGACGTTGAGGGTAGTCTCCGACGGGAACAATGAGACGCCCGCCGATTGCCAGTTGCTCTAAGAGTGGTTCGGGAATATGGTTCGGCGCCGCCGTCAGAATGATCGCATCAAACGGGCCTTCGCCCGGCCATCCCTGATAGCCATCACCAGCCCGTACAATCACATTGTCATACCCAAGCTCTGCCAGAGTTTTTTTCGCTCTGACGGCAAGGGGTTCGACAATTTCTATGGTAAACACTTTGGAAACTAATTCAGCCAGGATGGCGGCCTGATACCCGGAACCCGTGCCTATTTCCAAAACCTTCTCATCGGGCTTCAACTTCAAGGCCTGCGTCATATACGCAACAATGAAGGGCTGAGAAATGGTCTGCCCATAGCCGATGGAGAGTGGAAAATCTCCATAGGCATCTTCAGCATGTGACTCAGGCATAAACCGGTGCCGGGGAACCCGGCGCATGGCCGCGACAACGGCTTGATCGGTGACACCCCCCCCCACGATTTGGGTATCCACCATCGAATCCCGTTCAACCTGTCGTGAGTGATGGCTCTCCTGGGTCATAGCCTGCTTTCCATTTTCACATCCGGCCAGAATAAACCATACTCCACCAAGTATCGCAAAAAAGGCAAGTGGATTTATGTTAGTCCTGTGTGTAATGGCTATGTTCATGTGGCCCCAGATACTCGATTATGCGTTCTCATTAGGAAATATAGGGGAATACCGGCACTCAGGGTCAAGCAGGCCCAAAGTGTCTCACCAGGTTTTTCCGCACTGAGATAAAGCATGATCACTCCGGCAACCAGAATATAACCCACGGGCAACACAGGATAGAAGGGAACCTTATAGGGACGGACTAATTGCGGACGCCGTTGGCGAAGAATAATGACGGCGCCGACCGTCAGCGCTGTGAAGGCCGTGATCACCATTCCGCTGTAAATGACCAATTGCTCAAAGGATCCTGAAAGCACTAATACGGTGACCCACAGACTTTGGAGCACAATGGAACGAACCGGCGTGCCATGATGGTGTGCCGTATCCGAAAAGAAGCCAGGCAAAAATCCGTCTCTGGCCATCGCATAGTAGACCCGTGGTCCGGTCCAAATCATGGCGCTCACCGCACCGGCGATGGAAATGCACAACATGATGGTGACAAAATGCGCGGCCCCCTGACCGAACATTCCCACCGCGACTTTTTCCGCCACCGGCATCAGCGGAGGTGCGGCCAAAGATTGAATCGGTAAGGCATAGAAATATACTACGTTCAGCACCACATAGACCGTGCCTACCAACAGAGTTCCGCCTATCATCGCTCGGGGAATAGAACGGGTCGGATTGGATATTTCCGCGGCAATGTACCCTGCGGCGTTCCATCCCGAATAGGCATAGGTCACAAAAATAAAGGTCACCACCAGGGTTCCCGGCCTAACATCCGGCTTCCGTGGAGTCATGACCAAATGGTGCCAATCACCATGGCCTACCATGAAGGCCCCAACGATGAGAAGCAGAATTGCTCCAACTTTTAGGATGGTAAAAAGCTGTTGAAGGACCCCGCCCGGGCCAACGCCTGCCACATGAACTGCAGTCAGGCTCCAAATCAAGGCCAGGGCAAATCCCTTGATCAGGAGGGGGGAATAGGGTTCAGTCGGGACGAGTTGGACCACATAGGAGGCAAATCCCATGGCGCCAGCGGCAATGGCGGCTCCAAAGCCAACAGTAAATGAAGCCCACCCACTCAGAAACGCGACAAAGGGGTGGTACGCTTCCCGAAGATACACATAGTCTCCCCCGACAAAAGGGAATGCGGCTCCCAGCTCGCTGTAACACATCGCCCCCGTGAGAGCCAGTAATGCGCCTGCTCCCCATACCAGAAGAATCAGCCACGGATCTCCAAGGTCTCGGGCCATAAACCCCGTCGTGGTGAATATCCCGGTGCCAACCACACTGCTGACCAACACACACGTTGCCGTAAATCCGCTAATCCGACGGGAACCCTCAGGCAACGGTCCGTTATGAAGTGGGCATTCAACCAATGTGTTGTCAATCAATCATGCATCCTGCCAGGCAATGGAAACTATCTGATTAGCATGTGTTCTCCTCGCGTATACCATTTCAATTATTTCACGATCGCCGTCAGCATATCCCGAATTGCCCTTTGGCCAAGGCCTCACAAAAATGTTCCATGTCATCCAGCTCCTGCTCGATCAGGGCTCGGACCTCTCCCGAGATTCTCTTTAGTGAAAATCCCTTCTTCACCCCGACCTGAGCCGACACAACAAGAGGTTCGTTCACCGGTGCACCGATCCGACTGACCATCCACACGGTCACATCACGCACTCCGGATATCTGGTTGTACGCTTTCAGAGCTAGTTCACGAGCCCACACATTATAAATTTTCCCAACATGACTGATGGGATTTTTCCCGGCCGCGGCCTCCCCGCTCATCGGTCGATTCAGCGCGATGACCCCTGAAGTGCGGTTTCCCCGTCCTACCTGGCCGGAATCTCCCTGCTCGGCGGAGGTTCCCAACAGCGTCAGATACATGCCCTTCAGTCCTTGGCCAGGGCGATCAAGCGCATTTACGACCACATCCACCTGCTTACAGGAATGCGGTTGCTCATGAATAAAGCGCTGCATATTCTGAAGAACCTTCGCCTTTCGGACAAAATAGGCCTTTTCTGTGGTGATCCGTTTGGCAAGAAACGGCATGGCCACCGTGAGTGACAGCATCCGGTCCATTCGAACGGCCATGACTTTGACGTCCTCCCCCGTTTCGGGAAATGCCTGCTTAAACCGTGGGCCGTTTACATACTGTTCAAGGTCCACCACCAATTGCTCGGTGGGAGTCAACGGGGCATAACCGACTCCGGCTGAGGTATCATTCGCGGGAAGCAGCCCCAATCCCTGTTCAAAAATTGCCCCAAGTTCAGCGGAAGTCGGTTGCAACTCCATTTGATACCTCATATGGGTATCAGGATTCACATGGGGCAAATGGCTCTTGATCCACGTTCGCGCCGTCTCCTTCGCAATGTCGGACACGGGGATCTTTTTTCCCGGAACACCGGAGGAAGCCCGGTCCCCAAGGATCAGGCGCATCGGATGGGTGACCCGACCACCTCCCAGATGCAATTTCACCTGGCCCGCCACCAGCAGACATTTATCGATATTATGGTGAAGAATACGACCAAAATTTTCCTGATATACCTTTGACAATTGAATGGATACAGCTTCAGCAATGGCATCACAAATGGTATCGGGATGCCCCCTGCCTTTCCGTTCGACAATCTCAAGAGGTTGCGCGTTGATCGGCACCACTGGTCCCCGGTTAATCAGAATACGCGTCTTCATCCTAAGCATCCCTCAGGGGGCCGTTATATCACCGGACTTGTCTCGCAAGGTCTTCACCAATTCTTCATAGGAGGAATCTCGAATAATGCGATCGAATTGCACCCGGTAATTTTTCACGAGACTCACTCCATCGACCACGACATCGTAGACCCGCCAGTCGCCATCCTTGAGTAGGAGGCGGTAATCGATGGAGATTTCCGTTTTGTTTGACACAATGGTGGTCTGTACTTCTGCAAAGGAACCTTTCAGCCGTTCCTTGAGATACTGGACTGTTTCTCCGGAATAGTTCTCAATTTTGCCGGCATAGGTTTTCGAAAGAAGCGATTGAAACAATGTCGCAAATTCTTGATGTTCCGTCTCACTTCGATTCCTCCAATGTGCGGCCAGTGACCGTTTAGCCATCTCCTCAAAATCAAAATGTTGTCCAATAATTTCCTCCAATAATTGCCGGCGATGGGTCGCTTGATCCGGCGTCTTGAGACCTTCGTCGGTCACCAATCGGATGACCTCATCAATGGTGCCTTTGACCACGACGGTTGGAGATTCCACACCCGAGGCCACACTCGCCACACTGAATGCTATCAAAACACATAGGGTTCCGAGAGAAATCCTTTTCACCATGGGACACGTGGTGGTCACACTAAACCTCCTACACTATGTAAACACACACACCCTTTTTTCTGATGATTGGTTCGTGAAACTCCCATTCATGTACTATAAAAACTTGGGGTATTCAGTGCCTATTTTTTCACCTCTTCATCAGCCGTCAGACACCTCCATCAACAACAATGCCAATTAGGGTGAAAAATATCCAGGGAATCAAATTTGCAACTTTTATACCTTTCCTCACGACTAACGGGGAAAAGGAAAAAAGTCTGTCATGCCCGACAGGATTCACCAGTCATCCCTGAAGTCTTCCTCGCAGATGAGTCACTGCTGACAACCGGCGCGATGACGAAAGAGAGAGGTTTTCCATTAAGGCACGAGGCTTGCTTCGACTCATATAGGAGCAAAGATTCTGATTTCATTGTGATGACGGAAACAATACTTACACCGGTTTCAATCATTACAAAACAGAGGCCAACATATGAAACAAGATCACGTAGAACGGCTAAAGGTAAAAATTTGTGGAAAAACAATTGTGTCTATTGAGCCGTCCAGATGGTCCGGGGAGGTCAAATCTCTCATGAAGAATCAAGAGTTTTTATCCATCACCTTAAGTGACGGAACAGTTCTGGAGGTTGGGGGGTTGTATATTCGAGATGGAAGTCATACCTGATTTCGTCTCAAACCGTTTAAATTTTCATTTACCCCATCCGTGTGAAAAGACTTTTATGGGTTATGAGTGAAAGAGAGAGGAGGAACACATGGGTCTTCATGCGGTTGCCACAGCCGGTCTCAGAACAATCCAACAAATCGCTACACTCCATAATTTCCGTTTTCATCACGATCAGAATGGATTGGCCATAACAACAGAACTTCTCACGTCCAGCTTACCGGGCGCACCGGTTGTTGATCCTCACGGGCATTGCATTGGGTTCATCAGCCAATTTGATGTGCTGGCCGTGCTGGAAGCGGGGCGGGACGTCAGCCAATTAACCGCAACGGAAATCATGGTGCCGGATCCTATCGCTATTCCTCTTACCACCACATTAGCGGAGTCGGTCAAAATCATGAAAGACCATCATTTTCTGGTACTTCCAGTGGAGGAAAATGGTGTGGTGATAGGATGCCTGACCCGGAAGGATCTTTTACGGGCATGGGTAGGTTTGGGATTGGAGCAAAAAGATTAAGTGAAATTTGAGCATACAAAAAGTGTTGCAATTGGGGGCCATGGAAAAGGGAAGGAGTGTTGCAAGATGCAACAGCATCGTATTTCCATGTACTGGCTTCACTCGATGAAAAATAAACAAGGCCTTCTCAGTCTGATCATTCCCGTCATCAGTTGTGTCTGCATCATGGTATGGTTTGGAGAAGTCCGGGCTCAGCAGACTACTATGATCTCTGCGGGAGAAATAATTTATCGTCTGCATTGCCTCCGGTGTCATGGGAAGGCGGGCGACGGAAGGGGCCCCGATTCATCGGCATTAATCGTGCCTCCCACAGATTTCCATTCTCCCGAATCCACCGCCAAAAGCGAACGGGAACTTCGTGCGGTCGTTATTTGGGGGTTGGTTTTTAGCCCCATGCATGGTTGGTGGGATCGATTGAGTTCAGAAGAAATTCGGGAGGTGATCGGCTATATCCGGCAATTAGCCCCCTATCAACCCGATATTTAAAATGAAAGGTGGACAACTCAAAATGGAGAACTCGTGATGCCTCTCTATGATTACAAATGTCTCAAGTGTAGCCGAGAATGCCTTCCGGCTTTAACGATGAAGGAACATGAAACCGGTGCCGCAACATGTCCCGCATGTGAAAGGACAGAACTCAGGCACCTGACCACCAAGGTGATTGCGCGAACCAGTTCGAAAAGTTGACGCCTTCATAAACCGCCGGATGCCGAAGCCAAATCCTTCGCCTGACAATATCGGGTTGGGGACTACAGCAATTGATTTCTCTTCAATTGCTCGAACGGTATGGTTATTTTTTCTTATTCCTCATCTCCCCTTCCTCTTCTCCCAATGAAAACACATGGCACCCGAAAGGATCGAGTCGGACGTACAGTCCGTTTTGGAGAAGATCCTCTCGCCTCCCCTCAAAGGATCGTTCGCTGAACTGGTCATACAAGATGTAGTCGGGAACGCTGTGCGGTTCTATGCCAAACTCTTCGTCCAGGCGAATATATCCTTGGGCAACCATGGAACCCAGGTTGACCACAACTAGTCTCCAATCCCGGCCGGTTGTCCATCGATATGCCACCACATTATTGAAAGAGTCGTCGCCGGTAGAAGTCATGGGGAGTAGAGTCCACTGTCCATCATGAAACACCTCATCATTGGTGATCGCCAGAATACGGTCGTAAAACGCAACGGTAGCTTCATCAGGGGGTTCGCCCTGGTCCCGGCAGAGTTGAACCGGAATCCGGATACGCTTTCCGGTGAGTTGTCCTTGATGATACAAACGCATGCCCGGCAATGTGGCCATCAGGACCCCGACCGCAGGGAGACGGACGTTTCCAAACGCTACAGCACTTCTCGGCTCATCGTGATTTTCTAAAAATCGTACAAGTCTGCTTTGAAAAATCGTATCAGCCTGAAGATGCAGTGCGACCTCATGCGGGGTCGAATGGCGAAGCCGATCGTACAATCGTTTATCATAGGTAAATTGAAAACCCAGTTCTTGAAGCTCCCATTTCCGATCCCAATATACCTCTGCAATCCACATACAATCCGGCAGAAGGGAGATGGCTTCTGTCCAGAACTCACCGGAAGGGCAGGCCGCGCTTTGCACATACTTTCCCCAGGTCTGAGCAAACACTTCATTAAGCACCAACATCGCCATGTCGCAACGGACCCCGTCACAGTATTGGGCGATGTGTCCGAGTTCGTGCAATAACGCCGCACGCATGCCCGGATTGAAGTAGTTTAATTGCGCGGTGTCCGTCCAGGCAGGGCAATTGGGATCCTTGCCATGAGCCAGATATCGAACGCCTTGTGATGTTTCGATGGGAAAAAACTGCGAAGGGAAGTTTGTGACATCCCTGGATGTCCCTTGAACATAGTACTCCGGATGTCTGGTGGTCCACTCATGATCCAATGCAGTGTGATTGGGCACAAAATCCAGAATCAATTTGATGCCGCGGTCATGGAGTTTTTCCAATACTTCCTTCAGTTGCTCCCAGGACCCCAGCTCAGGATCAGGCTGGTACGCCCAAATGGCATAGGGGGAACCCACCACCTCATGTTCCTGCCAATCGGGCAGCGCTTTGGCGTATTCCTTCTGTAAATCAGCATGTTGTCTGGCAATCCGCCGGCCAAGTGGACTGCGCTCCCATAGGCCCATGAGCCACAGACAATCAAATCCCTTGGACTGAAGCTCATCCCATTCATGATCAGGCACGTCACCAAGACGAACGGGTCGGTTCATTTTTTGAGAAAGGTCATGCAACCACACCCACGTATTGATTTCATAGAGATGCGGGTGCGGACGAGATGAAAAAGCCGAAGATCGCGTTTTCATAAGAGTGCATCCTCTCCGTCTCATTCAAATGGACTGAGAGATTCTACACAATCCGGTATATGATCGCAGAAAAAATGTTCCCTGCCCAAAAAGTATAGGAGTAGACACGCAAGTTCCAATGGATAGATAGGACAGTCTCTGGGATAAAAAATCCATTGTGGAAAGAAGATAGGGAAGTAAGACTCTCTTCACGGATGAGCACCTCCCGCAAGAATAACGAAAGCATATTTCGCGGCCAATGAGTTCGAGAGCAAAGATGTTATGGGATATCCTGTCCCTCGTGATGACCGGCGGCATGCCCCATACAGTGTTCCTCCCGGCCGGTCCAGCCAATCATTGTGACGTTTTTACCTTAACACGTTTCCATGCTGTTGATGGGAACTGATGGAGCCCGGAAAAATTTACAGGTGAAAGTCTCCGGCAGCCTCGGGTTGATAGAGAATCTCTTCAATTTTTAATGTCTTCGTCCCTATAGGGACCTGCCATTCAATCATGTCCCCAACCCTATAGCCGAGAATGGCCGTCCCAACCGGGGCAAGAATCGAAATCTTTCCTTTCGCAGCATCCGCATCACGCGGAAAAACCAAGGTATACATCAGCTCTTCCCCTTTACTCATGTCTCGTAGCCGGACGCGTGAATTCATCGTGACGACATCAGCCGGAATATTCTCTGGAAGAACAATATGCGCCCGATCCAATTCTTCCATCAAGCTTTCCAGATGAATGCTGGTACTCTTGCTACCTTTGAATGTCTGCCAGACTCCTAATAGTTCAGTGAGTCGATTCAGGTCGAATTCCGTAATATAAATGTCTCGGCGTTCCATT
The DNA here is from genome assembly GCA_021604105.1 of Nitrospirales bacterium. Taxonomy (GTDB): domain Bacteria; phylum Nitrospirota; class Nitrospiria; order Nitrospirales; family UBA8639; genus Nitrospira_E. Next base: position 16,901 of record BQIW01000059.1, on the reverse strand, counting down.
GCATAACTCCATAAAAGATAATTCAGGGTGAAAGAAAATCTCGAGTAATTACCTCAGAGGGAATACCATAAAAACTTATGTGGCTGAATGATGGTCCCGGAGCAGGCCATAAACCAACACACCCGTCGTTATCTAAATGGGGCGTGAAAACGACTGCGGGCATTTTCAATCTATAATGTCCGGCAAACCGTCACCATACCCGGCCATGTACGTTTGATAATCGATCTTGTTCTTGTAACCCGCCTCCTTGGCATGGGCCGCAAGATATCCCAGTTTCGGCACACGATCTCTCCCATCTGCTACCAGATGATAGCGATCAAGGTCGTTAAGAACCACCATATCAGACGGAGTGGTCGTTGTGCCTTCTTATTCGTCATATGGGAGTGTTGAATAATAAAGATGTTCAAGGGCAAATTTGCCCAGCATAAGATTACTCATCAAAGGCTCCGGGTCGGTTCAAAAAAGCATGCCCTGAGTCTTCCCGAAGGGTCCGTCCAGCAAGGCCGCAGCCGTTTGTACGCGCGGAGCGTACATTTAGTACGGGAGCACGGAAAAATGGCGAGAACGCCGCTGGCGGCTTTTTTCAACCGACCCCATATGATCGATAAACGCCTGGCCTGGATGGTCACTTCAAGTCGAGCACCAAGCCGATCGGACGCGGCTTCTTACGGCCTAAAGACCAGGAAATTCCGACCGCCCATGGTGCATTTCACGACGACCCGGAGAAACGTACCCATCAGCCGCCTCGTTTCGGCCCCAACGATTCCCGGCTTCAGGGCCTCTACCGCATAATCCTGAAAATCAGGCATCCCAATGCCCCAGTCGCACAAGCTACTGTGGTCGAAGGTCAATGGCTTTTTGAGTAAGGGGTTATCCATGAAAAGAGATCTGCCCCACGGATAAATAATTCGCCGCCCGCCAATAGGCGGGCATGTGCTGAAACCCTTCTTTTGTCGGTGTTGCTTCTTAGTCCATCCGTCTTCATATGTTCACCCTCCATTTCATCCTCCTCTCAAAATCTGTCTCTTCCGTTTCAACGAAACACAGACTGTTGTAGGCTCCCGTCTCGGGACATTCCAAAAAACTTTTCAACATCTACCCGAAATGCACACTCACTCCGACCTATTGCTTAAATCTTCAGGTCATGAGTTCTGAGTTTCAGAAAAATCCGAAACACATATTTCTCCAATTCGACCAGGAAAAAAATCACTGCGCAAATCCCGACAATTCGCACCCACGCCAACGCATGAAGTCCCGTGGTATGAAACAGCGTCTGCATCACTTCGGTATAGGTAAAGAGGCCTTGAATGCCTAACACTATTCCGATGGTCAGGGGCACATACGGATTCCCCAATAACCCCTGGCGTGACAGAACCGAACCATAAAAAGACCGGGCATTCAATAAATAAAAGGACTCAAAGACCACCAGCATGTTGACGGCTATGGTTCTCGCGGTTTCGATAGACGTCCCCTGGCCACGCTCCCAGAGGAACAGGCCAAACATGCCGGCCACCGCTAGGATGGACACAAAGCCGATTCTCCACAGCAGAAACCGTGACAAAATGGCTTCTCCTGGGTTTCGAGGAGGACGTCGCATGACATTCGATTCAGGAGGTTCAACGGTCAAAGCCAGTGCCAATGTCACGGCGGTAATCATGTTGACCCACAGGATTTGTACCGGGGTAATCGGCAGCATGGTCCCTAACAGGATGGCGGATACAATCACGCCGGCTTCAGCCACATTGGTGGGAAGAATAAACAGAATGGACTTTTGAATATTGTCATAGACCCGGCGGCCTTCCTCGACTGCATGAGCAATCGACGCAAAGTTATCATCGGCCAGCACCATTTCCGCCGCTTCCTTCGCCACTTCCGTCCCCTTTACTCCCATCGCCACCCCAACATCTGCCCTCTTGAGGGCCGGCGCATCATTCACCCCATCGCCGGTCATAGCCACCACTTCCCCACCCCCCTGAATGGCTTGCACCAGCCGTAATTTATGTTCCGGACTTGTCCTGGCAAAGATATCAGTATCCCGCACCACACCCGCCAATTCCGCATCACTCAAGGTTTCCAATACCTGTCCTGAAATAGCCTGTTCCCCATCGCCGATATGCATCTGTAAGCCAATCGTTCTCGCCGTCACCAAATGATCCCCGGTAATCATTTTGACTCGAATCCCGGCTTGCTGGCATTGCCGGACCGCTTCAATGGCTTCAGCCCGTGGGGGGTCAACAATGCCGAAGAGGCCTAACATCGTCAGGCCTTGCTCCACATCCCGAAACCGTAACTCTCGATGTTCGTGATGGGTGGAGGCAAAGGCCACCGCCAGCACTCGCTGGCCACGACTTGCCATTTGCTCGATCCGATCATGCCACGACCGGCTATTCAAAGGATGATCCTCCCCCAGACTCCGCTGAAATGTGCACATCTCTAATACCCGTTCCGGCGCACCCTTGATATAGATAAATCCATGCCCGGCATGGTCATGATGCAACGTCGACATGAACCGATGTTGCGATTCAAAAGGAATCACATCCGTGCGTGGGCACATCTCCTGTTCGAAGCGGACATCCAAAGCTGCTTTTCGCGCCAACGTCACCAGTGCCCCCTCCGTCGGGTCTCCGTTGATTCGCCAGACTCCCTCCACGTGAGCCAAGTCCGCATCGTTACACAACATTCCGGCCCGAGCGAGTTCCAGCACGTCAGGAAGATCACTCAGCACGACTGGGTTGCCATACAGTGAAAATCCACCATGAGGATCATATCCAACACCACTAACCTCCAGGGTATACGCCGCAGTGGCCAATGTTTGCACGGTCATTTCGTTTCGTGTCAGCGTTCCGGTTTTATCCGAACAAATGACGGTCACAGAACCTAAGGTCTCCACAGCCGGCAGGCGGCGTATAATCGCTTGACGTCGTGCCATCGCTTGAACGCCAATGGCGAGCGTGATGGTCATAATGGCCGGAAGACCTTCAGGAATGGCGGCAACAGCTAATCCCACACTGGCCAGAAACATGTCACTGATATCATACTCACGGAAAAACACTCCAAAGAGGAACACACCAACCGCGCCAGTGACGATGGCCATGCTCAACCGGCTCCCGAATGCTCCGATTTTTCGGAGAAGTGGCGTGGTCAAGGTCTGCACCCGGGCCAGCATAGCGCTGATCCGCCCAATTTCCGTCGCATCTCCGGTCGCGACCACCACTCCGGTTCCCGTTCCATAGGTCACGAGAGTTCCCGAATAGGCCATGTTCTTTCGATCCCCAATGGACGCGGATTCGGGGACCGGTTCGGTATGTTTCTCAACGGGGACGGACTCACCGGTCAAAGCGGCTTCTTCAATACGCAACTCTTTCACCTTGAGAAGGCGCAGATCCGCCGGGACTTTGTCCCCGGACTGGAGAACCACAATATCCCCAGGCACAAGGCTTTCGGCTGGAATGGGGCAACGGATTCCATCACGAAACCCGATGGCTTGCACGGACAACATCCGGCGAATGGCATCCATCGCCCGTTCGGCTTTGCCTTCCTGAAGGAATCCGATGACGGCATTGATGACCACGACGCCGAAGATCACGCTGGTATCCACCCAATGGCCAAGCATTGCGGTCACGACACCTGCACCCAGGAGGATATAAATCAAAATATTGTGAAACTGGGAGAGAAACCGCTGCCAGGAGGATTGCTTTTTAGGCGGACGTAAACGATTGGGGCCATAGAGAGCCAGACGTTGGGCAGCGACATCCTGAGTTAAGCCCCCCAACTGACTGACCACGGCCTTGAGGACAGCGTCACCCTCCAAGTCATGCCAGAATATCTCTGGCGTTTTTCGATCGAGAACAGACATCGCGCTCCTTTTAATTGAGGATAGGAACACCCATGAGAAACAGGTTTCAAATTCCCCGCCTCACTGGGGCCGCTGACACTTGCGTCCTTTACCCTCTGCTGGTTTTGATGCTTGCTGAAGAGAGAGAAATAAATTACCTATCAACTCTCTTTCTCAGACCGACCGGGACGGGTGAGCAACACCGAACATGGAGCATAGCGAGCAATTTTTCTGACAACCCCTCCCAATGGGACCGGCTTGCCCCTCTTGAATCCTTTTGATCCAACCATGATCAATTTTGTCTTCGAACGCTCAGCGATTTTGACAATTTCTTCAGCAGGATCTCCTTTGGTTAACACCGTGTCGACTTCCATGCCAAGTGCTTTGACTCTTTGGCTTATCTCATCCAGGTGACTGGCACCCCCTTTTTGACCTTTTTCCACTAATTGTTCGGCTAACTGTTTAAAATCCCCTTTTCCTTTTCCCCAATACCAGCCCTCCAGGTAAGCCGGCCTTCCTACCACATGCGTCACCGTCACATTGGGAGGAGTCTTACAGGTCAACAGACCGAGCATATTCACAGTACTCAAGGCCACCGATGATCCATCAGTGGCTAAAAGAATTTTGGCGGCCGATTTTCCCATCGTCACCTTACTGAGTTTGTCACGAACCAATAACACGGAACACGGGGCTTCCCTCATCACCCAATCACTGGTACTCCCAAGAAGAAACCGTTTCACATTGGAAAGGCCACGGGTCCCTAAGATGACCAGGTCAATTTGATAGTCCTCCACCACCTGCAAAATTTCCGCACCCGGAAGCCCTTCCATCACCAGGGACTTAATGGTCAAAGTCCTTTCTTCCAGAATCTCCTTCTTTGTGTGCTCAAGAAGACCCTTCGCTTCGGTGAAGAGTTTGCCCCTTGCCTCGGAAATGACCCGATCCCAACTGGAAGGTCCATCTAACGGTATCAGAGGAGACGCATGTTTCATTTCGATAACATGGAGTAAATACAGTGTTGATGCCTTTGGCCAATCCACCGCCTTCACAAATCGAATAGCTTCCCGCGAATGCTCGGAAGGATCAACCGCCACAAGAATTTTCATCCTGTTTCCCTTTTCTCAAGAAAGTAATTTTCCATAGGCTTACTGAGGTGCTGGCATTGGCAGCCGGTCAAATAAACCTGTCAGATCTCTAAGCCGAGTTCCAACCTCTTCCGTCAGTTGATCCTGGTGAAATCGCCACTCCCAGTTTCCTCTGAGTGTGCCGGGACGATTCATCCGGCACTCACTCCCCAATCCCAAGACGTCCTGAAGCGGAACGATAGCCAGTTGGGCCACAGAACTCATGGCCAATCGAATCACATCCCAGTGAATGTCTCGACCGTCGGTCCCCAGATACCGCAACACATTCACACGCTCCTTATTGATCTCTTCTGTGGATTGAGTGGTTTCTCTTCCCGGTTCAGCGGTAAACCATCCGACCGTCGTATTATGGTCATGAGTGGCCGTATAGACGATGGAATTCCGAGTATAGTGGTGGGGGCGATAATGATGGGCTTTGGGATCATTGCCGAAAGCCATTTGTAAAATTCGCATACCGGGAAAACCACAGCAATCCCGTAACGCCTCGACCTCCGGAGTGATCACACCAAGGTCTTCGGCGATCAGCGGCAAATCACCCAGTGCGGTTTTCACAGCTGCAAACAATTCGTTCCCGGGACCTTTCACCCACCGACCATGGATGGCATGAGGTTCAGAAGCCGGGATTTCCCAGTAGGCTTCAAACCCCCGGAAATGATCCAATCGAATCATATCGACCAGCGCCAGATTGGCCCGAAATCGATCGATCCACCATTGATACCCCGACCTGGCCCTCATGTCCCACCGGTAAATCGGATTCCCCCACCGTTGTCCTGTTGCACTGAAATAGTCCGGGGGCACCCCGGCCACCACGGACGGTTGATATTGATCATCCAAATAGAATGATTCAGGATGCGCCCAGACGTCTGCACTATCATGGGCGATATAGATCGGGAGATCCCCGATAATTCTCACCCCTCTGGCATGAGCATACTGTCTCAGGGCCGACCATTGGTGAAAAAACAGGTACTGGAGAAACTGATGATAATCAATCTTATCCCTGAGGCGACAACAGCAGTCCTGCAGGGCTTCAGGATCTCGAACGATCAGAGGCGAATCCCATCGAGTCCATGCTTGCCCTGCATAGCGTTCTTTCAAAGACATAAAGAGGGAGAAGTCTTCCAACCAGGAAGCATGTTTCTCCCGAAACAACAAAAATTCCTGTTGATGCTCGGCTGGAGGATGGGCTTTGAACTGCGTATAAGATTGTTCGAAGATTAGGCGCTTCTGCTCAATCACCGAAGGGTACTCCACGTGTTCGGCCGGAAAAGCCGGAGTTCTTTTGACATCCGATGCGGATACCAATCCATCCTCCACAAGTTTTTCGGGACTAATGAGCAGAGGGTTTCCTGCAAAGGCGGAAAAGCACATATAGGGGGAATTGCCATAGCCGGTCGGGCCCAGTGGTAACATCTGCCACCAACTCTGACCGGCGGCCTTCAGAAAATCGACAAATTGATAGGCCGTGGGTCCTAAATCCCCGATGCCCCATCTCTCCGGGAGGGACGTCGGGTGCAATAAGATTCCACTTCCTCTAGCCTGATTCACCATGATCCCAAGCTGAATGCGCTGAAAAACTATAAAATAAAAAGATGAAAAGAATATCCGGCCTTCCTGACTCTTGATGCATTCGCAAGACTTTCCAGAGACGTCCAGCCGTCAAGATTGAATCGAATGTTCGCCTTTCAGGGTGCGGTCTTTTTGGTCTTTTTGGGACGCTTCTTGGATACACTTTCAGAATTAGCCTTCACTTCCCTTTTCCCTGATAACAACGGATTATTTTTACCGAAAATTTGTCGCTCAGCCTCAAGCCAATCGTCCAGGTCCTGCCCTTTTGTCCGGCCTCGTGCGTCATACAATTCAAATGCGCGTTTGGCAATGCTTGAGTGTAATGCCATTTTAATCGCAGACTCTACCTGATCAAGATTCAGAGTTCCGCCACTGCCTTGAAATCCTCCAATCACCTGGTCCACGCCAAGCTGTGACGCCTGAGACATTAAGGAACGCACCGAGGTTCCGGCCAACGCCACAATTCTTCCCCGATAATTTTGGGCTCGTAGTTCCTTTAGGACATTGAGTCCGTTTGGTTCCGCCACATACATATCCAACACGACCACTAAGGGAGGATTTTCCTTTACCAGGGGAATCACATCCTGTCGATGAGGAGGGACACAGACTTTATACCCCTTCTCGGAGAGAAAGGCGGAAATTTTTCCTCGAAATTCCTCGTGAAATGTCACAATCATAATCATCAAGGTATAACCTCCCTCTCAAGACCCCATGGATCGACTCAGCCCCCTTTAATTGTACATAAAACAAATTTTATACCATTTCCATTTCGTAAATACATTAATGAACCTTTTCTGCCACTCAACCAGCACCATCGGCCTATTTAGGTCCAGGTGGTCTCTTTTTCCAGCCTTTCACCAAAACCACAAAGCCGATCACCCCGATAATGAGCGCCAGTCCCCCCAGTAACATTAAGGCATCCATTGTGTCTCCTCCCGTTTTCGCACATTCCTCTCCTCACTCTTCCCGGCATTTGAGGCGACAAATGTGCGACATGGAAAATCAGAAAATACCATTTAAGCCAATGACTGCTTTGGGCAGGTATCGGCGGTTTATTCAGGCCTCCAGGCTTCCGATAATTTTTTCTCAAGGACCGCTGATTTGCCCCCTTCCGCACTCAATTTTGAAAGGCCTTCATTTTCGCTACCCCAGAAATTCAAAGGTTCCTTTGCCTGACAGGCTTTTTCCATGGACATCCTCTGTCACCAATCGAAAAGAGCCTTTAATTTTGGCACCTGACAATTTTGTTCCATCAGGGGGGAAGCTTTCCAGTGTTAGAGTTCCTTCAGTATTGAACCCAAAAGAGGTAAGTTTCCCATCGACGTTGCTCTCAATTTGCACTTCATAATTTTCACCCAGTTCTATTGGATCAGCTGCAACTAATTTATAGGTACCGGATTTCGTGCCGGCGGGTATCCTGAAGGTCACTAACGGATCTTTAGCTCCGCGTCCATTGGCGATCAAATAATACCCGGAACGCACGCCATCAATGGTGTTTTGCGAGCGTAGATATGTCGCGACGCCGGGCCCGGATATTTCGGTTTTCACAGTCCCCGAGACTTTCCCACTGAATCCGGGCTGCGCCACATCGGCATCCTCGGACACCGGTTCAGTCGGTAATTCGTAACATCCGGTAACCAGAAGCAGTATAAGTCCGGCTCCCAAGCAGAATATTTTGTGTAATGATGTCATAATGGGCTCCGATTCATTATATGAGAAATGGATTGATGAACAATTGTTTTCTCATGGTCATGGGCACCTGGGCAAGAACCCGACGATGACGGAGAAAAAGTATTCCTGCGTACGTTCAGTTAAACAAAAAGCAAAAGAATATGGGTAGAGGGAAAATCCTGACACAATATTTGTCATTCACGATCACACGTCCAAAGGACGTGGAAGAAAAGGCACACCCCGGAATGCCTTGAACATTTTTGGGAAATTGAATGTCAAATACCCGTTAACATTAGGGAGGAGTCGTCTGCTTCTCAAGCATCTTTGATTCCAATTTTTCCCAATTGACAGACACTGTTCCATCTTGGGTTTCATGGAATTTCTTCCAGGAATTCAGCAAGTTCAGGCAGGCGTGATCAATACACCGTAGGTCATCAAAATCGAGATGAACGTCTTTCTTCAATGGAACGTTGTCCAGGGCATTGGCAAATTTTGGAAGATTCACGAACGTGGCCGTGCCTGAAAATTTAATGGAAATCGATTTGTTGTTCCTGTTGCGGTCCACCGAAACCTGAAGGGTATTGGTTGAATAAATTAACTTCCCAAGTGCCACACCAAGCCCCGCGAGCACTCCAATAAGAAGATTGGTTGTCACAATGGTCACAACCGTCACCGCATACACGACGACTTCTCCCCGGCCGAATTGTGAAAGTGTCCGAATAGCCTGGACATTGATAAGGGTATAGCCGGTATATACGAGGAGAGCGGCCAAACTTGCGATGGGAACCAACTCGAGTATTTCAGGAAAAAGTCCAACAAACAAGACTAACCAGACACCGTGGAGCACAGCTGAGACACGTGTTCTGGCGCCACTCTGAAGATTGGCTTTACTTCGGACAATGACGCCGGTCATGGGTAAGGCCCCAAGGAATCCACATAAAAGATTGCCAATGCCCTGGGCAGACATTTCACGGTTGTATCGGGTCCGGGGTCCCGAATGCATCTGGTCGACGGCAGTGGCGCATAAAAGGGTTTCCGCACTGGCGATAAAGGCAATGGCGATGGCCATCGATAATATGGACGGATCGAGAAGGGAGGCAAAATCCCCCATCCTCAGAAAATGGATCGAGCTACCGAGGCTGTCCCGGAATTCAATATATTCGATGGAGAGATTTTGCATGTACGCTTCTCCACTCGCGACCAATACCCCCACCAGCGGAGCAGGAATAAATTGAAACTTTTTTGGCACCAGCAATTGCCAAAGAATAATGACTGCGATCGTGAGGATCCCGATTCGTGCCGACACCAAATGACTTGAGTCAACTCCCTCCTGAGGAATCAACCCTTTCCAGGCGGCCTCGGGAATGGTCAAAATATTCTCAAGCCCGCCTCCTTTTGGCGTGTCCCCAATCATCACGTGAAATTGGCTTGCCAGGATGAGCACGCCGATTCCCGCTAACATCCCTTGAATCACTGCAGGGGAGACGGCACGGAACCATTGGCCTAACTGGAGAAATCCCGCCAGGATTTGAATTCCTCCTGCCAGCAGAACCACGATCCCGAGTTTGCCTAGGCCAAAACGCTGAATCACATCGAAGACGATCACGCTCAGACCGGCAGCCGGGCCGCTGACCTGCAGCGGACAACCGGCAAGGAGTCCGACAACGAGGCCACCGACAATTCCGGTGATAATCCCCTTCACGGGAGGGGCGCCCGAAGCAATGGCTATCCCCATGCACAATGGCAACGCCACCAGAAACACCACAATGGACGACAGAAAATCGCGTTGCACATCTTTCCATGTCATCGTGAAAAGCTCGTTATACTGCAGCTTCTTCATCATGAGTCATCCCACATGCCAAATTAAGGAAGAGCTTCCACACCTAGGCATCCTTGACCTTGTTGACGTCTTTTGGGAAAACGAACTTTTCTTGATGCGCATCGTACAGCCAGACCTCTCCTGTCGCGATAGAATAGATCCATCCATGGAGCGTAAGATTTCCCATGCGCAACCGCTTGGCGACGGCAGGATGGGTCTTCAAATGCTCAAGTTGAACCAACACATTCTCTTTTATCGTCGCGACAAACAGTTCCTCGCTCTTAAGTTCCTGATACATTTCTTTCACAATTTGACGTGTACTTTCAGCCATGCGGAGCCACTCCCTGACAGCTGGAAGATCTTGAAGCGATTCCGGCCGAACCAAAGCCTTCATGGCACCACAATCGGTATGACCGCAAACAATGATTTCTTTGACTTGTAAGACCGACGCACCAAATTCGATCGTCGCCGTGGTGCCGCCGATCGCGGCTCCATACGGTGGAACCAGATTGCCCGCATTTCGCAGGATGAACAAGTCTCCTGGTTCGGTTTGCGTGAGCAGATGTGGATTAATGCGGGAATCGGAACAGGTGATAAACAGAGCCTGCGGTTCTTGGTGGTGGGCAAGTTTTTCGAACAACCCCTGCTTGTGGTGATAGATTTCCTCATGAAATTTTTCGAATCCTTTGATAAGGTCCGCCATACCCGCCGCTCCTTTTCCCGCCGTCAACGTCATGCTGAAGAACAAGATGGTCTGAAAAGAATGTCTTTTTCGCGACGAAAAAACTCAACTCATCAGTGTCGATAAATTATGCGTGAGCAGGGTGGACAAGACCGCAACACAAACCAGGGAGATCCTCACCTAAAATACAATACCCTTGAAAAACACCACCGTTTATGTGCCATGTTTCTGAGAAGGCTTACTTTCCTTATCTAAATCTTCAGGTGGGACCTCTCCTTTTTTTTCCAATGCCAGGAGACGTTGTCCTTCCGAACGATGCATGGCGGCCAATTCCCGTAATTCTTTTGCCGACTTCCATCGCGTTGAGGCAATTAACATCCACCCCGACCTGGTAAACCCCTTGGGGTCCATGTGAGGCTTTTTGGCTAGGCTCATGGCTCGCTGTTCCAATTGCACCGCTTCACTTTGAAGCTCATCGGCCTGCTGATCATAGACCTGCGCCATCTCTAATAAATCGGCGCCTGACCAGGGTTTCTCATCGTCTAATTCAGCAGCTTGTTCTGCAGAGGTCATCGCGTAACTCACCGGTGTCAACATAGTCGTGGGATCTGATCCTCTCTCCTGACTCAGACTCATCAATCCCATTCCACCCAACACTCCTATCAAAACATATGTTAGTGCACGCATAAATTTCCCTCCTGCTTAAAGCTTTGTTGCAATTTTGGGTTAGTTTACCGTCGTCGCACAGTTGGGAGATTCTTATGCTTTCTCTCCTGAAGTAATGACTCTGCCTTTGCAACCTACCAGGGAGTCAATTATTAAATTTCTCTCTTTTTCTCAACACATCTTGGACATTTTCTGAATGGTTCCATCAAATCCTCTTCGAAAATCAATATAGTCTTTACAAAATTTCAAATTTTTCATTTCCTTCCTGAAACAGCATGAGTTTCCCCTCTGTGCTCCCTTTACCAACTTAATTAAAAGGCACTTCCTCTACATCTGTGAAAAACCCTTGAAACCTATATGGAAACCCCTTGAAACTTACCTATTCGCAAGACGAAGGATTTAAAGGATGACAGGGACGAAACTGCGGTGGAGGTTGAAAAGGAATAAGACTTCGCTCTTCTTTTTATTCAGAGGCTCATCATTCGGCCTAGTCAAATACCATCTCTACCTCCCATTTCATTTCTCATCCTCTCCGGAGTGTTCCGGCCCGACTAGACTGGATTGTTCTGCGCTCATATCCTCATCTCGACTCTCTGTGACGTTCCTCTACCATCCCCTTCTTCCATCAATGCTGTGGTAGCCGATGGGTACGGGCACTCGGAGGGGGTGGTTCATTCTCCGACTTCTGAGCGGAAACCCCACTCAGATGGACGTTGACTTTTTGGCCCTCCGCATTGACACAATGAAATTGATCAAAGATTACCTGAAGCGAGTACCTCCCCGAATGGTCACGTCCCACCGACAAAAGATGCCATCCTTCAATGGCCGTTCCATCCGGCCCGAGAAGTTCCCATTCACAGGGATCGGAAGCCTCAAAAACCCTGACTGTGACAAAGCTGTTAGGTTCTGAATTCATAGACCACCTCTCATGGCCTGACAAAGACCAGGATGTCTGACGCCCCCCTCTCAGTATGATCCAACGCTTTCACCTTCTTCCGCATCCCTGAGATTTCCCCCTCAATTGACATGTTCCTCCTATAGTTCACGTAGGCTTTCCCATACTGGGCGTCCCGCCAATCCATTTATCTATTCATTCCCATCTTCTATGCCCAATCCCAATCCAATCCAGGCCCGCAAAAGATCATGTCTTGTCACGGTATACATCACCTCCCCGTTTCGCTCTACCGGCAGACTCAACAATCGTTGCTCTTCCATGAGGTGCACGGCATCCTTGATCGACGTCGTCGCCGCAATCGCAATATGATCTTTTTTCATCACCTCTTCGACCGTCACTTTGTTCAGATCTTTTCCCGCCTCCAAGGCCCGGAGGACATCAAATTCACTGATAAACCCGATAAAATGGTTTTTTTCGTCGACGACCGGCCCCCCTGGAGTATGATGAGAAAGTAACTCGATTGCCGCGGCTAGGGCATTCAGCTTCCTATCGAATTTCAATTCATTGGTTGGCACAATTTGTCCGACAGTCTTAAACCCTGTAGCTGGGACTCCTTGAATAGTCATATATCCCCCTCCCATTCAAATGAAAAATATGCAACATTCATCGCAGTCAACAAGACTTACACATTGTTCATCAAACTTTTTTTATAAACTTTCCCCGTCGTCCAGGGACCGAAGGGACCAGGCTTAGTTGGAAACCGGGTCATAGATCATGAGGATGGTCACTCCCTCTTTTGTTGTTATGGGAGAGACATCACCATGTGCGGGCATCATTCGATAACTACCCGGTTCACAGAACTCCCCCTCCGTCTCGTATTGTCCCTCAAGAACAAAATGTTGAACGATGCCACGGTGGCTATGAGGCGTAATGCGACCGCCGGCAGGAATTTGAACCAGCATGGTCTTGGCCCCAAGCGACGGGTCTTCCCGAACAATCTTGACGTCTGCGGGTCCCGGGAACTCTTGAAGTTTCTCCCACTTCATTTTTGGGGTGTGGTGAATGATTGCTTTGCTCATCAGTCTCGCCTCCTTTGATTTCAACAGAAGTCGCTAGTGAAGACTTCTCACTTCCTTTCAAGAATAATTTCACACAACACACTCGCTCCGGATGGGCGGATTCAAGTTTTGGAAACATCCTTGCGTTCCTCCCGGCTGTTCTGTCCCTTCCATAACAAGACGATGCCATTCTCTAAGTGATCTCTAAGGTTTGGAGGCGGAAAATGACGGTGCCCAGGCAACCTGGCCGTTCTCATTAAAGAGGGTCAGGTTAGGACTTCCATCCAGCAACACACGGAGCCGTGCACGTGGAACGTCCTGCTTGTCTCTGAGAGTGAGAGAAGGCAATCCATCCGGCTGCAGATCCAAAGCCGCTCGTTGTTTACAGCCTTTATCGTTGAGAATCAATGCCGGCTGTGCTTCATTAAAGACACCGAGGAACACACGGTTATGACAGGTTTCATCCGCGAGGGTCAGAGCCGGCAATTCCCCATTCCACAGAAGCAGCGTGGCCCGGGGTTGGCCATCCTCCGTCACGAGGCGGAATTCCTCCGCCGTGACCACTTTTTTTGTTTGCTCTGTTTCCTCGGCCGATACTCCTGTATTCATGAAAACAAGGTTGGACAGAGCCCCACCCATCATCCCTGCAAAAAGAGTCGTCATGATTAATATGCCAAACTGTCGTGTATTCATTTCCTCTCCCTCATTAAACATATATTGTTTGACCCATCTTTCCCCTCACAAACCGGCCTGGAATAGGCCAGCCTCCATTTGCGGTTTTGGCATCGTTATCCGGAAAGAACGGGGGATTATTACAGTCCCCCGTTCCCTCATTGCCAATTAGTTCGGTTGGGGAAACTGCACACCAATCGATTGTGGGAACGTCACGGTTCCGTCCGGAAACGCCTGACCTTTTTGCCACAGATGATAGATGACCCCATCGGTTTTTCCTGCAGCTTCGGCAATTTCTTTTTTCTTGCCCTCATCATCGACATCGAGAATAAACAAGCGACCGGTGTCAATCTCCTCCTGATGATCATGAAAATACCGGTGCCATTGGATTAACGGAAGCGTTCTGGAAGCCTTCTTGGCCACGAAATATTCCACGGCGACGAGCGGAGCATTGGACTCAGTGGTCTCAAACAAGAGACACTGAAAAATGGTGTCTGAAATACCCTTACAAAAGTGGTGGAATGGACCACCAATCTCTCCATTGGCCATAAGATGGGGCGCTTGGACATGAAGATCATAGCCATCGGCGGGTCCATTATCCCCACTCATGGCTGGGACAGACATTCCCCCCATCATCCCAACAGTCAACACACTCGTCAGTCCAATAATTCGGATAGCATGAGACATGGCAACCTCCTTAATGAATAATGAATGTAAATTATCATCCCTCTCCCCAAGTGAAGATTTTTGCAGCTTTCGTTTTACAATTCGTCATTTCCGACATCTGTTATCGGAAATCCATTTTGGGATTCAGTGGAATAAATCTCCGCTTACTACCGGCGGGGATGACGGAGAAAAAATTTTTCATTTTCCCGGGTTCAATGAGGAATCTATCCTCACACACCTTCCCACTTATTCTCTGCAGGAAGCCATTCATGAAGTCCTTTGCATTGAACACCCCAGTGTTCTCATCCTGTCGCCAAAATCTGACGTTCAGCTTTAAACCAGTCGGCTTGATCTTCCCCATGACAGCCTCCCCGCTCCTCATAGAGCTGATGCGCTCGCAGAGCAATCCGAGCTTCGAGATCCCGGGCTGAAAAATCAGCGCAAATGACCGTGTCATTGTCTGAGTTGACCGACCTTGAGGGTTGAGCACCTCTCTTTTTAGAGACAACGGCTTTTCTTGAGCCCGAGGCGGAAATGGGGTTGGTTGCTTCTTTACGGCTCCCTGTTTGTTGACTCGTTCGCATCACAAGACCCCCGTCAACTGATTTTCATTGCGTCCATGACGCGTTTCCTTCAGGCATTCCAATCCAAAAGCCGGGGTTTTCCCTATCGCGCGAATAGTGTCAGTGATACGATCGGGCTGACCCCAGTCGCTCCACAGGACATTTTTGAGTTCAAGCACCCCAACCGATTCAGGGGTACAACCCAAAAGATCAAATGAAAAGTTCCGCTGCGGCATATCATGATAGATTTCACGAAGAGTCCGGCTTTCCTGAGGTGTGCCTATAACTTTTTCCCATTGTTCAAATCGTTCCATAATCTCGGGCATACATTTCCACCCTAATCTCCAGAAAGTTTCCACTTTGGCGGCCATGATAAAGGTATTCCAGAGCGCCCCATTAGCCTGAGCGGCTAGGCCCTGGATAGCGTTTGGCTTTTCGAGAAAGGCATGTACCCGCCTCACGCAGAGTCCGCCACTCCATCCCAACGGTCCTCCCGGTTCGATCCATCCATACTCGAGTTCAAGAGACGTGGGCCGGACACCGAGGAGCATGATCCGATCTTGAAAGATGGTGGTCGCCTGAATAGCCTTCTCAACTGTGTCCATAAATTGATTTTCGGGGAATACAAAATGGTCTGCTGGATACAGCACCACCGTCGCATGGGGATTCTGAGCCCGAATGTATGTTAATGGAAGGAAAATTCCTGCAGCGGTATCACAGTTCCGAGGTTGTCCAATCACCTGGCCACAGGATCGATTCGCCGACTGAGAGACCACTTCTCGAAAATGGTTCTGAGCAATGACGGTTATCTTGTGTTCAGGATGCGTCAAGAGGTCCGCACGATCCCACGTATGTTGCAACATGGAACGATGGCCCACAAATGCACAATACTGTTTGGGCTTGTGATACCCCAGCCATTGCTCAATAAATGGACGCGTTCGCTCTCCTTCTCCTCCAGCCAAGATCACTGACCAGCGTTCTCCCTTTGCCGTGTTTTGGTCTTTCATGAATTCCCCTTTTTCAGGAAACCCAAAAACCCTTCTCAAAATTTTTGGTTCTCCGAATGCACACAGGGTGAAAATCTTCCAGATCTGCCAATAGTTTCGCTCACTTGATTGGTGTTTCCTCCCATTCTTTTCAAGTTCGGTACCATTATGAAAATTTCTTTTATATTGGGATTCTGACGTCAGGCATCATTTACCGACCCTCAAACCGATGACCCATTTTGCCACAAAAATTTTTGCATGGACGTGGCAAATATCTACAGTGATTTTCGTGGAATATGGGATATATAGAAAACGTGAAAAGGATCAGCCCAACATAAAGTGGGGGATGAGCCTTCCTCCAACATTCGTCTGGACATTCTTCTAGGGACATGCACATCAAGGGGTAGAAATCGTTGGCATGCTTTAAGCACCACGGGAGAAGGGAGGAAATCACTGTGTCTTGGGGGTCGGTTGTGAGGTTCCCTGACTGGCCAAAAGATTGGAGGTGCTTCACATGCTTGATGACCACACTAAGGCCATGGTTCTGGAAGCGCTGATTGATGAATACAAAGCACGGGCGTCCTATCGCCTCGTGCTCAACACATTCGGTGAAATACGGCCGTTTAGCAATATCGTAAAAGCGGAGGAAACCCATGCGCAGGCCCTTGAACTTCTAT
>BQIW01000058.1 GCA_021604105.1 Nitrospirales bacterium | reverse complement strand
AATAGTCCACAGCTCTCGCACCACCAGCATCCCCCTTTCTCGTTTCCGCACTTCCTTCCGTCCTCTCTCTTTTATGCAAATTTCTGAAAAGTTCGTCTCCTAGGGACCGACGCCTGCCGGCTGGCCCCAGGGAGGGACGCTCTTATCCGTTGCGGCCCTTGTCTGAGCCATGCGAGTTGGGCCGCTCTTCAAAAAGTTAGCGTCCCTCCCCTCCAAGAAAGCCAGACGGAGCGTCAATGGTTTTGGCCACTTCTGCCGAAACAAAAGTGGCTCGTCGTTCGGGGACGAAACCCCGAATGCCTTGCCCTCGGCTGCCGGTCCGAACCCCGGCATCTCCGTAGTAAGCAGAAATCCACCTCAGTTTTTCGACCTACGACAACCCAGATGAGATGAGGTAGTAATCACAAACATGCTATAAAGACATTTGAACCAAGAGAAAGTCCTCTTCACTAAGAGAACGATGTGGGAACCCGTGAACAAAATGAACGAAAATTTTCCAATTGGGAAATTCTGGAAGCTGGGGGAAGAAAATATTGGCTTGATGTCCGGGGTCGCCTAGGCTAGAAAGCCCGCTATGTGAAAGAGGTTGACGCAAACGAGGTCACAATGCGATTTTATCAAGAAATATACGACGAAATGGAAACACTTGTGGAAGTCCATCATAAATATCCAACTGATCTGGGCCATCAAAAGGTTGAAACATGATGGAAGTGATTACCCGCCAAACAGTCGTCGATAAGCTTGCAGCCTACCTACGACATGAGCTCACACTTCCCACTCTCGTCACATGGGCAGAAACAGCCCTCATGGAAGGCGAATTTGAAGCCCAACATTTCGGAGAAATTCGAGACGCGGTGGCAAGGTTGGGAGTGGCGGATGTACGCGCCTTTGGCCTGACATGGGAAGACTGCGAACAATTATTTCAGCAATTAGGCTATTCAGCCCGTGTCCACATCCAAGCCACCTGACGGAACCCATTCACGCCAAAATTCTCAACCCCATTGGCCGCACCTCCCCCTCTGTCATCCCTGACATTCGCTATCGAAGATCCCTCTTCCTTCCCACATTCTCCCCGGCAGTGTCATCCTGATCCATTCGACTTCGCTCAGGACAAGGGCCTGCGAAGGATCTGAGCCCAGCTCAACCCCGCATCTCGAAACCCGACGGCTGAAAAGGTCCCACCTTCCCACCACCTGCACATCAGCCAACCGGGCGAACGCACCAATCAACAAGCAGCCCATTAATTGGGCGCCTGCCGGCTGCCCCCCGGGAGGGACGCTCTTATCCGTTGCGGACCGTGTCTGAGCCATACTTCACCCTCCCCCTCTATCCCTCTCTGGCCTGATGGCATGGCCGAGCAGTGCAACCGGTCCTGACCTTCGCTCTCCCGTCATCACTTCAATCCCCGCTCTTTCATAGGTCCGTGAGGATTTCGTATTTTACTTCCGACGCCTGCCGGCTGGCCCCCGGAGGGACGCTCTTCGCATTTAGCGGCCCTTGTCTGAGCCCTGCGAGTTGGGCCGCTCTTCAAAAAGTTAGCGTCTCTCCCTCCAAAAAGCCAGACGGGGCGTCAATGGTTTTGGTCACTTTTGCCGAAACAAAAGTGACTCGTCGTCCGGGGACGAAACCCCGTCACCTTTACCCCTTACCAAGTTTTTGGATGCATCCACGCACAGTGAAAATCTCAGCTCTTTTGAGTATGGGGTGGTCTAAGAAGAGAGCCTCTCATATGACCCGGCTCATTACCCCAATTGCCCCCCATCTGATCCTGCTTCCCCCGCCCCAAACGAGGAGCGGGGATCCATCCTGCTAATGCTTTTCACACGGCCGGCGGTCTATATTCTTGCCGGCAAGCAACATGGTACGATTGGCATTGGGGTAATGAGCGATTATTCCAAGCAAGTTTGGAACACACAAACAGTTTAGTCGAAAAGTTCACGAAAAGAGATGGTGAACACAGCCTGGTGTCTGATGAATGGCATGGGCACATGGTGTCCGCAATCAGACCTGAGGAGGCAATAAAACAGTGGAGCCGAGACTCCAAGGTGGATCTGATCCAGTAACGCCATCCGGACCGGATCGATTCGTGGGAGGAGATTCTGTGAGAGAGGGGAATGCCTGGATTCCTCTTTGGCCGGAATGACGACCTTCGCCGAGAGGGACTCACCACGATGAGCTTTCACTACTTGAAACATGTGGTGGAGGAACTGGAAAAGCGTAGACTTTCGCAATCTCTTTTGGAAGAGGTCTTGCAAGCACCGGAGCAGAAAGTCCCTGCGTTGGATAATATCACGTGCTACCACTCACGGGTGGAGATGGGTGGGAAGCGGTATCGCTTGCGGGTGATGGTCAACGACATAGTGAATCCCCCTGAGGTGGTGACAGTCTACCGCACTAATAAGATCACCAAGTATTGGAGGGCATCATGAAAGTGAAATACGACCAGGAAGTCGATGTGCTGACCATTGAGTTCAGTTCTGTTCCTGTGGAAGAAAGCGACGAGGAGAAGCCCGGCATCATTCTCGACTATGACAAGGACGGCAATATCGTCGGCCTCGAAATCCTAAACGCCTCGAAGCGGATGGAAAATCCCCGGACATTGGAGTATGCCGTAGCCTAGTCGGGCCGTCGCGCGACGAACCGTCACGTCAACGCTATCGCTGTAGGTCTGAGCCTGCCTCCTCCGCAATTCTCTATGATAATGCATTGGACAGACCGGAATATGTGGACGGGGAAGGAGGAATACATGGCCAATAAACAGCCAAAAATCAAAGACCCGGATCTGGCTAAGGTGGGAGTGGCATTAGAACGCGCGGCCGCAAACGCAAGACAATTGGGATTTGACACCAATACACCAGTCTATGTTTTTCGAGATGGCCAAATTGTCGATATCGTCAAAGGACATCGCATGACCCAATCAAAGAAAAAGACGATAGCAAAAAAAAGGCACCGGGAAAAACAACCGCACCGCAAAGCACAATCAAAAAAAAGACCCGATAGATCCACTGAGTGAATAATCCACCCATCCCCCACCCTCAATCCAGCAAAACGGGCTGACGCACAAATCAACAGACGGATTGTTGTTCCGACAACTGCCGGCTGGCCCCAGGGAGAGACGCTCTTCGCATGTAGCGGCCCGTGTTTGAGCCCTCCGACTTCGCTCAGGATAAACTCCGCGAGTTGGGCCGCTCTTCAAAGGTTAGCGCCCCTCCTCTCCAAAAAGGCCAGACGGGGCGTCAATGGTTTTGGGTCCTTTTGCCGAAACAAAAGGACCTCGCCGCACGGGGGCGAACCCCCGAAACCTCTGAAATAGGAAAAGACGCACCAAGCCAGCGTTCCGCCACCGGAATGCCCACCCGGCACCATAAAATTATGTACATTAGTTCATAGGTTGGTTACCATTAGATTTTATAAAATAAGCTCTTCGTGAAGTGAAATACTAAATCCAAACAAGTAGGTTTATCGGTGGCTTCTTAGAAAAAAACTTCCCCAATCTTTTCCGCAATCGAATAATGGTGCCCTTATGACGCAGGCAACTCTTCTCGAACATTTGACCCACACAATCGTCCAGCGTTTTCACCCCAAACGCATCGTTCTGTTTGGAAGCCACGCGCGGGGCGACGCCGGACCTGACAGTGATCTGGATGTGTTCATTGAAATGCAGACATCACGACGTCCCCCTGAACGAGCTATCGAAGTCAGTGCCGCATTTGGCCTCCGGCCATGGCCGCTCGATGTGGTCGTGTACACACCAGAAGAAGTGCAACGTCTTCGGGGAGTGGGTGGAACCCTCTTATCGGTCATTGAGAAAGAGGGAAAAGTTCTCTATGAACAACCCTGAATCAAATTTCGCATCCTGGCTCCACAAAGCAGACCATGACCTATTGAATATCAATAATAACTTGGCGGCTAGTGAGATCCCCTGGGATACCATCTGCTTCCTGCGCAACAGATCGCAGAAAAAGTTCTAAAAGCTTTCCTGGTCTATCACAGACGAGATCTTCTGAAAACCCATGATTTGGTAGCCCTGTTAGCACAATGCGTCACCCTTGATCCCCAACTGGCCACACTAGAATCAGACTGTCGAGCCTTAACCTCGTTTGGCGTAGCGGCACGCTATCCCGATGACCTCTTTGAACCAACCGAGCAAGACGGACGCGAGATGGTGCAAGCCGCCCAACGAGTCCGGACAGTGATCCTGGCAAAACTTCCCCAATCAACATAAAAATTCTCTTCCCTCTTGTCGGCCTACGACTCTCCACTATCTTTTAACTGACGCCTGGCGGCTGCCCCAGGGAGGGACGCTCTTATCCCTTGCGGACCTTGTGTGAGCCCGGCGAGTTGGGCCGCTCTTCAAAGGGTTCGCGTCCCTCCCCTCCAATAAGGCCAGACGGGGCGTCAATGGTTTTGGCCACTATTGCCGAAACAAAAGTGGCTCGGCCCCGGGGACGAAACCCAGGCAACCATCTCCCATTCTTCATCGAAAATCTCTCTGCTCCTCGAGAAACAAAAATATCGTTGACTTACATGCCTCAATGGAACATATTCAGGCCCATGAAAACGACAAGGAGGAATCGTTGACACGACAACACCCCCCATCTCAATGCCCGCTCTGTGGCGGCACAAAAAAGCCCGGCACGACCACCTTTACAGCCGAGTTGGAGTTTGGCATTGTCGTCGTTCGAAGTGTGCCGGCTTTACTCTGTTCGATGTGTGGTGCCGACTGGATTCAAGATGATATTGCCGCCCGTTTGGAAGTGATTGTCAACGAGGCCAAACAAAAGCGGCTGCAAGTCGAAGTCACCACCCTCGCATAATATCTGGTCGTGACCCGCCATCCGATTTGAATCTCTAATTCCTTATCAGAGACATCCACAGGGCAGCCAACCGGGCAAACGCACCAATCAACATGCGCCCCATTACCCCGACGCCTGCCGGCTGGCCCACAGGGAGGGACGCTCTTAGCAGTTGCGGACCTTGTCTGAGCCATGCGAGTTGGGCCGCTCTTCAAAGGTTAGCGTCCCTCCCCTTTAAAAAAGCCAGACGGGGCGTCAATGGTTTTGGTCCCTTTTGCCAAAACAAAAGGGACTCGTCGTCCGGGGACGAAACCCCGAATTCCTTGACCTCGGCTCCCAGGCCTCCCCAGCGACAGCCCATTTTCGCTTGACTGGTCTTGATCGAAGAAGGGGGAAACGGTATCGTGTCAGGAGGCTCCTCACCTGACCGGACAACCTAATATGCAAACCATACGTGAACAAATCGAAGCGAAGCGCGACAACATTCTCGCGCTCGCGGCCTCGCATGGAGCTCACAACATTCGTCTATTCGGCTCCGTCCTCAGAGGCGAAGCCACCAGCCGAAGCGACGTTGATTTCCTCGTACAGATGGATGATGGACGCACTCTGTTAGATTTGATAGGGCTGTCCCAAGACTTGGAAGAACTCCTCCATTGCAAAGTCGATGTGGTAACCGACCGCGGGATCAGTCCGTACCTCAAAGAACGCATAACTGCCGAAGCCGCTCCCCTATGAAAGATGATCGTATGTATCTCCTCCACATCCGGGATGCTCTTGGCAATATTCGAGAGTATACGGTACCCGGGCGGGAGGCGTTCTTGAACGACCGGAAAACTCAGGACGCCGTCATACGCAATTTAGAAATCATTGGCGAAGCGGTCAAGCATATGTCCGCGGCACTGAAAGCCACACAGACCACCATCCCATGGAAACAAATAGCCGGCATGCGAGACAGACTCATTCACGATTATTTCGGTGTCGACCTCAATCTTGTCTGGGATGTCGTTGCCAGCGAACTACCTCAACTTGAGCGCAAAACAAACCAGATGCTCGACAATCCAGACAAACCGACCGAACCTAATTCATAAGCAACCCACACAAAGAGTAAACACTTCCCCTCACCATCCCTCCTACCCGTCCCCCCAATTTCATATGCACCTCTAAAAAATTCTCCTCCTATGTTCCGACGCCTGCCGGCTGGCCCCAGGGAGAGACGCTCTTCGCATGTAGCGGCCCTTGTGTGAGCCCAGCGAGTTGGGCCGCTCTTCTAAAGTTGGCGTCCCTCCCTTCCAATAAGGCCAGACGGGGCGTCAATGGTTTTGGGTCCTTTTGCCGAAACAAAAGGACCTCGTCGTCCGGGGACGAAACCCCGGAGGACCTCAAAAAGGAAAAGACGCACCAAGTAAGCGCTCCGCCACCGGAACGCCCCCCGTCCCTACAAAATTCTGTACTTTAAGCAAGAGGTTGGGTACATTCTTCTCAGAAATCCCTGAGAAGGAAAAAAGAGGAGCACACCATGTCAACGGCAGAACAAATCATGAGGGAAATCCAAAAACTTCCCGAACCATTAGCACGAGAAGTTTTAGATTTCATTGAATTGAAACATGGGCTCAAAGACAGACTAGCTGAGGAACTCAAGCTCGCCCAGACTCCGGCCATGAAACATGTCTGGGACAATTCTGAGGATGAGGTGTGGAATGACGTGTAGCGGCTCTGAACTGCATAATAATGACAGGAGAACCAATATGGACAAAATCAAAGTCATTCATGACACCGTGGGCCATAACTTAACAGTATGGTTGGACGATCCTTCCCTAGAGCATGTCTGCGAAGAAACAAATAAAGAAGTCATTCTCATGAAGGATAAAGCCGGTCACGTGATCGGGATTGAAAAACTCCATTACACACCTGCCAACTCACAGAAATGCCTTGCCGTCGAATCCGTGGTTCAACCCAAGCCTTAAGCAACCCGGAGCGTGGACATTCCAACGCCATGCACCCTTCTTCACCTTCTCTTAATAAAAATGGTTTTCCAGAATCCCGCTTTTCGCGCCCCATCAGCCCAGATCCACCCTCAACAACTTTTCCTAATTGAGCTCCTCAAGACTAGCCATTCATTGAAAAACCAAGTATGTTAGCATCGTGGAGAGTTACACATTCACAGAATATTTTGAGAATGAAGTATTACGTAAACGCCCATATCTCAAAAAAGACTGGTGCATTCAAGTGGTAGAAAATCCATCCAAGAGCGAACCTCAAGAAGGAAATCGTTTTCGATTTTGGGGACCGATAGCTGAACTTGATGGTCGGATATTACGTGTCATCACACTTGCCGATAAAGTGACCATTCACAATGCCTTTCCTGATCGAGGATTCAGACCATGAAATTGAACTATTACCCAGACACAGATTCACTCTACATCGATCTGACCGAACATCCCAGCGTAGAAAGCCGGGAAGTCTCGGAGGGAATTGTCCTGGATTATGACGCTGCAGGCAATCTGGTAGGCATTGATATTGATAATGCGAGCTCCAAGGTGCATCTCAAGGAATTAACCTTAAACAAACTGCCCGCTTCCATTCATTCCGTAGCCGAATAACAGACCCTTGGGCTTCCACAAATGGGGCAGGAAACTACTTTCCAGTACCTCGCCCTTCAAGCCAAACCACCATCATGGCTGCGCTCTTCCCTTTTTCAAATTGAACTCTGAAAAATTCTCCTCCTATGTTCCGACGCCTGCCGTCTGGCCCAAAGAAAGGTCACTCTCAGCAGCTAGCGGACCGTGTCTGAGCCCGGCAAGTTGGTCCGCCTTTCGCTAGGTCATCCCTGACATTCGCTATCAAAGATCCCTCCTCCTTCCCACATTCTCCCCGGCATTGTCATCCTGAGGCTCCGCGAAGGATCTGAGCCCAGCCCAAACCCGCACATCGAAACCCGATGGCTGAAAAGGTCCCACCTTCCCACCACCTGCACGTCAGCCAACCAAGCGAACACACCAATCAACATGCGGCCCATTGCCCCGACGCCTGCCGGCTGGCCCCAGGGAGAGACGCTCTTCGCATTTAGCGGCCCTTGTGTGAGCCCTGCGAGTTGGGCCGCTCTTCTCCGGTTAGCGTCCCTCCCCTCCAATACGGCCAGACGGGGCGTCAATGGTTTTGGTTACTTTTGCCGAAACAACAGTGGCTCGTCGTCCGGGGACGAAACCCCGGCATCCTATGCCAGCCCCCCTCAACATTCTGTCCCAGGATTTCTTCCTACATTTCCCACAAAATCCTCATAGATACTCGAGAAACCTTCAAGTACAATAAACGCATGAAGCCCAGACCGTCCGCCTATTGTCCCAAAGGCTAGAAGGAGGAAACGATGAAAGACCTTCTAGAGATCAAACTGATGTCTCGCGAGGAAAAGCTCCGAATCATGGAAGCCCTTTGGGAAGACCTGTCAAGCAAAGACCAATCCCTTCAATCTTCTGCATGGCATGAATCGTTATTACAAGAAACAGAACAGAGGGTCCAAGCGGGACAGGAGAAAATTCATGACTGGAAGGAAGCAAAAAAGGAACTTCGGAAACGATTTGAATGAAGATCAAAATACCGCCCGTCGTACCTGAATCATTTCTTATTTCATGCAGAAATTCCCATATTCTACGAAATGCGGCGCGTATCAAGGATGTGAGGGATGGACTACCAACTGACCGAGCATGCGCGCGAAAGTTTGCAGAAACGCCCTTCTATTCGCCTAGAATGAGTCGAACGGATCCTCATTCAGCCTGATCGGGTTGAACCAGACCGCACTGATCCGTCATTGGAACATCGTATTGGTCGTATACATGAGGCTGAGGGGCGAGCGCTGCGGGTTATCGTCAAGAAAGCATCCAATCCGGTCAGAGTTATCACGTGTTATTTCGATCGTAAGTTGAGGAGGCAGCTATGAAATTAAAAATTGATGAAGAGGCCGATGCGCTGCATTTGGAACTGGTTGACGTTCCTGTGGAGGAATCAGAGGAAGTCGCCCCGGGCGTGATCGTGGACTATGATGCCTCCAATCAAGTAGTCGGCATTGAGATCCTCTATCTCTCCAAGCGCCCCCATCCGGTCAACCTGATGGACTTTCGTTTTGAAACCATGCCCAAAAAAATGATGCCAGCGGGCTAAACAGCAACCATCAATAAAACGGCACGTGCAATTCCAGACGTGTAAGTCTGTCCCCCCTTGGCTGCATTGTAAGAATCAAGGCGCCGTCTTCATCGTCTCCGTCATTCCCACCGTCCGCTCTCGTTCAGGGAAACCCCTAAAAATTCCTTTTCCTATGTTCCGACGCCTGCCAGCTGGCCCACAGGGAGAGACGCTCTTCGCATTTAGCGAACCTTGTTTGAGCAATGCGTCACCCTTCCCCTCTAATCCTCCCCGGCCTGGTGGCATGGCCGAGCAGTGCAACCGGCCCCGGAGAAAAGGCGGGCACTGTTTGAGCCCTTCGGCGTTGTCTCAGGATAAACTCCGCGAGTTGGACCACCGTCCGTGGGTTTGCCTCGGTACGCTTTCATCTAGTTCCGACGCCTGCCGGCTGGCCCCAGGAGGGACGCTCTTCGCATCTAGCGGCCCTTGTTTGAGCAGAGCGAGTTGGGCCGCTCTTCTAATATTTGGCGTCCCTCCCCTCCAAAAATGCCAGACGGGGCGCCAATGGTTTTGGGTCCTTTTGCCGAAACAAAAGGACCTCGCCGCACGGGGGCGAAACCCCGGCTGTATAAAATTCTGTACTTTAGTCAATGGGTTGGGTACATTTGTCATACAACGTATCCCTTACAGAGCAAATGAGGAGCACGCCATGTCAACGGCTGAACAAATCATGCGAGAAATTCAAAAGCTTCCCGAACCTTTGGCGAAGGAAGTCTTAGATTTCATCGGGTACATTGAATTGAAACATGGTCTCAAAGACAGACTAGCTGAGGAACTCAAGCTCGCTCAGACTCCGGCCATGAAAAATGTCTGGGACAATTCTGAGGATGAGGTTTGGAATGACATGTAGCGCCTATGACCTTGTTCTGATTCCCTTTCCTTATGCTGATTTAAGTTCATCCAAAAAGCGTCCGGTCCTCGTCCTGACAGCACCCGATCACCATGGCGATTTTATTGCCTTGGCCGTTACAACTGTCCCTCAAGAAGAACCTGCCATCCCATTAATTGCAATGGATATCGAAGATGGTAATCTGCCCAAACCCAGTTGGATACGAGTGGATAAGGTATTTACCCTCTCAGACCAAAACATCGTCAAGCATATCGGAAAGATCAAAACGGCATGCATGGAAAAGGTCCTAAAAAGTCTATGCAGTATTGTCGGTTATGCTAAATGACGCCCTACCCGCAAACGTCTTCTCACTCCATCCTCGCCCTGAGCCTTCCTTCCTTTTATGCAAACCCTCCTTTTCTCTTCAACCGACGCCTGCCGACTGGCCCCAGGGAGGGACGCTCTTAGCATTGAGCGGCCCGTGTTTGTGCCCGGCGACTTAGCCCGAAATCTCCCGATGGTGTACCCTGGCCTGGTGGCATGGCCGAGCAGTGCAACCGGTCCCGGAAAAAAGGCGGGCAGTGTTTGAGCGCAGCGAGTTTGCCCGCCACCGGGGCCGGTGAACCGCGGAGGGCACCCGAAGGGCCATGCCACGGTCAAGATGGTTTTGGGTCCTTTTGCCGAAACAAAAGGACCTCGCCGCACGGGGGCGAAACCCCGTCCCCCTCCCTCTTGAAATCTCAATACCCCTTCGCGACCCCAACCCGGCGCAATCCAAAAAAATAGATATTTAGCGGGGAATTTTCCCATTTTCAGTCCTCAGAATTGAGCCCAATCACCCTCGATATTTCGCGACAGAAGTCCGGATGCCTCACGCCCACATTATTTTTTTAATTTCATCTTCGATTCTCCGAAGAATCTTGTGAGAATATTTTTTCCGAATTGAATCAAAAAAAGATCTCCCTCCATTTTTGTGAAACAAATCTAAAGCCTTCAGTCCAAAAGTTTTTTCTGTACTTAAATGGATGTCTGAGGTACATTTCCGGATATCAATCTTCCTCCAGCATGCCAAACCCTTTGGATATTACCTGAATTACCCCCAAGCAGGTTTATGCCAACGCCTGAAGACCAATTCTTTGAATCAATAAGTAGGCTACAAACCTACACCTACCATTTTTGGTGTTTAAACAATATAAGAGTCCCCGAGCTAGCCAAGGGGGGCAATAATATCGAGCTGAACCGCAGCGGTGCGACAATGCAAAACCCCGAAATGGTCTGCTTTATAAAAACCTAATCAAGATGGCCATTTCCATGGGCAGCATAAACATTGGCACACATCTTCCTAGAAGAAAATAAAGTATGAATATTTTTGAAACGCACTCAAACATTGTCTCTGATTACGCTAGCTATATTACAAGTTTCCTTAAAATCACCGACCCGACCATCCTGGCAAGGGTAGAAGCAGAACTGAGTCAAGGGAAGCTGTGGCCTGAGCCCTTGCTGCAGTTCAATCCCTCATTTGAGATGGCCGGCAGTTTTAATGGCATTGAGGGTGTGGAAACTCTCCACCCAGAAATGAGGGATATTTTCAAAAACTTTAAGCTCTACCGGCATCAGGTTGAAGCGATCAAGCTTGGGACGGCAGGAAAAGATTTCATCGTCACCTCGGGAACGGGCTCGGGCAAATCCCTAACCTACATCGGTTCGATCTTTAATCACCTTCTGACGAATCCTGGTGCAGAAGGGGTGACGGCCGTGGTGGTGTATCCGATGAATGCCCTTATCAACTCCCAGTTCGAGGAATTCACGAGGTATCAGGAGAATTACAAAAATGCCACCGGCAAAGAATTTCCCATTACGTTCGGGCAATACACTGGTCAGGAAAAAGAAGATGCACGAGAGAAGATGCGGGAAAACCCTCCCCAGATTCTCTTGACCAATTATATGATGCTGGAACTTCTCCTCACCCGAATACGGGAACGAACAATCCGGGACGGTATCTACGAGCAATTGCGGTTTTTGGTTTTTGACGAACTACACACCTATCGCGGGCGCCAGGGAGCAGATGTGGCGTTACTCATTCGGCGAATTCGTTCTCGCTGTGTACAACCGGTCATATGCGTTGGAACCTCAGCCACAATGGTATCCATCGGAACTATTGAGGCTCAACGTCAAGAAGTTGCAAAAGTGGCGACAAAACTTTTTGGCAAACCGTTCTCCACGGATCAGGTGATAAATGAACGGCTCACCCGCTCACTTTTGTTTTCAGGAACAATACCGCCCAGGCAGGAATTGAATAGTGCTATCACAGCAGGGGTTGATCCAAGTGACAGCGCAGAAAAGCTCAAAACACATCCTGTGGCGGTGTGGTTAGAAAATCGAATTGCCCTGGACGATCGAGACGGAATTCTGGTGCGAGGAAAACCCAAACGACTTGCGCAAATCATTACTGCCCTTGCGACGGAAGCTGATTTACCGGAAAAAACCTGCAAGAGCTTCATTAAACAACTGCTTCAATGGATAAGCGTGGCCAACAAACTGCTACAGGATGCGGGCAGTATCTACACCTTGCTTCCGTTTAAACTCCATCAATTTATCTCTCAAACGGGGTCGGTATATACCACTCTCGACCAGGACGAAAATCGATACATCACCCTTGAGCCGGGGGTATTCAAGCATGATGAAGCTGACAAAAAACCCATCTTTCCCAATGTTTTTAGCCGCGCGAGCGGTCACGCGTTTATCTGTGTCTCCAGGCTTGGTGACAAACTAGAACCCCGCGAGTTTCGTGATATCTCCGAAGATGATATTGAGGCTACTGACGGCTATTTAATTGTCGGAGAAAATGTGTGGGACCCAGCAGAGGATAGTGAATTTCTACCGGACTCATGGATCCGAATGACAAAAAACGGTCCGGTCCCAGACACCAAAAAGAAAGCGTTCTTCCCCATAAAACTGTATTTTGATGAATTTGGAAACTGCTCCGAAACAAACCCAAAGAAATGGGAAGGGTGGTTTATGAAAGCCCCACTCCTTTTCGATCCCACAGGGGGAGTATTCTACGACACCAAAACCAATGAGGGGACTAAACTGACCAAGCTGGGCAGTGAAGGACGGAGCACTTCCACAACTATAACCGCATTTTCAATTTTAAATCGCCTGGACGATGCTGGACTTAAACCGGAAGATCAAAAGCTCCTCAGTTTCACTGACAACCGTCAAGATGCTGCCCTTCAGGCTGGGCACTTTAACGATTTTGTCCAGGTTGTTCGCCTGCGTGCGGGTATTTACAAGGCATTAACTCAGGCTCCAACTGAAGGCCTGAACTATGCCAACATTGGGGAGTCCATACGGAGAGCCCTAGGGTTGCCTTTTCTTAATTTTGCAAATAAGAATGAGGAGCCCGAATTGGCACCGGTCCGCCGTAAATATGAACAGTGTCTTCAGGAATACCTTGTCTATAGAGCCATTGCTGATTTGAGGAGAAGTTGGCGAATTGTCCTTCCCAATTTAGAACAGTGTGGGCTGCTGACCATCGAATATGCGGATCTTGATGAAATTGCTGGGACCGAATCCTTTTGGAAGGATACCCCGCTCCTCGGCGAGTTAAAACTCCCCGATCGAAAAGAATTGATAAGTACCATCCTTGATTTTTTTCGGCTGGAATTCGCAATCTACAGTGAGAATTACCTCACCCAATCCAAAATTAAAGAGAACGAAAAGCAATTTCGGGAATTGTTGCGACCACCTTGGACACTGGACCGCAACGAGGAACTACGAGAGCCATTTGTTATTCGCTATGAACCACTCAACAGAACCGCCAAGCTCTCCTCAAAGAGTATGGGGCCAGCCAGTTCTCTTGGAAAATTTCTGAAGCTTTACATTAAACAACATGCCCTGGCGATTCCTCTGAAAGGAGATCGCTACCGGAACTTTATTTTACAGATCATGAGGAAGTTGGAGCAGGCCGATTATCTCAAATCGGAAACAGCACGATCAAAAGAAAATGAAGAGGTTCCGATCTATCGTCTTCGCCTTGAGAAAATCATCTGGAAACTCGGAGAGGGCCAAGCAGTCAAGGCAGATGTTATCAAGCAACGCGCCTATAAAGAACAAGGCCCAAAGCCGAATTATTTTTTTCGGGACCTATACAAACGTGACTTTGCCAAGATGAAACCATTCCGGGGAGAGGATCACACCGGGGCTTTAGGAACGGATGACCGAATCGAACGGGAAGAATTGTTCAAGTTTGGCAAAATTAGCTCACTATTTTGTTCGCCGACCATGGAATTGGGAATTGATATTCGCAATTTAAGTGTGGTCCATATGCGCAATGCCCCACCCAATCCGTCCAACTACGTTCAACGGTCCGGGCGAGCGGGACGAAGTGGACAAGCGGCCCTAATCTTCACCTATTGCTCCAGTTACGCTCCACATGATCGGCACTACTTCAATGAACAAGAAGCCCTTGTGGCAGGCGAGGTTCTCGCCCCACGGCTCGACCTCTGTAATCGGGAGTTGCTCAAATCCCATCTCAATGCACTCACAGTCTCTGAAATTGGCTTACCGGGTCTCGATAACATGGGGGAAACGAAACCTTCGATCATACAGTTGGTGACAGACGACAATGACAAAATGCCACTGGCCCCTGCAGTACGTTCTGGCTTGGCCATCCCCCCTGCGCTGTTCAATAACCTTAAGGCCACTTTTAAGCGGGTGATTAAGGACATTGAAAGTGACCTCGAAGTTAACGCAGCCACATGGTATACGGACCAATGGATCGAGCAGAATCTATCAAAATTATCTGACCATCTAGATAGCGCGTTGGAGCGATGGCGAAAACTTTACCGTTCGGCCAGAACCATCCTAACCCAAGCGACTCAGAGAATTGAAAGAGGCACCCTCGGACTAGGCAGCGACGAATACCGAAAATACAAACGGAATCAGGATCAAGCAACTCGGCAATTGGATCTGCTCCGCAATGAGACTATTGGGAAATCCTCTGAGTTATCCGAATTCTATCCGTATCGGTATCTCGCCTCGGAGGGGTTCCTGCCCGGATATAACTTTACACGCTTGCCAATCCGGGTCTTTCTTCCAACATCAGACTCTTCAGGAGAGTTCATATCGCGTCCAAGAGCGATTGCCCTCCGCGAATTCGGTCCACGGAACATCATCTATCATAAAGGACAGAAGTATCAGATTTGTCAGCTGGTTGTCCAAGATGCCGAAGCCGCCCTTACAGAAGCAAAAATTAGTACCAAAGCAGGCTACTTCTTAAGCGGGGAACAAAAAGACTTAGAGATTTGCCCATTTTCAGGGCTCAATCTAGGAGATAACGCCAACAAAAAGCACCTGCACGATCTCATGGAGATGGCGGAATCACGAGCAGAGGAGATTGACCGCATTTCCTGCGAGGAAGAAGAGCGCTTATCCCGTGGCTATGAAATTGAAACCTACTTTTCGGTAGATGCCGGTCACCATGAGCGGGTACGGAGTGCAGTGGCCCATTCCAGTGAGAGTGCATTCCTAAACCTCCGCTACATTCCAGCAGCACGCCTCGTCCACGTCAATTACCAATGGCGCTCGCAGTCATCGGAAGGATTCCCTATCGGATTGGTTTCTGGTGAATGGCGCAGCTCGATGCCCCCACCAGACAGCAATGTGAGGGAACAATTTAAACTGGTAAAGCTCTATACCTCAAACTTGGCTGATGCACTGTACATCGAACCCATCCAACCCCTGGGATTAAAAGCCGAGGGTGTCATCACCTTGCAGTACGCACTCAAACGGGCTATTGAAGGGGTCTTTCAAGTGGAACCGAACGAAATTGGCGTGGTCGCTGTGGGGGATATGGAAACACCGAACATTTTATTATACGAAGCGGCTGAAGGAAGCCTCGGAATTCTCTCCCAATTTCTGGAGGATGTTTCAGTCTTTCATAAAGTGGTGGAGCAAGCCATCACACTATGCCGTTATGACGATGGGAACTACAAAGGCCCAGCTTCCTACAACGACCTGTTAAGTTACTACAACCAACGAGATCACAAGGTGATTAACAGGCATTTGATCAAGGATGCCTTAGAAAAACTTTTAGTCTGCACTGTCGAGAGTAAATCCAATCCCGACTATAAAGATTATGAAGATCACTACCAGGCTCTTCTGCGGACTCTCGATCCGAACTCCACAACAGAACGGAAGTTTATTGATTACCTCTATCAGGAAGGCCTTCGCTTGCCAGACGCAGCTCAAAAGCCGGTTGATGGAATCTTCGTCAAACCGGACTTCTACTACGAACCCCGCATCTGGGTATTCTGCGACGGCACGCCACACGACGAGGCCCAGGTAAAAGCCCAAGACGAAGAGAAGCGCCAGGCTATCATCGCTAGAGGGGATGAGGTCTGGGTCTATTACTATAAGGACAACCTCCCCGAAAAGGTGCGAAGCCGTCCGGACATCTTTAGGAGAGTACGATGACCACCGCCATTCAACCTGGAAAACTCGTCGAGCTGAGAGGCCGAACCTGGATTGTCCTACCCTCTGATAATCCCGATTTGCTCGTCGTAAAGCCACTCGGAGGTTCAGAGGAAGAGATCACGGGCATCTATCTGCCACTGGGAATCGAATCGGACCAGCCAGTCGATGCCCGTTTTGACGCACCCGAGATCGCAGACCTTGGCGATATTAGCACTGCCCGTCTGCTCTACGATTCGGCGCGTCTGGCATTCCGCAATGGTGCTGGACCATTTCGGGCGCTGGCCAAGTTGTCATTTCGACCCCGCGCGTATCAGACAGTCCCGTTGATTATGGCCCTCCGGCAAGAACTGGTACGGCTATTGATTGCTGACGACGTTGGCGTCGGGAAGACTATTGAAGCATTATTGATCGTGCGGGAATTGTTGGAACGTCGGAAGATCGCGCGCTTCGCAATCCTGTGTTTACCCCACCTTTGCGATCAGTGGCAGGAGGAGATCCGGGCAAAGCTTGATATCGAGGCGGTGATTATTCGTTCAAATACCCAAGCGCGACTCGATCGCCAGATACAGGGTGATGAAAGTGTCTACGACTACTACCCCTATCAGATCATCAGCATTGACTACATTAAGTCAGATATGCGCCGGGAGGTGTTTGTCCAACAATGCCCGGAATTGGTGATCGTGGATGAAGTCCACACCTGCGCTCGGCCCTCCGGGGCCTCAGCCAGCCAACAGCAGCGCTACCACTTAGTCAGTCGAATTGCTCAGAAATCCAACCAACAATTGATCCTCCTTACCGCCACCCCACACAGCGGAAAACACGAAGAATTTCACTCGTTGCTAGGGATGCTCAAACCACAGTTCGAGGCCCTTGACCTTCCAAACTCTACACAAAGCCAACGCCGCGGTCTTGCCCAACATTTTGTCCAGCGCAAGCGCGCCGACCTCGAAAAATGGATGGACGAAAAAACACCTTTTCCAAAGCGCGAGGCCTTTGAATGGCCCTACGACCTTTCACGAGACTATGCGGTTTTCTTTGACGATATCCTGGCCTTTGCCAGGAAAATGGTAGTCCCGGACGGTTCCAGCAAAAGAAGAAAGCGCGTTCAATACTGGACGGCCCTCGCCTTGTTGCGCGGGGTAATGTCGAGTCCTGATGCTGGGGTGAAGATGCTCAGCACACGTCTTGAAAACCTCAAGCTTGCTCCGGATGGAAGCGACACCGAAACAAAGGAGGAGATCGAGTCAGAGTCAGAGAATCCGGTCCGCGATCTCGATTTCGGCTTCGAGGGGGATAATACCCCTACCCAGGTTGTCGAACACAGCGATTGGACGGATCACCAGCGAAGGCAATTACGCCAGTTCGCCGACCGTCTTGAGAAGCTGGCAGATATCAAGCACGACCAAAAGCTCTATGCTGCGGCCATGGTGCTCGAAGATTGGATCGGGAATGGATTCAAGCCAGTCGTCTTTTGCCGCTACATTGAAACGGCAAAGTATGTGGGCAAGCATCTTGCGCCTGTCCTGCAGAAGAAGTTTCCCAAGATTGATTTGTGTGTGGTGTCGAGCGAAGATCCTGATGATCTCCGAAAGCAGCGCATCAGTCAGATGGCGGGTGACAAACCGCGCGTCCTCATCGCCACGGACTGTCTGAGCGAAGGCATCAATCTACAAGACCTCTTTACCGGGGTCCTGCACTACGACTTACCCTGGAATCCCAATCGATTGGAACAACGAGAAGGCCGCGTCGACCGTTTCGGCCAGAAGGCCCCGGAAGTAAAGGCTTGCCTCCTTTATGGAGTAGATAACCCAATTGATGGCATTGTGCTCGATGTGCTGCTCCGCAAGGTGCGGGAGATCAAAAAGGCCACCGGAATCAATGTCCCCTTTCCTGAAGACTCTCAAAGCATTATCGATACTATTACCCAGGCCCTCCTGCTGAATCCAGATCGCCGCATTGAAAAGGAGCGAGGTCCTGAGCAGCAGGTGCTCTTCGACTTCACTGAGTTCGGCGAAGCTGCGGACGCCAAAGCCAATGTTACCCGGATGATTGACGAGGCCGCAGATCGGGAAAAAATCTCACGTAGCATCTTTGCCCAGAACGCCATCAAGGCGCAGGAAATTGAGGCTGACCTTCATGAAGTGGACGAGGCTATCGGCAATGTCCAGACGGTAGAAGAATTTGTCACCGCTGCGCTGACTAATCTGTTGGGCGTACAGGTTACAAAAGACCGGAATGGCTACAGTGTCGTGACGGGCAATTTACCGCCACAGCTTTTGGATCTCCTCCCCATTGGGCAGATCCTAAAGATTAGCTTCGAGTCACCCACCCCCGAAGGGTACTTTTACCTTGGTCGTAATCACCGATTCGTCGAGCAGCTCTGCCAATACGTCATGGCGAATACGCTTTCCCGGCAGGACAAACGTGCGGCACGGGCGGCAGTGATCCGCACACACCAAGTCGCCCAAAAGACTACGCTGCTTCTCTTTCGCTGCCGCAATGTCATTGAACAAAGTAAGGGAAGCCATCAGATTGTGGCCGAGGAGATGTTACTCTGGGGTTGGCGTGGCAGCCTCCAAGAAAAGGAATTTCTCAACCATGCCGCGGCCAAAGAGCTCCTGACTGTCGCTAGGGCATCAAGCGACCTTTCCCCACAGGCTCGTGCTGGATTCCTTGAAAATGAACTCAAAATACTTAACAAGCTCGATCCCGAGTTTAAAGATCTCGCCGAGGAGCAATCTAAGCGGCTGGTTGCGGCACACGAACGCTTCAGCGCGCTGATGGACAAAAAGCGCTTTCAGGTGGTGTACCCTGTCTTGCCAATGGATCTTTTAGGGATCTACATCCTTCTTCCGGAGACCCCCGCGTGAACTATCCAAGCATTCGTATCGAGGGTGCCATTCTCTCGCCCGATATCCTTGAAGGAATCGAAGAGGAACGGGGACAGCGGCCGGTAGACTTCAACTTGGATTCCTCGGCCAAGGTAAAAGACGAGATCGCCCGGGCCTGGGCCGACGCACAGGATTACTGGCGTATTTTCCAACGTAAACTGGAGACCCTCAAGGCCGACTCACCGGCAACGTCAGAAACTCGACAATTGTGGATGGCGCCACTTTTGGGTTTGCTCGGGTATCAGCTCGAATACCAGCCGAAGGGGGCGGAGCTGAATGGGAAGATCTACAACATTTCCCATCGGGCGACAAACCGCGCCCAAGCACCCGTGCAAATTGTCGGCTACCGTGAACCTGCCGGACTCGACCGCAAGCCTGAGCGCTCAAACTTACGCATGTCAGCACATGCCGTGGTTCAGGAGTTTCTCAATCTGAACGAACAACTCTACGGGTTGGTCACCAATGGCCGGGTCCTTCGCCTGCTCCGTGACAGCTCGCGTCTGAGTAAACTGAGTTATCTCGAATTCGATCTGGACCGTATGTTTGCCGACGCACTCTTCGCCGATTTTGCGATCCTATATAGATTGCTGCATGCTACCCGCTTGCCGGTGGCTAATGACACGACTGCTGAAAGTCTGATCGAAGGCTATCATCAGAAAACCATCGAGCAAGGCACCCGCATCCGTGAAGGCCTGCGCGAAGCCGTCACTGAAGCGCTGGAAATCCTCGGCACGGGCTTCCTTGCCCATCCCGAGAATCATTCCCTTCGTGAGCAAATCGAAGATGGAGGGTTAGACCACACCGCCTTTTTCAGCAATTTGTTGCGATTGATTTACCGAATACTCTTTCTGAATGTAGTTGAAGAAAGGGGACTAATTTTCCCCAAAGGTACCCCATCTGGAAAACTGAAAGCATACTTTAACTACTATAGTCTACAACGCCTTCGCCGCTTAGCACGCACTCGCGGCCTGAAAATGGAACGCCACCATGACGCCTGGCTGTCAATCCTCTCTACCTTCCAGATCTTCGAGAACCCTGAGCAGGCGTCCAGGCTGGGCACAACCGCCTTTGGCGGACAGCTCTTCGATTCGCAAAGCCTCGGCCAGCTTGGTCGCTGTCGCCTAAGTAATGCGGCACTCTTTGAGAGTCTCGACCGCCTGTGTTCATTTGATGATCCAAAAACTCACCAGCGCCTTCCCGTAAATTTTGGTGCGCTGGCCACCGAGGAGTTTGGCTCGGTCTATGAGAGCCTTCTGGAGCTACATCCGGTTGTGGAGACAAAACCGTCACCGCGGTTTGGCTTCAGGGAGGTTGCCGGCAATGAACGGAAAACCTCCGGCAGTTACTACACACCAGCTAGCCTAGTCGATTGCTTGCTGGACAGCGCACTTGATCCCGTTCTTGACGAACGCATCCGCAATCACAAGGAGCTTGGGCATCCAAACGCGGAGGAAGCTATTCTGGCTCTCAAAGTTTGCGACCCTGCCTGCGGCAGCGGCCATTTTCTCATTGCCGCCGCCCAACGTATCGCCCGGCGACTGGCCCTCGTTCGTTCCGGGGGTGAAGAGCCCTCGCCTGATTTGCTTCGAAATTCCCTGCGGCAAGTAATCAGCCATTGTATTTATGCTGTAGACATCAATCCTATGTCGGTCGAACTATGCCGTGTCGCCTTATGGCTCGAAGCCGTGGAGCCCGGCAAGCCACTCTCCTTTCTTGATCACCACATTAGGGTTGGAAATAGCCTGCTTGGCACGACCCCAGAACTAATTGCTGCAGGCCTACCCGACAACGCATTCAAACCTATCGAGGGCGACGATAAGGAGGTATGTGCAGCGTTAAAAAAGCGGAACAACCAGGAACGCCAAGGGCAACGGGACATGCTCCACCTGATGGTAGCCGAGCCAGAATCCGAGTACAACTCCATCGCTGAGCGCAACCGGGTCATTGACGAAGCTCCTGACGACACAATCGATCAGGTGCAGCGTAAGGCCGAGCAGTTTCGGAAGCTCGTTGTCTCGTCTGAGTATCGGCACGCGCAGCAGGTCGCGGATGCCTGGTGCTCCGCCTTCGTCTGGAAAAAACAGGCAGACGGACCGGCTGAACCTATCACGACTGACGCCATCAGCCGACTTGGCGCAGACCCAAAAGCGCTAAGCCAGGCAAAGCTTGGCGAAGTAGAACGCCTGTCAAACCAATACCAGTTTTTCCACTGGCATCTGGCTTTTCCAGAGGTATTCGCTAAAGGCGGCTTTGATTGCGTGCTTGGTAATCCACCCTGGGAGAAGCTCCAGACCGAGGAGCTTCAATTTTTCGCCAGCCGCGGTACTGAAATCGTCTCCTTGGTCGGTGCCAAACGCAAGGCAGCAATCCGCCAACTTGTTACGACTAACCCTACGCTCGCCAAGGCATGGGAGGAACAGCGCCGCTTTGACGTAGGGGTAGTCACTTTCGTCCGCAATTCCGGTCGGTATTGCCTCACAGGCCTTGGTAAGTTCAACACATTCGCATTGTTCGCCGAGCTGGGCTACCGCATCGTCTCAGACCACGGGAGAGTCGGGATTATTGTTCCCTCTGGAATTGCCACAGACGATACTACTAAGCATTTCTTTGCCACTTTAGTAGAGAGTCATTCGCTGATAAGCCTCTTTGACTTCGAAAACAGAGATGGGATTTTCGCTGGAGTGCACCGCAGTTACAAATTTTGCCTCCTCACGCTCGGTGGAAAGGCCAAAACTGACTCAGAGCCGATTCAGTTTACGTTCTTTGCACACAGTGTTGAGGATCTGCGAAATCCGGAGAAGCGCTTCAGCCTATCCGCCGACGATATTCGGCTAATCAACCCCAATACGCGTACTTGTCCAATCCTTAGATCTCTGAAAGACGCGGAACTAACGAAGTTCGTCTACCGAAGCGTTCCGATTTTTTTTTCAGAAGACCAACCGGGACGCAACGAATACGATCCGCGAGTATGGCGTTTGTTGAATACAACCGATGATAGCAACGAGTTTATTAGTGGCGGTGAGGTTGAGAATCTCCACTCAATGGTGCCAGTAGTCGAAGCAAAGACCATTCATCAATTCGACCATCGTTACGGCACATTCGCCTTTCGGGGAGGTTCTATCGACCTTACACTGCTATCCGATCTCGACAAAGTGGACCCGGAGAAGAGTGCCATTGCGAGATACTATATCACTGACACCTACTTTCGTCAGCGATTGCCTGTGGAACTCCACCAACGAGAATGGTTCACTACCATCAGAAATATTGCACGGTCTACGGACGAGCGCACCTGCATCGCTTCGGTATTCCCTCGTGGTGCAAGTTGTGAGGTGACGCCCTACATAGAGGTCCAGGGTGGTGCTGCAACAAGCACTTTCTTACTTGGCGTATTCAATAGTTTTGTTTTTGACTATATCGTTCGACAGAAAGTCGGGGGGACACACATCAGTTATTTCATCATCTATCAGCTTCCCACCCTACCGCCATTGACAGGTCTATCGAACTGTAGTTGGGCCGACAGG
The DNA here is from genome assembly GCA_021604105.1 of Nitrospirales bacterium. Classification (GTDB taxonomy): domain Bacteria; phylum Nitrospirota; class Nitrospiria; order Nitrospirales; family UBA8639; genus Nitrospira_E. The sequence continues at coordinate 7,461 of BQIW01000058.1, read as the reverse complement.
AAAACAACAGTCCGTGCCTGGGTTCTCCCTCGCGTTCTCGAACTCACCTACACGGCGTGGGATCTTGAGCCATTCGCACAAGACTGCGGCTGGTCTGGCCCACCGCTTCGTTGGGACGAGCAGCGCCGGCTTCTGCTCCGTTGCGAGCTGGACGCCGCCTTCTTCCATCTCTACCTCCCCGCTGTGGGCAATGGAACCTGGCGCCTGGCAGAGGGCGAAAGAGCGGATGACTTGGCGCGGCTTAAGGCCAATTTCCCAACACCAAGGGACGCCGTGGCCTACATCATGGATACTTTCCCCATAGTCCGCCGCAGGGACGAAGAGAAGTTCGGGGAGTACCGCACCAAACGGGTGATTCTCGAAATCTATGATGCCATTGCCGACAGCATTCGTACTGGCCAACCCTACCAAACTCTCCTTGACCCGCCCCCAGCGGATCCACGGTGTTGTCATCCCGCTCGCGATGGCACATTGGCTCCAGGGAGCAGCCGACAGTTGTCGGATCTTATGAGCGATCACCTCCCTTCAAACCCCTTTCCTTTTCAACCTCCGTCGGAATTGAAGGAAGCGCTGGGAAAAACGTCGTGGCAATGTCATGTGTTGCAGGCTACTGACTCGTTACCTAAACAGGATGCCTGGGTCATCATTCGACATCCGGCCTTGCGGAAAGCTGGCACTCCCTGTGGCATTGCCGTAGGACGGTTCCGCTATCAAGAACAGATCAATGCCCAAACCGGTGAGGCGTTTGTACATGTCATGTTGCGTGGTCAACAGCCACCAGCCGAGTTGAACATTCCTGAGGCTGAGTGGGCAGCATTTCGACCGTTGGCAGTTCTACATCCGGAATAAAACCTTGGCCAAATTGATTCCCAGCATCAATCCCAGCGAGATCACCAATCCCGGAGAGCGCCTCGTTGCCGAAGCCTTGTGCAGACAGTTGAACGCTGATGTCTTGGTGTATCACAGTTTTCCCTGGCTGCGGCGCGAGGACCATGGCCGTCGACAGCCACTGCGACCGGGTGAGGCGGATTTCGTCATTATTGATCCCAAGCTTGGGCTTCTCGTGCTTGAAGTGAAAGGAGGAAGACTGCAATACCAGCCTGCAGAATGTCGCTATGAGCGTGTAACTGACGATGGCAGAGTAAAGGAAATTCAGGATCCTTTTGACCAAGCGAAGAAAAGTGTGTTTGTGATTCGTGACTTGCTGCTGAAACACCAGCATTTCCGTGGAACCAAATCTTTACCCTTTACTTTTGGGTCGGCGGTGGTCTTTCCGGACTGCCTCTTACAGGGTTCGCTGCCGGCGAATGTGCAGCAGGAGCTTCTTATTGATGCCAACGGCCTTGAAAAAATTCAGTCGCAAATTAGAAAAGCCATGGAAGCCTGGAATGGCGGTCCTATCCAAAGGCAATTGACCGAAACCGATACCCTTGCGGTGCAGGAGATCCTTCAGCCGGTTTTTAAAATTGTCCCCGCTCTCTGGCGAACCCTGGAAGAACAAGAAACGAAGCTCAAGCGCCTGACGCAGGACCAGGAAGCTTGCCTTGATTTTTTGGGAGGCCGTTTAAAAGCTGCAATTAGTGGTGTGGCCGGTTCTGGAAAGACTATTTTAGCAATGGCCCAGGCCCAACGATTCGCACGGGAAGGACTGAAGACCTTGTTCCTCTGCTACAATCGGCCCCTAGCAGATTGGCTCAAGGATGCACTTCCGCCGACCTATGCCGAGCACATTCCCATTCATACCTTTCACGGCCTCTGTAGTGCCTATTCCCAGAAGGCCGGTTTAGCTTTCCCGGGTATTCCGGGCCAGGGCACGGAAGAATTTTGGGAATATGAAGCCCCAGACCTCCTTGAACAAGCTGCAAATGTTCTTCCACCGGAAGAGAAATTCCAAGCTGTCGTGGTGGACGAAGGTCAGGACTTTCGTTCCCTGTGGTGGGATAGCTTGAAGCGGATTTTTAGAGACTTTGATTCTGGATTTTATTACGTCTTCTACGACCCGAAGCAGAACATTTACGTGGAACAGCCCTCTTTCCCAGGCTGCCTGGGGGACCCATTTGTCTTGCTAAGGAATTGTCGAAATACTAAGGCCATTGCAGATCATTGTGGAAATATTTTGAATATTTCCATCCCTGTCCATGATCAGGCTCCTCCCGGCGTTAAACCACGAATCTTAGCATCCAAGAACCGAAAAGAGTTCCTTGCCGTGACCGAAAAACAAATACTGGAATGGTGTATGCCGAACCATGGTGGCATGTCGCCTTCACAAGTGGCCATCCTGACCCCTTCCGAGCGGGACAATATCTCGCCACCCTGGCCCGATGATTTCAAAGGCATAAAGTTGACCAAAGGATTTGCAACCTGGCGACAGGGAAAAGGCGTCCTCCTTCAAAGTTGGCGGCGTTTCAAAGGGCTCGAAGCGGACGCCATTATCATTGCCGGTATGAACAAGGAGTTTGCGGAGAAAGGCCTTAGCCCAGCTGACCAATATGTGGCCTGTTCCGGCGCCAAACACCTCCTGACAATCATTACAATGGATGACAGTTGAACTAGTGTTTACGGACTAATTTTTGGTTTCATCTAAGGTCAAATTAACAATCTTTCCAGGTTTTCCAGAAAGGTTTTCATAACCTTTTCCCCTCATTCTTGAATACAGTTCTTAGTATTTAGAAAAATACTAGTTTTCTTAATATCAAACTCCTGAATTAACTGGCCAACAGGAAAGAGACGGTACCATGAACGACCATATTGATAGTGACAAAATCTTCATTAAAGATGCCTTTGCCTGGTGGTATCGCGTACCGGAATACCAGCGCCCTTACGTTTGGGGGAAGGACCAGGTGAACGACTTGCTTGAAGATGTTGCCTATGCCTTAAACACCAAGCCTGGATCTGAATACTTTCTGGGCTCCATCGTTCTCCAAAAGCGCGAAGTAATCGATCAGGCAGGAAAAACTTACCAAGAACATGATCTCCTTGACGGACAACAGCGCCTGACCACCTGCCTGATACTCCACGCAGTGGCGCGTGATCTTACAGAAGACCCTAAACTTCAAAAGACCTGCAGCCAAACCATATTTCAGGAGGAAAACCCCTATGATGGCATTCCAGAGCGATTGAGGATCACTTATGATATTCGGGATGAGGTGCGAGATTTTGTAGGAAGATTTCTCAAACCAAATGGAGGAACCAAAGACGAAGAGGCACTGCGGTCGGCATTAAAATCAAGTGATGCGTCGGTCCGTAATATGGCAAACGCAGTACTCGAGGTTCAACGCTACTTTCAGGACCCGGATGCCACAAAAATTGAGAAATTCTTCCCATTTTTTCGCAACAAGGTCCTGCTAATTTATGTGGCATCTGCGCAATTGGAGGATGCCTTCCGCCTCTTTACAGTGCTCAATGATCGCGGGATGAAGTTACGCAATAGTGATATCCTCAAAACACTGAACCTCAGAGCCCTTAAAGAGACAAATGCTTCCCCACAGCAACAGCGCCAGGCAGCCCAGTTGTGGGAAGAACTGGAAGGCGAACTTGGAGAGGATTTTGACGTATTCATGGCACATCTTCGTACCATCCTTGTTAAAGAAAAGGCGAGACTGGGGTTGTTGCAGGAATTTGAAGAAAATATTTATGCCCCGAAAAAATTCGAAAAAGATACTAAGAGGTACCGTACACTCCCATCATTGCTTAAACCAGGATGGGAGACTTTTAAGTTTGTTAAACGTTATCGGGAGCATCACTGTCAGGTCCTTAGCGGGAACAATCACCATCTTCAGAAAAGTTGGGAGTTTGATAATCTCATCACATTACTCAATGATGCCGGCCTTGCCGATTTTTGGGTTCCACCCCTCTTACATTACCGCGAAATTTTCGGCGAGGAACGAATTGTCGAATTCCTGCGGAAACTGGAGAATAAATTTTCTGGGGATTGGATTGCACGCGAGACACCAACCAGCCGAATTGATGGGATGAACGCCATTTTGAAAAAAATTGACTCCGTAAAGGACCAAAAGACCCTTTCGAAATCAGATAAGATTGAGTCCTTACTTTCATCTGAAGTTTTCACCTTTAACAGGGCAGAGTTTTTGAACCAATTAGAGAATCAGGCAATCTATGGTCGCCGTTTCGCACGTTATATGGTTTATAAGCTGGATATGATCTATGGTGGAATAAGTTATCGGCTTCAGCCACCAAAGGAAATTTCTGTGGAGCATATACTCCCCCAGACTCCTGCTGAGGACGGTCAGTGGTGTAAGGATTTCACCAAGGAAGATCGGGTAAAATGGACAGACCGCCTTGGCAACCTAGTGCTCATCAGCCGACGCAAGAACTCGGCCCAAGGACGCCTGGACTTTCTGGAAAAGAAAAAACGTTATTTTAATAACAATATTGAAGCATTCCCAAACTCATTCCGGATTCTTAAAAAATACGATACGTGGACTCTCATGGATTTGACGGGTAACCACAATGAAGCTATTACCCAAATTCGGGCCTACATTGATGAATCCAATTGATTGGTCTGGTTTTAACTTCCTTATAAAAATGAAACTCCAAGAGGAAAAGACGAAAGTGTTTTTTGGCTAGGGGCTTGCTACGTTTTCAACGCCCTGGGCAATATCCACTGGATCTATTTGTTACGGTGAGTGCGAATATCCCCAAAAAAAATTAGTGTTTTAGCTTTTCTTGTATTAAAAGGGAATAAGATAAATAAATAAATGAGACTTCTTGAAATCATTAAAAAACAATCGGCAAATACACAGGGGCAGGTCTTGCATTTACAAATCACTATCACCTTGTCCCTACCCTCCCTCCCTCCACCTCTTTTGACCGAGATCATGTTGGAGTGGGAGGGAATTCTACTTTCCACGATTCGCCTCATACTATATTCTATAGAAAGGAGCATACCTCATGATTCAAGAAATTCGCCTACTGCATGTGGTGGCCTTAACCAAGGATCTCCCTGAGAGCGGCTTACTGCGAGGTCAGGTGGGAACCGTGGTTGAATTCCTTAGTCCAGAAGTGTTTGAAGTGGAATTTGTTGATAATGAGGGCAGAACCTACGCGACACTCCCCTTGAATTCGAGCCAACTTCTTGTGCTGCACTACCAACCTGCGTAACCGTATGTAGAAATGGGCTCCATTGTCGTCGTCGGGGTTAGGTCTTGCATTTACACATCATCTACCTTGCCCCTAGCCCTTCACTTCCTTCTCCATTATCAAATTTCTCTTAGCTGCCACCGTGTTGAAGTGGGAGGGACTTTTTCTTTTCGTTTTCCTTCAGTTTTGATCGGATGAGAGAAAAGAATCGGGCAACGGCAGAGATGGATTTCAGAAAATACAGAAACAAACAGTGGTCTTTCCTTAGAGCATGCAGAAATCTGAAAAGAACATGACTCCCAATGAATACATGCGCCTGGCTATTGTCATGGCGAAGAAGGTCCCCCGGTATCCCTTCGGGGCTGTCATCGTTCGCCGAGCAACGGAGAGGTTCTCGCGAAGGGGTACAACCGTTCTTCCCGCAACCCTACCCTCCACGGCGAAATCGATGTGATCAATCGTTGTGCGGCCAAGCATGCACCGGTGGATTGGACGGAACTGGACTTGTATACAACCGCCGAACCGTGTCCCATGTGTCAGAGTGCGATCGAATGGACCGGCATTGCCACCGTGTACTTTGGCACGTCGATTCCGTTTCTCCAACAACTCGGTTTTCGGCAAATTGATATTCGAGCCGAGGAGGTGGCACGGCGGACTCCATTTCGGAATACGAAAGTGATTGGGGGGATTCTGGAGCAGGAGTGTAATGCGTTGTTTGAGGAGGCGCAGCGGAGTGGTATTTAGATGCCGGGGGTCGGCCCGGCAGCCGAGGTCCTTTTGTTTCGGCAAAAGGACCCAAAACCATTGACGCCCCGTCTGGCTTTATTGAAGAGGAGGGACGCGAACTTTTTGAAGAGCGGCCCAACTCGCCGGGCTCAGACAAGGTCCGCAACGGATAAGAGCGTCCCTCCTGGGAGCCAGCCGGCAGGCGTCGGAACAAGATGATAGCGTATTGAGGCAAACCCACGGACGGCGGGCAAACTCACGGAGTTTATCCTGAGCCAACGCCGAAGGGCTCAAACAGTGCCCGCCTTTTTTCCGGTGCCGGTTGCACTGCTCGGCCATGCCACCAGGCCAGGGAAGCATAGAGTAAAAGGGTGAATGAACAAAACGGCTAAAAAAGTAGGAGGACCGTATGCGATATGCCATTGTGATTGAAAAGTCGCCCGCAAACTTTGCGGCGTATGTGCCTGATTTACCTTGGTGTGTGGCAACCGGGGCGACCCTGCTTGAAACGGAAACACTTATACGAGAAGCGATTGCATTTCATCTCGAAGGACTACAGGCTGATGGCCAACCCCTCCCACCTCCGAGTTGCCAGGTCGAATACGTGGAGGTTTCAGTCTAACTTTTCTTACCACTGTGTCCCTTCCATACCGGGGTTTCGACCCCGGACGACGAGCCACTTTTGTTTCGGCAAAAGTGGCCAAAACCATTGACGCCCCGTCTGGCTTTATTGAAGAGGAGGGACGCGAACTTTTTGAAGAGCGGCCCAACTCGCATGGCTCAAACAAGGGCCGCAACGGATAAGAGCGTCCCTCTGGGAGCCAGCCGGCAGGCGACCAACAAAGTAGGAGAGAAATCTTTATGGGATTCCCATGAGGGTGGAAGTCAAACTCGCGGAGTTTATCCTGAGCCAGCGCCGAAGGGCTCAAACAGTGCCCGCCTTTTTTCCGGTGCCGGTTGCACGGCTTGGCCATGCCACCAGGCCAGGGTAGAGCATCGGGAGATTGCGGGCTAAGTCGCCGGGCTCTGACACGGTCCGCCAGATGCGAAGAGCGTCCCTTCTTGGGGCCAGCCGGCAGGCGTCGGACTACAGACGAAACGTTCATGCTTGAGGTCCCGCCTTGCATTCACAGTTACTTCCAACCTTCCGCAACATTTAGCATAGTTAACTTTTCTCTGCGGGTTCTTCTGGGGGGAAAAGTTTGACCCCTTCGGCATGCCTCAGGCCAGGCATCGCGGGTTTGGTCGCCCTACTTTATTGCACCCCTGGATAATGGTCATGGGGGCACCCATGAGCAGGCTGTCTTAGGCCAGAGTGTTTATTAATCCCAATCCGCTGATGAGGACGAGCATTGCTCCTATGACCTGCTTGAACCACTGATCGTTTTTCAAAATCGCATCATGAAATTTGAGTCCGATCACATGGCCGATGGCTGCGATGGGAAGGAGCGTAAGGGCGGTGAGCAGATGCAGCTCGACTCCGAGTATCACGAAGGTACTCATTTTAATCGTGACGATGGTAAACCAGAGAACGTACAACGTGTTACGTAGTTGATTGGTCGCGACATTTTTCATGGTGACCGCAACCATCAGTGGTCCACCGGTCAGTGACGTTCCCGCCACATACCCACCAAG
>BQIW01000057.1 GCA_021604105.1 Nitrospirales bacterium | reverse complement strand
CGGGCGGGGGCGGCCAATGGTGTGTTTCAATATTTGGGTAAAGAGTCCGGCGACTCCATGTGCAAGTAAGGTATGAATAGATGCGGATTTCCAGGTAGGCCATCCAAGCCTGAATCCCACTGCCCCGATTCCCAGGGAAATGAGGACCAGGGTGAGCCCGTCTCCAATATGGTTTCCTATAGAGCCAATGTGGTCGATGGCCGGATGCGTGAAGCTGTGAACGATCTGGAGGGTTGGACCATCTACCTGAGCAAGAAAAGAAAACAAGACGAGGAAGAGGAGTCCGGACAGTCCGAATATCACAAGAGAAGACTGGCGGAAGAAAACCTGCGGACGTCGGGGTGAAGGAGGTGAGGGCGGTTGATCAGTCACAGGATTGGGGAATGGGTTTTGTTCACCGTCTTGGTTGAATTTTTTCCGACTATGGAAAATTTCCCCTTCTTCAGCCTTCCTTCTTACCGGGAGAATGCAATTGACGGATTGAGGCGACCGTGTCACATAACATTCTTCGGCTTAGGGCACCCAGTCAGCGAGAAAGATGTTGAATTCTTTTGGGTTGGCGGCATTCCGATCAGATGACCACACCAGTTGTTTTCCGTCAGGCGAAAACATGGGAAAACTATTGAAGTGCCCATTGAAGGTAATTTGTTCGGGGTGCGTGCCATCTTCATTGATGATATGCAAGTGGAAGGATGGGCGCCCCTGATGATCGGGCGGGGTCGACAAGTTTGAGGAATAGATGATGCGTTTCCCATCGGGAGTAAAGAAGGGAGCAAAATTCGAACGCCCGTTGTCAGTGACCTGTTTCTTGTCGGAGCCATCAGCATTCATGATAAAGATTTCCAGGTTTGAGGGCTCTACAAGATTTTGAGTGAGTAGGTCACGATAGGCTTTCATGTCCTCATCATTTTTCGGATGATGAGCCCGATAGACAATTCTTTTGTTGTCTGGAGAAAAAAAGGCCCCGCCATCATATCCGACTTCCTGCGTCAGGCGCTTCAGATTCTTTCCATCGATATCCATGGTGTACACATCTAAATCTCCATCACGGATAGAGGTGAAGACAATGGTTTTACCATCCGGGGAAATGGTGGCTTCGGCATCGTACCCTTTGGCGGAGGTCAATCGTTGTAAGTCCCGGCCGCCGATGTTCATGGAGAAGATGTCATAATCATCGAGAGCCCACCGGTAGCGCTCGGTCCTTTTAGGGACTGGTGGACAAAATTGACTCACGCTATGGGTGGAGGAAAAGAGCACACGACGGCCGCCGGGGAAAAAGTATCCGCAGGTCGTGCCGCCCAAGCCGAGGCTGACTCGCCGCACATTTGTGCCATCAAGGTCCATGATATAGATTTGATAGCAGGATCTGAGCGTCTTGCCATCGGGTTCCACGGTTGATTGATACACCAAACGGTCACCCTCAGCTGAAAAATAGGCTTCGGCATTTTTCCCTAAGAACGTGAGCTGCCGGATATTGGCCAGATGTGGTTCCGGTTGATTCTGAGTGGCAGATGGTTCCCCGGCCAGGGCTGTATTCCACAAGAGCAGGAAGGACAGCAGGCTAAACAGGAGCAGGTTTGGTATCGATGTCTTGGATGGATGGACAGAAAAGGTCGGACGCATTCATGAACCTCACGGTGAATGGCGAATAATTTCGCGTACAGAGTGTACGGGGTGAAACATCCCACGGGCAATCACTTTTCCTTGTTTAAAGACCAAATAGCTATCCCACCCGTAAAAAAACAACAGCCGGGAAACAGGTTTGACAGCTTCAGGAGACCATCCGAAAAAGAAAGTGACGGTATGGTTCGCATCCCGAGGATGGGGGCAAGAAATCAGGAAGGCCATCTCCGGGCCTTCGAATGTCTGACCCTCAATGGAGATGTGTCCGGGCTTGATGTCCATGTGTTGTTCACAACTATTGAAGGAATCGGATTCCAGCAGACGACGGGCAGAGGGTCCGATGACCAGGTATGAGGCCGATTCAGAAATGACCGGATCATCAGATTGGATGGTTTCGATGCCGGGTTGTCCATCAAGACGATGAAGCAGTCTTTCCAGGCTTTGAGCCTCATCCGTTGTCATAGTCTCAGGTCTAATGAGAATTCGATGGGTGTCGGTTTCCCACCTATTCAACATGGGCGGAATGTGTGCACGTTGAAGGCGGAGCAGAAGGTGGTGATCGGGATCAATGGCGAGTGTCGTCGGACTCGCCGGGAGATGCAATGTAAAAGGTTGTGTGGCCCGATCCACCTTGAGGACGGTGTCATGTATGAGTCCTCCCTGCAGATTGACGTGAAGAGGAAGACTGATGATAAACGTTGGGTCCGGCTGCAGGATTGTTCCGGTCAGCATGAGCTGTCCCTGTTGTGTGGGATCTTCCTGGACGAAGATATCCTGAATATCCAGGCTTGGGGCGCCGGGTTGATCGATCCATTGATGGAAAAACCAATTGAGGTCTCTTTCAGCCGCCTTTGAAAAGATCCGGAGAAGATCGTTCCACTCCAGATAGGTACCCGTCCCTTCCTGAATAATCCGGCGAACCCACTTGAAAAATGCCCTGTCCCCTATTTCCTGTCTGAGCATGTGAAAGGTCAGGGCTGTCTTCTGGTAGCCAATCGCATTATCCATGCGGGTTTCTTTGTGGTGAAATGCCCGTACCGGATATTCCTTGTCCGGCTCCGCATACAGATTATATTCGTAGACCATCCGACGTCGGGTATTGAAGGCCTCCTGCTGATGGCCTTTGGCCTCGTCATAATAATAATTGGAGAGATAGGTGGTGAGTCCTTCCACCCAATTACCCTGGGCAAAGTCATTGAAGACGGAATTCCCGAACCAGGAATGGACGATTTCATGACCAAGGGAATAGGGTTGGGTGTATCCGCGCCGAATAACCCCTTCGCCTAAGAGGGTGAAGGAGGGGAGTCCAAGTCCGCTTGGGAAAAAATTTTCCACAACGGCAAATTTTGTAAACGGGTAAGGACCCAGGAGATCGGTATACATTTGAAGATAGTCGATGGTTGCTTCTAGATATTGCGGGGCCAAGTGCGCGTCTTCCGGGAAAAGATAGGTAGCAACTTGAATGCCTTTCCATTCCTGCTTCTGCACCACAAAATGATTGGCACCCAACGTCAGCGCTTCACTCGGAAGGTCCACCAGCCATTGGGCGGTTCGGCGCCCGTCAGTTACGCCATTGGCAATTTCTTGTCCCTGGGTGATCGCTTCCCAGTCTGAAGGGAGGCTGAGTGTGAGATCATACGTTGAGAGGGTCTGTTCCCAGGTGGGATACCAGAATGTTTCATAGGTCAAATACACCCCGTTGGGGCCAATATGTCCGTTGGTGTCATCCGGTTTGACAAAGCGAAGTCCACCTGAGGCTTTTGGGGTATCATCAATCTTCCCGTGATACGTCAGGGTCAGGACTGCCGGTTGGTCCGGACCGTCAAGAGGAGGTAAGGGAATTTCAATAACCCGACTCGTGGCCATTGGCGGTGCGGCCTCCGAGGAGTGGGGAGTTGGAAGCAATGTGCCGTTGAATTCGACCCGATCTATCGTGAGCTGAGGATGCAGGATGAATGAGACGGATGAGTCGGCCAGATGGGAAGGAGGGAGATGAACGGTGTCCGATCCGGCAATAGAATGGGTATCAGGGTTCAGTTCAATATGCAAGGCATGGTGAATAGGCGTCAACGTTTTGCCTTGGAGAGGGTCTGTCAGCGCCAGACACAGGAAGGCCCATCCGAAGGCAAATGGTGGGACCCGTATGGCTCGTGGGAAGAGTTGAATGAAATTCACAAGACTACTGCCTCGTTCCATTTCCGAACAGTGTTTTTCCCCGACAGAATGCTGGATGGAAGAAAGCCGGGACGTGTTAGGCCTCTGTGTTTTCCGTCGGAAGCAAGGCATCAACAAACGCTGATGCCTGAAAATCCTGAAGGTCCGCTTCTCCTTCCCCCACGCCTATCAAGCGAATGGGAAGATTCAGTTCGTCGACGATCGCGACGATGACTCCGCCTTTGGAGGTTCCATCCAATTTGGTCAATGCTAATCCGGTGACGCCGAGTGACTCATGAAATTGTCGGGCTTGTGCAATGGCATTCTGACCCAGCGTGCCATCCAGGACGAGGAGGGTTTCGTGCGGGGCGTCGGGCATTTCCCGTGCAATGATTCGTTTGATCTTTTTTAATTCATCCATTAAATTGATTTTGGTATGCAGCCGTCCGGCGGTATCGATGAGGACGACGTCCACATTTCGAGCTTTTGCCGTCACCATGCCATCAAATACCACGGCGGCAGGATCGGAGCCCTGCTTCTGTTTTATCACCTCGATTCCCGTGCGTGTTCCCCAAATATCCAATTGTTCAATCGCAGCAGCCCGGAAGGTGTCGCCGGCGACAAAGAGGGTGTGTAACCCCTGTTGCTTCAACCGATGTCCGAGTTTGGCAATGGTCGTAGTTTTGCCCACACCGTTGATGCCTATGGTCAGGATAATAAAGGGATGAGGGCCGCGTCGAATGAGTTGTTCCAGCGGTTCGGTTTCGCCCTTCCGAAGGATGTCCATGAGGAGAGTGTGGAGGACCGTTGTGGGATCGGTCCCACTGAATAACCGTGTTTTATCTTTAAGCATCTCAAGAAATCGCTCGACGGTGTGTATGCCGACATCGGCCTCCAGAAGACTGATTTCGACATCTTCCAGGGCGACGGGATCCAGGTGACCCCGCCCCAGGCGACGCAATGACTTTTGTACGGTCTGGCGTGTTTTGGCTAATCCGTTCTGAAGGCGTTCAACCCATTTCATAGCGAATTTTCCCGAATATCAAAGCACATTAAGTGATTTCTGTCTTTGGTAGGCCAGAAGACGGGGAACAGGCGAAAGACGACGGAAAATTGTGTGCTCTTTTCGCTTCATCCGTTTAGCTTCTCGTTCAGTTGTTTCATGGTCATACCCCAGTAGGTGAAGGGTACCATGGATGAGTAAACGCAGGATTTCTTCATCGGCGGTGTTGTGAAATCGTGAAGCTTGCGCTAAGGCCACGGGAACACAAATCACGACATCTCCCACGAATGCCAGTGACGACTGTAAGGCATCCTGCATGGGGAAGGCCAGCACATCGGTCGCATAGTCCCGCTGCCGGTACGTCCCGTTGAGTTTTTGCATACGAGTCTTGCCGACGAAGGTGAGGCTCAGATTGACCGAAGGAAACCCTGCCTGTCGTAACACGGCTTGTGTCAGGCGGCACACGGTTCTGGGGCGTACGGATACTTGCCGGAGGTGAGAACGAAGCCACACAGCCATCGGGTTTTACCGGGTCGGCCCCTGGCCATTGGTGTCCGATTTTGAATGAATGCCAGGAGATACCGTCGAATGGTCGGTAGATATATTGTGCGGGTTGGTATTGGGGGGTTGGTGTTCAAACCGATCGTACGCTTTGATAATTTCTTTGACCAGGCGATGTCGGACCACATCTTGTTCGGAAAAGTACGCAAACTGTATCCCATCAATATTGAGGAGAATGTCCGCTATCTGCGCCAATCCGGATTTTTGCGAATCGGGAAGGTCGATTTGGGTGATATCCCCGGTGACAATGGCTTTGGAATTCAGTCCGAGCCTCGTTAAAAACATTTTCATTTGTTCGGTGGTGGCGTTTTGTGCTTCATCCAGAATGACAAAGGCATCGTCAAGCGTTCGTCCCCGCATGAATGCCAGCGGGGCGATTTCAATTTCGCCACGTTCAATGAGCCGATTGGCCCGATCGATGTCCATCATGGTGTACAACGCATCGTATAAGGGGCGTAAATAGGGGTGTACTTTGGCAAAAAGGTCGCCTGGAAGAAAGCCGAGATGTTCCCCTGCCTCTACGGCTGGTCGTGCGAGAATGATGCGACCGACTTGTTTATGCGTGAGCGCCGCAAGGGCCATGGCCATCGCCAGATAGGTTTTCCCGGTCCCTGCAGGGCCAATGGCTATGACAAGATCCGACTTGTTGATGGCTTCAAGATAGGCCTGTTGATTGGGAGTTTTGGGATTAACATTCCCTTTTTTTGTCGGAAGCGCGCTTGCCGACACGGTATAGGGTTTGAGGGGAGTATCTCGTTTTTCTTCTGTCGCCAGAATGGCTCGTGAAATATCGTCGGGTTTCAATTCGTAATAGGTTCGGGTCCAATCGGCTAACTCCCGCAAAATGTGTTCGGCCCGCAGAACTGACTCCGGTTGACCATGAAGGGTAATTTCATCGCCCCTGGCTGCCATTCGCACCTGGAGCTCCCCTTCGATCATTTTGAGGTGCAGATCGTGCGGGCCGAAAAGATTGGCTAAATCGACCCCTTCTCGTAGTTTAATTTTTCGCACGTCGTATTCGACTCAACCTCCGGTTAGCCGCCATTACAGTGATACTTGATTCTAGCAAAGGTTTCAGTTCGGCTCAAGGAATGAAATGGGAGGTTACCGTCTCTTTTGGCAGATCGAACAAAAGAACGAGCTGCGTTCACGCTGCAGGCGCATGATAAGGGTTGGACAACCATGGGAACATGGCACTCCTGCCTTCTGGTATACCTGATGCGCCTCCTGAAAGTGTCCCTGTGATCCATCCGGAGCACGAAAGTCTCTGATGGAAGATCCTCCTGCGATAATCGCTTCCTGTAATACAGTATGCATGGTGTCATAGAGCCGTTGACAGGTTGAGACTCCCAGCCGATAGCCGCGAGCCTGTGGGTGCACTCTGGCGCGAAAGAGGATTTCATTGGCATAAATGTTTCCGATCCCTGCGAGCCGATGTTGGTCGAGAAGAAAGGGTTTCAGCCTGCCTCGATAGCTTTGAATGAGCTGGATAAATGGTCGTGCACCTATATCCATGGCGTCCACGCCGAATCGGCGATGCATGAAGGCTTCCAATTCCGGTGGGGTGAACAGCCAGAGCCGGCCAAACCGTCGAGGATTCCAGTAATGTAGTTCGGTGGCCAGAGTTCCGGAAATCTCGATGCGGCAATGGATGTGCTGAGGGGTGGAGGCCAAGGCCGGATTGAAAAACCAGAGTCCGGTCATTCCCTGCTCCGAAAGCAGATACCGGGTGTCGTTGGCTCGATGGCAGGTAAAGATTAGACATTTGCCTTTCCGGGCGATATTGGTGATCGTGGATCGCTGAAACCAGGGGATGAGGTCGTGCCCGGTGCGCACAATATCCGAACGGTGGATGGTGAATGTTGCAATAGTCCCACCCAGAACATGCCGGTTCAGATGGTTGAGGATGACTTCGACTTCAGGGAGCTCGGGCATAGTCAGGTGACGGGGTGAAAATAAAAGAATTAAGCACGCGTGGGTCAGTTCTTCCACTTGGCCTGGAAGGTTGTATCAGATTAGAAGTGGCACTGGGTATCGCCATGTTCATTTTTTATCAGGTATCCTAATGGGCAAGCCAATGAACTCCGGCTCAAGGGTGAGGAGATTGGACTGAGGCAGGTCTAGGACCGGGAGTCTGGTGTGATAGAGGATGTGGAGGGTTTGGTTGCGGGATCTCTGGGAGGAAGCCTATACTTTGAATAGGGCATGTGCAACAGTGTGAAGAAGGAAGAAGAATGACACAATTAACCATCAAGCAGGTTGAAGAACGCTTAGGAGAAGTGAAGTGTCCTATTTGCAAGGGGAATCGTTATGGAATCGATTCCAGGACGGCGACAGGCGATGGGGAATGGAAAGCGATTTGTCTCGGGTGTTATTATACATTCCCTGTCCATACTGATATGGAGTTTTATTTACAAACACAGCCGGATATTCCCTATCATCTTAAAGAAATCCCCTGTCGATCCTGCCGACATCGGGGGGTGTCCCTGGATTTTAGAGCGGTGCTTTCGGTTCGGGAGTCGGTCTATTTTGTGACCTGTCCCAGTTGTCAGCTCAAGTTTCCTGAGCGATCCCATTTGGAATCGTTTGAGTAATCATCGTAGAGGAGAATGTCATCATGAACCACGATCAGACGTCTGAAGAACACAACGATTCTGAAACAGCCGATGCCGATGATCCTAAGTCCCTTCCTCCCAAAAAAATAAAAAAAGAATTATCGGTGACGTCTCTCCCTCATGATAATGATGTGATGGCTCAGGAAATGGCCGATCTGTTTGATGAAGATCGAGTCACCCATCAACATGGCAATGCCGAGCCCGAAAAAGATTAGTGAACAGACCATTCACACCTTCCTCTTCCTCCCTTTCTTGAATTTTTATCCCCATTTCCTCATACCGTGGTTTCATGTTACCCGTCCTCTTTAGGGAGAATTTTTATGTTCGGATTAGATTTGGATTCTTCCAAGGTGGGAGTGTTGAATAATAAGGATGTTCAAGGGCAAATTTGCCCAGGATAATATTACTCATCAAAGGGCTCCGGGTCGGTTCAAAAAAGCATGCCCTGAGTCTTCCCGAAGGGTCCGTCCAGCCAGGCCGCAGCCGTTTTTCCGCGCGGAGCGTACGCTTGGTACGTGAGCACGGAAAAATGGCGAGAACGCCGCTGGCAGCTTTTTTCAACAGACCCAAGGTGTAAATTTTTCCCCTGTCATTGTTCAGCAGGTCATGTAGGGTTTGTGGAGGTAAGTGCATGAATTCATTATGCATTCTGATCGAATTGGTCATTGGTACCTGGAGGTCCTGTTGTAAATAAGAGTGGAAGTGTCGTTTTTGTAAGGACATGAAAAAATGCCATGAAATAATGACTCTTTTTTAAAAAATATCACCTGACGATGAAAGGTTCCCTGTGTATTTGATGCGCGTGGTGTCTTGTTCGCTTTTTTTACCAATGTTAGGATAACTCCGCTTAAGGAGTGTTCCCTAAGACGTAGAAGTTATTGACCTACCTCGTGGAGTGATGACTATGAGTGTGATCGAACCCTCGAAAAAAACATCCATGAACGTGGCCTATGAAGTCTCGAGTTCCCCTCAAGGAACTTCGTCATCCCAGGAAGGAGATTGGGCAGCGCAGTCCGAAGAAGGAAACCTGAATAAAGTCAGGGATATTCTCTTCGGGGCTCAAAGTCGGGAAATCGAAAAACGGTTCGCTGTATTGGAGAATCGGTTGTTACAGGAAAGCGGACGCCTACGAGAGGACCTCACCAAGTCTGTTGAAGAATTGAACCTACAAATGAATCAGGAAATCCTGGGGTTAGTCGGGAAATTACAAGAGGAACAGGATCGACGGGTCTCTACCATTCAGGACATGGGGCAAACAGTCAAGACCGTTGAAGCCCAAGTCAATCAACGGATATTGGAATTAACGGAACATGCTTCGAATCAATTCCAGGCGATGAACGCAGAAATGCAGAAGCAAAAACAAGAGCTGATTGAGCAGGCTCAGGAGGCCATGAGCCGAATGGAATCTCAGTTCCAGGACGCGGTCAATGAATTGAAGGTTGAGAAAACTGATCGGACAGTCTTGGCGGAAATGTTGATGGAAGTCGCCTTGCGCCTCAAAGTAGGAGGCAAGAACCCTGAGATCCACTCATGAAACCTTGAATCGGCTCCTGGGGTGATACCTCTCATGACGAAGGCAGACGATCAATTACACGTGTTTGTTTTCCCTCCCACCATCCGAAAAACTTCTGTTTTCCCCTGAAAGCCAATTATGGAACGTACGGGTCGTTCATCTCCAACTCATCCACCATCGGAATATGACAAAGGAGAGTCGGAGGATTTTTCGGCTCTTCGTCGGTTGTTGCTGTCTCCCGAGCAAGTTCAATTAGATCGGTTACGACAACGTCTCGATACGTTTGTGGTCGATGCGCAGGAAGTGAGCCGCGTGCTGCCGGATGCGATACGACTTCGAGCTCGGCAGGATAATCGGCTATTGGCTTCTATGCTCCCGATTACACAAGAAGCGTTGGCGCTTTCCATCAAACAATCTCCCCAGATCATAAGTGATTCCATCGCCCCAATCTTGGGATCCGCCGTTCGAAAAGCCATTTCCCGGGCCATGCGGGAAATGCTCCAATCCCTCAATCAGACGTTGGAATATAGTATGTCCTGGCAAGGGCTTCAGTGGCGATGGGAGGCCTGGAAAACCGGAAGACCTTTTGTGGAAGTGGTGCTGTTGCATACACTTCGGTTTAGAGTGGAACAGGTATTTTTGATTCATAAGCAAACGGGATTGTTACTCAATCATGTGATGGCTGAAGGGATTTCCAGCCAGGGGGAAGCGGCCATTTCCGGCATGTTGACAGCCATTCAAGATTTTGTGAGGGATTCGTTTCAGCAAGGTCAGGATGAAGGATTGGAATCGCTTCGGATCGGCGATTTGACGGTATGGATAGAACAGGGGGCCAAGGCTATTTTGGCCACAGTGATTCGGGGAACTCCTCCCGTGAAATTACGGGACGTCCTTCAAAACACCCTTGAATCCATTCATACCCAATATTCGGATTCTCTACAAAATTTTCAAGGTGATGGCGCGGTGTTTTTAGAGACCAGACCTCATTTGGAAGATTGTCTCCAAGCACAATTTGTGAGAAAGCAAAAAGGCGTTCCAGTCGTATTTGGGGCGTTAAGCGCTCTTCTTCTGGTCCTTTTGGGGTGGTGGGCCTTTCAGGCTTCTGTCAATCATCAACAGTGGACAGAGTTGTTGAAGCGCATCGGGGCCGAGCCGGGTATTGTGGTGACGACTATTCAGGAGGAAGGGGGGAAAACGGTGTTCCACGGATTGAGGGACCCTCTGGCAGTTGACCCCGATCGGTTGCTGGAGGAGGTGGGATATTCTCCCCATGCGGTCGGCTTTCATTTTGAACCGTTTATTGCCCTCACTCCCGAGATGATTCGTAAGCGGGCCGTTACCGGGTTACAGCCACCCGAATCGGTAGAGGTAAGCGTGGAGGGTAGCCGGATCATCCTGAAGGGGAAAAGCTCCCATGCCTGGATTTCCAAAGTCGAGCAATCCGCCCTGACCATCCCCGGGATTTCGGAGATTTCCTTGGAGCGTCTCATTGACACAGACCTGAAACAATTTGAAGCACTTCAAGTCGAATTGGAAGAACACGCGATTTTCTTTTTGACAGGTCAGGGGAGAGTGCCGAACCGGGAATTGGTAAAAATTCAGCGGGTGAAATCCATCCTTCAGGAATTGGATAGGAAAGCCATGCAGCTCGGTCGGCAACCCTTTATCTATGTCATGGGATATTCCAGTCCTGTAGGATCTCACCCGATCAATTTGTCCCTGAGTGAACGGCGAGCGAATACAGTTCTCGAAATTATCAGTGAGAACCCGTTTCATGTCTTAAAGCTTTCAGCCGTGGGCAAAGGAGTTGACCCCGAAGTGGCACCCGGGTCCGGGAAAGGACAGGTGTATTCTGCCAGTCGGCGAGTGTCATTCAAAGTGGTGGAGCCCGGGATAACACAGCTCAGGAAAGCAGGAGCGAGGACCGGATCGTGATTCAGAAAAAAATTTGTATGTTGGGTGGGTTTGCCGTGGGGAAAACGAGCCTGGTGAAGCGATTGATCTCCGGCATTTTTTCCGAAAAATATCTTACCACGGTGGGCGTCAAGATTGATCAAAAGTCTATGTCGGTACGCGGGCAAGACATTCTGCTGGTTCTTTGGGACCTCTATGGCGATGATGACTTCCAAAAAGTCCGGGCGTCATATTTGCAAGGGGCATCGGGATATATTCTGGTAATTGACGGAACAAGGAAAGAAACGGTTGATGTGGCATGCAGGCTCCATGAATTAGCCATGAAGACCATCGGTCCTGTTCCTTTTGTCCTCCTGCTTAATAAACATGATTTGGTGGACGAGTGGGTGGTGGAGTGTCCCGTGGTTTCTGATCTCAGTGACCAAGCGTGTCTGGTGTCCATGGTTAGCGCCAAAACCGGTGAAGGAGTCGAGGCGGCGTTTTCCGCGTTATCGGAAGCGATGCTGAAATCCTGAAGACCGGCTGAATGAATAAAGGGGTCAATCGGTAAGTATTCCTCTGCACCACTCAACGGGATTCCCTCATCCCCTTGTCATTATCAGAGATTGGTGAGACACATGTCCGGTTCCATCCACGATGCCGCTCTTCTCAGTGTCTTCGATGCCTTAATTTTCCAAAAAACTGCGGATCGTTTCGATCGCGTGGGTGATCTTCCCAGTTGGTTTCCTCCCTCTGGTCTGAGCCAGGAGATTGAATTGTCTCCTGAGCAATTATTGGAACGCTCGTTTTTTCTTCAACATTTTCTGCATGAAGCACAGTCATGGTGGGATTCAGCTGAGACTGGCCAATGGAAATCCGGTTTGTGGAGTGAACCGGCATTATTTGGAGAAGACGTTGTCCTGGAAGCCACTGCCGTCCGTCATGGGTCTGTTCGGTATGTCATTCTGCAACGCTTTGGACCCGAGATCCTTCCGATCCAGCCCCTATTGCAAAAGGCACGTGAAGAACAGCTCTCACACCGGCAGGCCGTCAATCATCACGAACGCACGGAAGCCAGACTTGGTAGTCGTTTAGCGAAAAGCGAACAGGAACGGGATGATGTGATGGCTGTGCTGGACGGGTTGGGATTAGGGACGATCATGGTCGATGCGAATCGGAAGGTGACGTTCATAAGTGGAAAAGCCCGAGAGTTATTGCAGACCGATCCTGACAGGATGATCGGCCGCTCTCTGGTTAAGGGCCTTCCGTGGAAAACGGAAGACAGTGCCCGGGTCGAGGCAATGGGACAGTTGCCTGTGGCGCAGCGTCAGGCTGTGTCGGTCGTGATGGAGAGAAAAAACCGTTCTACTCGCGCGTTGGAAATTGAAGTTCAGGATGATCCACGAGATCCCCGAAAAACCATCTTGTTATTAAAAGATGTCACCGAGATGGAAGAGTTGCGCCGGCAGCTGGTGGGGCCAACCCAATTTCACGATCTGGTTGGAAAATGTCCCGCCATGCGGGTGGTATATGAACGGATACGAGACATTGCCACGGTGGATGTGCCGGTGCTCATTGATGGGGAAACCGGGACTGGCAAAGAATTGGTCGCCCGTGCGGTCCATCAATTAAGTCTGCGTCATGATCATCCCTTTTTGCCGGTCAATTGTGCAGGACTGACCGATTCTCTTTTGGGGAGTCAATTATTTGGTCACAAGCGAGGCGCCTTTACGGGAGCGACGAGTGACCATGAAGGATTTTTCGAATCGGCTGAAGGCGGCACGTTATTGTTGGATGAAATCGGGGATATGCCGCTATCGATTCAGACGACCCTGCTCCGTGTGCTGCAAGAGGGAGAGATTATTCGTCTCGGGGAGTCCCGCCCGCGGAAAGTGAATGTCCGGGTATTAGCGGCCACTAATCAGCATCTTCAGGAATTGGTCCAGAAGGGTGCCTTCCGTGCGGATTTACTCTATCGGATCCGTGTCGCACGATTAAAGCTTCCTCCTCTGCGCGAGCGCCGTGAGGATATTCCATTGTTAAGTGCGGCCTTTTTCATGAAAAGCCGCATCGCGCTTGGCAAGATGCATGTTCTCGGTATTGCTCCGGAAACGATGCAGCGATTCTTACGTTATTCATGGCCGGGGAATGTCCGGGAATTAAAAGGGGCCTTGGAATATGCACTGATACATTGCCGAGGTGAAAGCGTCCTTCCGACGGATCTGCCACCCGAAATGTGTGACGTGGCTCCGGCTGTTCAGATATCGCCTTTTTGTAAACCAAATGAACGTGAGCTTATCCTGGATGCCCTTACCCAAACGAAGGGTAAGCGTGCACAAGCCGCAAAATTAGTCGGAATGAGCCGTTCTACCTTTTACCGACGTTTGGCCGATTTGAATATTGTTCAAGAAGAATCGTCCCTCTGATTGCGTTATTTCCGGATAAATCCTGAACATTCGTCGGTGCGTAACTCCGACAGGTTCGAGCCCTTCACGTTTTTCCCTACCTGTGCTTCCTCCTCCTTCTTTTTCTCTCAAACGTGATTCAAAAAATTTTCCCTGAAACACCGTGAGACAGTCTGCTGTTTCATGATGGGAAAATTTTTCAATACAAATCGAAAATGGTTGAAATCTAATGGGAAAATTCCTGGCATCATTATTGTTAATGGATAGGGGTAAACAATGAAGAGATGGATACCACACCATGAACTTTCAAAAATCTTATTCAATTCTTTTCATAAGTCTTTGCGGTGTACTCGGCATATTAGGCGTGATGATGTTGCCATGGGTACTGGAACCGGACAGGCTGGAACCACGGATGGCATGGAATGACAAGGACATTGGCCCGAGGCTAACCATTCATTCGACATGTGACGGAAAGGGACAGACGAGGATACCCGCCATCGAAGTGGTCAAAAAGGATAAGGGAACGGTCATCATGGTCCGGAGTTACGTTCCGGAGATGTCGAGGGGTCTGTTCTCTCTCACGGAATTCACATCGGATTCAGATGGTCTCTGGCAAAGAGAAGCTTCGTGCTGGAGTCGGAAGAGACGAGACCCATCAGAAATGAGTGAGTCACATGGAAGAAGGGGGCCTGTCTGAACGCCGGGAGAGAATTGTGCCTATTGGGAGTGTTGAATAATAAGGATGTTCAAGGGCAAATTTGCGCAGGATGAGATTTCTCATCAAAGGCTCCGGGTCGGTTCAAAAAAGCATGCCCTGAGGCTTCCCGAAGGGTCCGTCCAGCAAGGCCGCAGCCGTTTTTCCGCGCGGAGCGTACGCTGAGTACGTGAGCACGGGAAAAGGGCGAGAACGCCGCTGGCGGCTTTTTTCAACAGACCCCTATTCCAAATTGGTATTCAGCCATGATGAACGATGAGCAACGAACTTTAAATGAGACATGTCTAGAACTCATGTTATTGCACAGCCGCCGGGAAGGAAGAAATCTTATGATAACGGCGAACAATGAGGTTCTTCAGTCGAGCGCCAGCGTAGGACGCGTGTTGATCGTCAGTAGGGATCGTTTAATCCGTGATTTCCTGGGACAGATAGTAAAACTGCACGGGTATGATTGCGAATATCTTGAGGAATTGCCAAAGATCGTCATGGAGCAAACCTTGAGGCGTTTTGATGCACTCTTTATTGAAAGCTGCTCTCTGGAACAATTGAAGCGTGGTATGAAGTATGGGACCTCCCATGCCTTAGGTTCTCCGATGGTGGTGGTATTGGGAGAACTTCCTGTATTGGATGAAACGAGGCATTTTCGTGAGCTGAAAAAACCCTTGGATTATCGTCAGATGGGGAGATTAATGGATGAATGTCTTTTTTTGAAAGCGCAAAAATGCGCATCACAAGGCGATGAGGAGGTCGAGCGTACCTGTTGAACTGTTCGTCACAGTGCGGAATGCCAAGGGCGGCTACCTATTCGAGCTGATTTTGACAGTTGGGGCTTTTAGAGGGGGCCTTCAACTGGAAATAGGCGAGGGTAGGCCAGTCGCCCCAGGTTATTACACTGTGACTGGTCCTGTTGTTTCATGGAAGTGTTGAATAATAAGGATGTTCAAGGGCAAATTTGCGCAGGATGAGATTCCTCATCAACGGCTCCGGGTCGGTTCAAAAAAGCATGCCCTGAGGCTTCCCGAAGGGTCCGTCCAGCCAGGCCGCAGCCGTTTGTACGCGCGGAGCGTACGCTGAGTACGTGAGCACGGGAAAATGGCGAGAACGCCGCTGGCGGCTTTTTTCAACAGACCCTTCATGGATGCAGAATGTATAGGAAGTGAAAGCACGGGTAGGCGAAGACCAAGAAAGCCTGAAAAGATCTTGCATTTGTTTTTGTGTTGAGAGAGGATGACGAAGTCTCTTTATGACTCCATCACGGTATTCATTCTGGAAAACAACCGGTCGAGCGTTCACTCTCATGATAAGGAGGATGTGATGCTGAAAGAGTTCAAAGAGTTTGCCATGCGAGGCAATGTGATCGATATGGCTGTCGGTGTCATAATTGGAGGAGCCTTCGGCACCATTGCCAAATCACTGGTGGCCGATGTGTTGATGCCCCCTATTGGACTCTTGTTGGGTGGCGTCGATTTTTCCAATCTGTTTGTCACCCTTAAGCAGGGAGTGCCTCCAGGACCATATCTTGCCTTGTCCGATGCTCAGGCGGCAGGCGCGGTCACCGTGAATTATGGAGTATTTCTCAATTCGGTTATTAGCTTTCTTATTGTGGCCTTTGCTGTTTTCATGGTGATTAAAGCCATCAATCGGATGAAACGTGAAGAAAAGGAGGCCCCGCCTGCCGACCCTACAACGAAGGAATGCAAATTCTGCCACATGACGATTCCCATTCAGGCCACAAAGTGCGGACATTGTACTTCCGAATTAGCGAAGTCCGCATAGTTGATCATTACTGGTCGATGGCTGGCATGGGATAGGGAAATAGAGATGGATGTGTGATCAGCCGACATGGCTTTTTAAAAACAAATGTGCTGATGACCAACACATTTGATCGGTAAAAATTGGTATGCGTTGGGCGACATCCCACATAACAGGAATGTCGCTAATTGTTTTTGACACGGTGCCCCGGACCGAGGGTCGGCATCGTATCGTGTTTGATAGGTGAAGAAAAGTATTCCGGCAATGGAGGGATCGTGCGCTCAGTTGGACTTATGTTTCCGCAATTGTTAAGGTGAATTTCTCTCCTCATTCGATAACGGCCTTTCGTGTTTCTCTCAATATAAGCTGACCATTAGGATCTTCCTGTCCCACCATCACCTGTTGAGAAAATCTGCAGGGTGATCGGCATTATGTATTTTTATCGAAAGGAGTGATCTATGGACATGAGTAAATTGACCGAAACGTTGCAAGCGACTCTTGGGGCGACTCTTCCCAGTGTGATGGGAGCCTTGGGAATACTTGTGTTGGGATGGTTCGTGGCCATGGCCGTAAGAGCCGGAGTGCGAAAAGGACTCGGCATGCTGAACATCAATCAACGGTTGCGTTCGACTACCGGGGCTGAAATGGACATTGAAGGCGGGACAGCGGCAGGGATCTATTACCTAATCCTGTTGTTGGTCTTGGTGGCGTTTTTTAATGCCTTGCATCTGGAATTAGTCTCCGGTCCATTGCGGGCATTAGTGGATCAGGTCTTAGCCTTTGTTCCGAAATTAGTGGCGGGAGGGATATTAATATTAATCGTGTGGATCATTGCTACCGTGCTTCGGACAATTGTAACCAGGGCCTTGCAAGCGACGACATTGGATGAAAAACTCAGCGCGGGGGCCGGGATGCGACCGATCAGCGATAATTTGGGCAATGTCGTATTTTGGCTGGTTGTTCTCCTCTTTCTTCCAGCTATCTTAGGCACCTTGGAAATCGGTGGATTGTTAGAACCGGTTCAAGACATGGTCAATGAAATGTTAGGGATGCTTCCCAATGTCTTCGGAGCTGTCTTAATTGGTGTCGTGGGCTGGTTCCTGGCCAAAATTGTCCGGGACCTCGTGAGTAACTTATTGACGGCGGCCGGAACCGACCGGTTAGGGGAACAAATCGGGCTGCGGGGAACTATGTCTTTATCCCATTTAATTGGGTTAGTGGTGTATATCCTTATTCTCGTGCCTGCGGTGGTCGCTGCCCTGCAATCGCTGGAAATTGAGGTCATTACGGGACCGGCGACCGAGATGTTAAATACCATGATGTCGGCAATTCCCGACATCTTTGCGGCGGCCATTATATTAGGGATCGCGTTTGCCATTTCCCGGTTGGTTTCCCAATTAATGGCCAGTTTGTTGGGCGGACTCGGTTTTGATGTTCTGCCGGAAAAGCTGGGCATGGGACAAGTGTTTACTGGTCAAACCACGCCTTCGTCTATGGTGGGAAAAGTCCTGGCCTTTTTTATTATGTTATTTGCGGTTGTCGAAGCGGCCAATCAGTTAGGTTTTCATCAGGTGTCCGAGCTGGTCACGATGTTTATTGAGTTTGGTAGCCAGGTGTTATTGGGCAGTGCCATCATTGCCATCGGTTTCTGGTTATCGAATCTCGCGTATGAAACCATTATTCGCATTCATGGAGCGAACTCGGGAGGAGTTGCGAATATTGCCCGATTCGCGATTCTCGGATTGGTGATCGCCATGGGTCTCCGGGCCATGGGGTTAGCCAATGAAATCGTCAACCTGGCTTTTGGGTTGACCCTTGGTGCGATTGCCGTGGCGGTGGCGTTATCCTTTGGTTTAGGAGGTCGGGAAGCCGCAGGCAAGCAAATGGAACATTGGTTCAGCCAAGCCCGTGGCGAACGTCGAGGATAGGTCTTTCCCCCCACGGCTGTTGTTCTGGCCGTGGGGGACATGTTTCGTTCAGCCGGGATATGTTGCGAATGGGGATGGGTCGCATGGCCCTTCCCCCACACCGTCGGAAGAGGAGTTAGCCACTCTTGAGAGTCAGTATGTAATTGGTCAGGTCGTTCAGCTGTTTCTCGTTAAGTGGAAATTTTGGCATAAAGGAACCGGGGGAAACGGATTGGGGATCCTTAAAGTGCTGAAGATGCCATTCTCTGTCGGGTCGTCGATCGGCGACAAATGAAAGGTCTGGAGCAACATTGACCCCTTCACCGTGAATACGATGACAGGTTTTGCAATTGAAATGTTCCACTAAGGCCATGCCTCGAATCACCGAGGGGTCACGTTTGGGGACGGCGTACAGATCACGGAGAGAGATACTCAACAGGCTGAACACCAGAATCAAAAATCCCAATCCTGTTCCTAACACAATTGGGCGTGAGGACGGATTGCGGTTGGGGTTGCGATCCAGGAAGGGCAGGAGCAGCAATCCGGTAAAAAAGAGCGCGGGAAGAAGCCAGGTGGCCAGAGGTCCCCAGGCCCCTGGTGCATATTTGAGCAGCTGATAAAAAAACAGGAAATACCATTCCGGGACGGGGACAAATGAATGGTCTGACGGATCGGCCCGATCAGCCAATGGGAATTCCATACTGATCGCCAATAGGGCCACGACACCAAATACTCCAAGCATGACCACTGCATCCAAGAAGACCTGGCGTGGGTAGAAGGTTTCACTCCCGGTTTTGGCTCTCGTTTCATCATGAGGGCCGGCGGGTCCTACTCGTCTGAGAATAAAGAGATGGAGCATGATTCCCACGGCAATGATTACGGGAAGAAACGCGACGTGAATGGCAAAAAAACGTGAAATCGTCAGGGCGCCGAGAGTTTCCCCTCCACGAAGGGCTTTCACTAGAAAATCTCCAATAAGGGGAACGTTGCCAACCATGTTGATTCCCACCTGGGTCGCCCAATAGGCGTTTTGATCCCAAGGTAGCAGATATCCGGTGAATCCGAACGCCAGCATGATAGCGAGCAGGATGACGCCGACAATCCACATGAGCTCTCGAGGCCGTTTATAGGCACCGTCGAAAAAAACCTGCAACATGTGAAGCCCAATGGCTACCATGACGGCCGAGGCACCCCAATGATGCAGGCCACGGACAAACCATCCGCCCCACACCTCATGTTGAATATACTGCACGGTGTCGTAGGCATGATCAGTCGCCGGCACGTAATACACCATGAGAAACATGCCGGTCAGTGCTTGTAAGACAAAAAGAAAAAGTGTGGCCGAGCCGAAGACATAGTTCCAGCTGGCACCTCCGGGAATCGGCTCGTCCAGGAGGGTTTGTTCCAGGGGCTTTAATTTCAGGCGCTGGTCGATCCACTGATAAAGACGTGAGGCCATGCTTAGAGTTCAACTTTCTTCGCCAGACCGGATTTATATTCCTCGTATTGGACCAGCAAGTCACCATTTTCGATTTTGGATGGCAGCGTGTCCAGAGGGCGTGGAGCGGGGCCGGCTTTCACGGTTCCATTAATGTCGTAGACGCTTCCATGGCAGGGGCACTTGAATAGACGGTCCTGTTGGTCCCATCGATAACCACAACCTAAATGAGGGCAGATGGGAGAAAATACCGTCACCTCTCCATTGGACTGTTTCACCGCCCACACGCCCTTGGTGGTGTGGCTTTCCTGCCATCCATCTTTTTCCGTCATGGTGTAATCCATCGCCTTGGGTTCACCGATCGGCAGCGCCTCGGTTTTTCCCAGTGATACCCATTCCTTGTTTCGGCGTTGAAGAGCAGGGGCGATGACGTATCCGATCAATGGGACGGCAAGGGAAATTCCAATAAGAGAAGAAATAAACACAGTGGATTTTACAAAGAATGACCGGCGGGTTCCCACCGGGGTGGACAAGCCATCTTCCATAATTACAGTTCCTTTGGGAAAAGCGGACGATTCGATGCCTGACTCATTTGAGGATCGCTTGCCTCATACTGTGGATATAAAAATGTCACGGTTCGGGATGAGAGCTGGAATAATGCGGCATTCAGATAAAAGACCATGTGAAAAATGCCCCGGTGCAAGGCTAGCACAGAAGTAGAATTAGTCAAGATCAAACAGGTTTATCCACAGGGTGAATTTGGTGAGCCGGTAAATCTGAACGGCCTGATGCACCCCGTCAACGCATCAATGTGAGAAAATTTTTGCAGAAGTGATAGGTGTGTGTGCCGATCTTTTCGTCAGGGGAAAATGGCTTTTCTTTCCAGCCTCAGAATACGGGGTTTGGCTTTCCGGTGATGAGTCGGGTTGATTAGGTTGAACACGTGTACTTTGAAGGTGAAAGTGGCCAGCAATACGAGATCTGAGAGTTTCACGCAGGGGATTTTCCCCGGCTGGAGGAGTACTCATAGCACAACCTTTTCCGAATCCCGAAAATGAAGTCCAACGATTAGAGGCGTTAAGTGCCGATCAGTTTCTGGATGCCATCCCGGAACTAGTCTTTGACGATCGTACTTTCCCGGCCCCATGGGATTTGTCCATCCTGCAAACAGGATGGCATGGCCCAATGACAATTCAAGGACTATTCCTCATAGCCCTTACAAGACCGGATGATGTTGGTTGGAACGTGAGAAAATGAAAGATCGAATTACCAGTACCGGATCGCTCCGGTATCGATATGGATGAATCCTCGGCGGCCGTAATAGCCGACACCACCCTTTCGAAGCTTCACTGCGGCGCGTCGAATGTTTGAAAGTCGAACGCCGGGAATCGAGAAGTCCACCGCTTGTCCGACGGTATGTAAGCTGTTTGGCGCGGCCCCTCGACCAAGGCGAATCAACAATTTATTGTATGAGGGCGAACGGTAGGCGGAATAGACATGAATTTCCTTCCCCTGTCCGACTAACTTTTCTACCTGGTTCATATATTCCAGCAATTGAATATCCATCTGGCAGATTTTTTTTGAATGATTGCATCGCAGGAAATAGTTAATGTCTTTTAGGGCTTCCTGGTCATAGCGGCCGGATTGATTGCGATAGGTTACCTGGATTCGTTCGTCAGTGTGGGTGTTATAGAGGCGAAGCCGGCCTTCAGGCAGGGACTGAGCGGATGCAGATTCGGGAAACATCAACCGGCTGCCAAGAATCAGCATGCCTGCAAGTGAAGACTTCAGAAAGAAGCGCCTGGACCAGAGTTCTTCTGCCTTCTGAGACATAGTGATACCCTCCGAACTATGCATGGGGAGATGTAGCGGGAAAATAAAACGGCATGAAACACTGACTCTTTAACAAAATAGGATCATGAGGTCAACCAATGGCAGGAAATTTTTCAATCTTCCACTCATCCATTGTTGGTGAGTCCACAATGGGAATGAATGAAATCGGCCGGTCGTCCCTTTGTGGTTCACCCATGGTTTTGGCGAAATCGACCTGCACTGCTGTTCTTGCCGACGTTCTGCATATGGGAGTCAATCGTTAGCAGCCTATGGCCGACATCTTGAATCCGACATCGATGGGGGAAGTATGGTGGGAGTGTTGGATAATAAGGATGTTCAAGGGCAAATATGCGCCGGATGAGATTCCTCATCAAAGGCTCCGGGTCGGTTCAAAAAAGTCCGTCCAGCAAGGCCGCAGCCGTTTTGACGCGCGGAGCGTACGCGTAGTACGTGAGCACGGGAAAATGGCGAGAACGCCGCTGGCGGCTTTTTTCAACAGACCCATGTTGGGTTGATGGATGTCATGCCCTCAGTGTGTTTTTGCCCAAGCCCATGCGAACGGGCCTCCAGCGCTTATTGGATTGGATTCTTCTTTCGCGTTGGAAGTAATTTTCCGGAATTACCTGCCTGCTTTCATATTGCCCTGATCTTCGAAGTCTCTCCCTTATCCTTGGGATCATTTTCTCCATAATTTTTCGTTTGATCTCGTGAGTTGCAGAAGATCAGGTGGAGCTCAGATGTTCATTCTTGGCTCCAATCCCAATTTTCAACAAGTTTGTCGGGGGATTCCGATTATCTAAACAGATAAACAAGTTTAACAATCGGATACACCGCGAACGTTATGAAAGGAACGCCTGCGTCAGGCGAGCGGCGAGGATACGGTTGAAAGGAGTGGAAACCAAAGAGGATACGTCGGCACCTCACTCGTCAACATTCCACATGCCGGTTGGGAATAAGTCTTGCTCAGGTCAATAAACGTAATGGGCCAATTAATTAATTTCCACGTACCCCGTAAAAGGTACGTCTTACTATAAGGAGGAGTCGCGATGCCACAGGTTGAACCGAGCGTCATGCTTAACTCGATTATGGGGAAAATCTACAATGTGCTGACCAATGGGGATGACACCGTTCCTAAGTCGGAAGACAATTTTTTTAGTTGGTGCACACCAGGATTGGCTGTTGAACCTGATGATTTTGATTTTTTAACCCAAGGATTAACGGGAGTGGTGAAGAAGAAAGCCCTAAAGGACATGGTGCTAGAAGGCGGGGGAGGGGAAGGGGAATCGACGCAACCAGAATTGACTCCGGCCTTATTAGAAGGATTGCGTGCGCAAGATGCCAGCAAACAGTATATGAATGCAGAAAGTTTCGCGCGGCTCGTCGATTTTGTCCCCGACCTGGCTGCGACCACGAATAATCAATTCGCGGCCATGAGTATCATGAACAATGAGGGATCGCTTTCAGAGCGCTTCGAGTACATTTTACGCATGAGTCAAATCATGGAAACCAAATTGGATGACAAAACAAAAGAGAAAATCGAAAAGTTCAGAGGGCTGCTCTCGACGACAAGGGTAAAAAAGAATCTTGTGACTGATGAAGAGGTTGAGGTCTCAGAGCCCAGTGCCTTGGTGAATATATATAACCAAAAGATGACGGAATATGAGGCGGCGGCCTTGGCCTATAACGGTGCCCGCATCGATGCCCTGACGGCCGACAATGTCAAAGCGGTCCATTATTGGGGGATGAACGCCAACATTCTACGCAACAGAGTCAAGGCGGCCATGGGAGATTGGGTCAGTAATGGGTACAAAAATGATTATGAAGGAATAAACGCCTTTATTGATCAGGTCATGAGGCGGGACATGGCATTGCTGAAAGCCCAATATCAGGATGATTTGGAAAAGGCCAGAATCACCGGGATGTCCTCCGGAAGCGATTTTTTCTATACCTCGCTCGTGCCCAGCAATCCTATGCAGGCGGCAGGATGGACAAACTTTAGTTTTCAATCTTCGGATTATAATAATTCCTCCAATTCCAGCTACAAAATGAAACGGTCCAAAACAAGTGCCGGAGGGGGATGGTTAGGCATTTTCGGTGGTGGCGGGTCTACCAGCAATGCCAGTGGACAATCGCAATCCAAAGTCACGTTTGACAGCAACCATTTTTATATGAATTTTTCCATTACCCAATGCCAGATTGTCAGGCCTTGGTTCAAAACAAGTTTTATCAATAGTAAGTTGTGGCGCTTTGACCAAAATAATCCCGAATCATCAAAGCAAATGGTCAGCGATGGCGGTAAACCTGCAACAGGTCTCTGCCCGGCCTACCCCACAGCAATAATTTTCATCAAGGATCTCGTGATTGGCTGTCGGAATAGCAGTGGCTTTTCAGAGGCCGCAAAAAGTTGGGAACGGTCATCGGCGAGTGGTGGTGCCGCCGTGCATTTCGGCCCATTCCATTTCGGTGGTTCGCATGGCCGGAGTTCCGCCAGTGGAGAGCGTTCCTCACAATTTCACTACGATTCGGAAAAACAAGAAATGCGAGTGCCGGGGCATCAAATTATTGGATTCAAATGTCATGTGTTTCCAAAGAGCCCTGATCCGTTAAGCGAAATCACCGATTGGATTTAACTCTCGAGGTGGCCCCGCCTCAACATGGACCATGAGGCGGGGCTACGAGGGGAATGGGGGACATTCGACTAACCTAACGACTAGATGAGGTAAGACATGGCTATCGACTCCATCGTGCAATTGGCCTTGATGTCCAAAGCCAAAAAGGTCTTTGAAAAGGAAGGAACGTTTCTGAGTTTTCCTGTGACACCGTTGGCCTATACAAAAGAGGATCTGGATTTCTTTTCTCAGGAAACCGGGAGCGATCTTCTCCAGAGTAAGGCCAATCTGTCGGCGTTTTCAACGCTCGTGAATCTGATCCCCCATGATGAGGTCTGGTTGCCAACTGATGCACGCTTTTTGTGGAATGAGTTGGAATATGTCCTGAGAGAAGGCACCCTTGCATCTTCGACCCGTACACCGGAAGAAGAAGTGGCCTATCAGGAGGCATTAACCGTTTTGAAAGTCCCGGGTGAGGGAGGGCTTCTGCAGGACAGCCCGAAGGTCAGGGTCTATAACCAGTATAAAGATGCCTACATTATGACTGAGCAGGAATACATGGAGGCGAGAAGTACCGGTGAGACCACAGAGGACGAAACGGAGAAAAAACGCTGGCGGGAAATCGATGAGCCTGCATTTCGCGCAAAGCTGAAGGATTTGGATAATCAGTGGATTCTGGAGGGTTACAAGAATGAAGTCAATATTGCCAGGAGTCAGTACCAGAATCTTGGAGCCAAATCTCCCACCATAACCTGGGATGAGTGGAAAGGCTGTTTTAATCAGGATCTCGATAGTGAGACCAATGCGCAGGATAATTTTACGGTTTTCCCGAGCAGCTTTACCCCTTCGAATGCGTTGGAAGAAGGTTCGTGGAATCCTTTTTCTCTCAGCGAGACGGAAATCAAGGCCTTGGTCAATGAAGCGCCGGCGGATCTCCGCAAGCGATTCTCGGCTGATGGAAAGGTGTCTTCGATGAAATCTGTAACCTTGGAATTCAGTTCTGCGGCTATCAAGCGGTCCTGGTTTGATTCCGAAATATTCCGGGCACGTTTCTGGCGGTTGTCAGATGCGAACAAGGTGTTTTCTGACGGTGGCAACCCGCCGTCCGGAGATTGTCCGGCCTATGTCACGGCTATCGTCTTTGCCAGGAAGGTGGTCGTCGAGGAAAAACAATCCCAACCAACCTCTTCCAACCCGAAAATGTCTGTAGATTTGCGTTTTAATTATGCGGTGAAAGATCAACATTCGATAAAAAGGATAAACCCTGCTGTCCTCCAAGCCGTACAACCGCAATTGATGAAAAGGCCATCAATACCACCGCAACGCATGAAGGCCAAGCCTGTACGGCCCTTAATGATGAAAATGCGGCCCCAGGCGATGGCTTCGTTTAAGTCAACGGCCATCAGGGTGCCAGCTCAGCCAACGAGAGGGAATGTCTTGTTAAAACCGGCGGTGATGACTCCAATGGTCGCTCGCCCGGCTTTCTCCCGGTCCATGGTGAATCTGAAAGCGTCGGCCTATACCCGGTTCCCGACAAGACCAGTGCGGAAGCCGGCGCCACGTCCCGCTACTCCGCCATCGCCCACAGCCGATGTCCCTGACAACAGTATTTATATCCTGGCATTCATTTGTAAGCCGCTACCGAAATGCCCCGATCCCGATATGACGTTACAGTGGTGATACCGGAAGGAGAAAGAGGGTTGAAGGCCAAGTATTTCTTGGGACGACATTCATTCAAATTTCGATGTTCAGATCAACCGTCCTGGAATAGGGCAAGGGTGGGGTCAGAAATGAATGCGAAGGTCCGCGACGAGTGGAAGGTGATCTGAGGCAACCAGTGCTGCGCGAGATTTGGGAAGATGAACATAATCCACGTCAATCCGGCCTTCATAAAAAATATGGTCGAGATGCAACAGGGGCAAAAATCCCGGATAGGTTCGGCGTCGTTTAACAAAGGGGCGTATGTCCAGGCTCTGAAACCGTGGGGTCAGGATATCGGTGGTCACACCGCGCCCCCATTCGTTGAAATCTCCAAGAATGATTTTCGGACCGGCCCCTCGATGCTGGTCCAGAATCACGGCCAGGCGCTCCGCTTGATACTGGCGTTCCCGCAAGCCGGTTCCCATATGCACGTTGTAGACATGTAAGGTCTGATTGCCCAGCCGGAGGTCGGCGCGTTGACAGCATCGGCCCCGTCGGTTTCTCCAGGTCAGGTCATGTTGCGCATCACTGACAATGGGGAATCGGCTCAAAATCATATTGCCAAATGGATATCCGCGACGCAGCCTGGCAGAGGCCATCACCCAGCCCATCCCCATCAATGCGCCAAGCAGTTCGTCCTGTCCACGGCCCTTGGGGCCAAGCCCAAGGACTTCCTGTAGAGCAATGACATCCGGATGCAGATCCGACAGCACCTCCGCAATCCGTCTGGGCATGATACGACGATCCATCCCGCAACACCGGTGAATGTTATAGGTCACGATCCGAATGTCGAGGAAGGTCGGGGATTTGGGAATCTGTTGAAGTACACGGGCCATGCGTGAATGAAAAATCCTTGTAAATCAGGGAGTGGTGGTTGCTTACAGCAACCATACCATGACGGGATCATGCGCGGAGGAATAAAAAAATGATCCATTATGGTATTTGGCAAAATACAGACCAGAAGGGGAAAATGCCGTCCACAAATTTTGTGGATAACTTGGTGGTTAATGGCAAAGGCCGGTGCTTTTTTGAAGGATTAATCAAGTAATGAGCAGAATGCCCATGTTTTGTGCATTGTATGAAAAATATTTTTGGATACTATATATAGGGGTGATAAATTTTTGGCGTAGTCTTAAAGGTAGATTGCCAATTTTATCTTGACTTTTTTGATTTAGTTGATCTCTGAAGATTCTTCAAAGCCTCATCATGATCTTCTAAAAATGCATTATCCACAGAATGAATTGTCCCTTGTTGATAATCAACAAAATGAGAATGGTTTTGTCGTCTCCTGTAGGGCTTTTTCGTCTGGTCAATACGTTTTGGCTTGTGTTCATCATGGATTTTTCAGGCATTGAAATGTTTCACGGGCAACCCACGACTCTTCGTCGGTTCCCATCACCAGCCAATGGATAGCGGAATCCTTGCAATGAATGGGAATGGTCTCGCCTGGTTACCCATTCAAGGCCTCGAAATTTCGAGGGCAATTCGAAGAGAGACCGCACCCGTCTATTTCCTGGCAGAATAGAGCGATTGTTCGGACAATCAACAGTGAAGGATTTGTTCCAGGTGGAGCAGCCGGAAATGAGGGAGATTCAATGGGGCTTTTGGCTGCGAGGGATAAGGTTAAGTTGATTGATGGTTCACTTGAAGCTCTCTCATCGCCCCACGCAAGACGAATAGCGCCGATCGGAGAAACAGAACCGCGAGCGCCAGACCCACGACAATGTCAGGCCAACCTGAACCGGTGAGCCATACGCCTGCGGCGGCACACAGCACCGAGATATTCGCAATAATATCGTTACGGGAACATAACCATACGGAACTCATATTGATGTCATCGGCCCGATGCCGCCAGAGCAGCACAAGACACAGGCTATTCGCGACAAGCGCCAGTACTCCAATAATCCCGATGGTCTCAAATACGGGAACATGGGGAAGAATCATTTTATACATCGCCTGGCCAAACACGAAGAGCCCGAAGGCCGCCATAATTCCGCCTTTGAGGAGAGCGGCCTTGGCTTTCATTCTTGCGCCGCGCGCGACGACGTAAATACTGAAGCCATAGACCAGGGCATCGCCCAGCATATCCAGCGAATCAGCGATCAAGGAAACAGAGCCGGCGAGCAGCCCAGCGGTGAGTTCGACGAGGAACATCACAGCATTAATCGCCAACACTATTTTAAGTATCGAGCTCTGGCGATCACGAAGGGCCTCAATCTCACACGCTTTGTCATTGCAACAATCAGACATAGTTGAATCTTTTGGAAACGCGTAGCCGGAAAACTAAGAAAGCCTACCATGTTAATGAGTTCATTGTACCAAATGAAAATCCGTGCACATTGAGCGAGAAACGGCATTTCTCTGTGTTTTTCCAAGATCCTCACTAAAGATTTGTGCCAGCATGAGCGAAGATCACCGTGGCACAGGTGAGTGAACATAAGAAAAAAGAGCCATCAACCTATTGTCATCCTGAGCCAGAGGGGAAGGATCTGTGCCCAGATGTGGCTACCAGGGTACAGCGAGATCTGGGTCATCATATTTTCCCATCCGGACGGGAGCAGATATCTGACTGGCAGGGAGCGAAAGAAGATCTACGATAGGGCGATGAATTAAGATCAGAATGCTTAACATAAATACAACAAAGTACAAAAATGCCGTGGCATCAAGACTGGCTGAATCTTGTGGCCCTTATGTTTTGAACGCATACATGAGTGACCGAAAATACCAGTGAACTGCATGATCACCTGAGGGAAGAAGATGCAATTCGATGCCATTCGGGTGAACTCATTGAAATGATAACGATCATGTGGTTATCTTCAGAAAATTCGATGGCGAGTTATTCTCTGGCAGAAGTGGACAAAGAATCCTTTTATTCGGATCCGCCTAAACATTGTTCAGCCGAACGCAGGTGGAGCACGAGGTGCTGTCGGGTATGAGAGGGGCCGTGCCTGCTCGACGTGGGATGGAGGGATATTGATGAGCGGTCGGCTGAACAGAGTCCGCGTCTGGATCCACTTCCCAGCCGCCTGCGGCGACCGAACGCGCGGCTCGAACAAACGGGCCGCCGGCCCGCCATTCAGCCGCGGACTTTGTTAGGCGCCAAGAAAGCCTCTCCCTGAATGCCGGTTATTGGCACGTATGAGTACCTTGTGCTATTTTTTTCTCATGAAAATCACCTCTGCCGATGCTCTCGAATTGACAGTTCCGGAACGCATTCAACTGATTACGGAAATCTGGGATAGCATCGCTGAATGCCCAGAGAAGATCGAACTGACGGATATCACACGGCATCTCCTTCGAAAAAGGCTGGCTGCGTATCGGGCGAATCCAAGCGCTGGTTCGCCGTGGGCAGATGTTAAACGCCGAATTCTGAACGGATGAGCCGCAAGCTCATCGTGACAAAGGATACCGAAGCAGACATTCTCGACGGCTCGCCTGCGGTTCGTCGCGCTTTAAGCAGGATGGTTTGGCCGCAGTCACGTGTGCTCGCAGGTCCAGTGGCCGTAGTACATACCTTACCACCTCGCTATCATCCCAAGAGGCACAATGTCCGCATCGTCAGCAACACGCGCATCGCTTTCCGATTACGATAGGTCAATCGCCACTCTCGTAACCGCGTTTATCTCGGATCCGTTCATTCGCTGGATGTTTCCCGATGCCAAGCAGTATCTCCATTACTTTCCACAAGTACTGAAGTACTTTGCTGGAGGCGCCTTCGACCACGGAACAGCATATCGTTCGGAAGATTTTAAAGCCGCCGCGCTCTGGCTGCCTCCCGGTGTCGGCCCTGACGAAGAGGCGGTCGCTACTGTCATGCAAGAAGGCGTGGACCCTGAACTGCAAGGGGATGCGTTCGCCTTACTTGAACAAGCTGGCGCATCGCATCCGCCGGTGGCACACTGGTACCTCCCTGCCATTGGGGTTGAGCCCATGTTCCAGGGAAAGGGGTACGCCAGTGCGTTGCTTGCGCAGGGCCTTGAAGTGTGTGATGGCGCTCACGTTGCCGCTTATCTTGAGGCGACCAACCCGGCCAATATTCCTCTCTATAGGCGCTTCGGGTTCGAGGTTGTGGGAGAAATTCAGGCTGGCAGTTCAATACCGATTTTCCCTATGCTCCGTGCCGCACGCTAAGTGAAATCATAGGGCCCTTATGGTTTAAGAGCACACATCAGTGACCGAAAATGCTGGGGAACGACATGAACAATTGAGTGAAGAAGGCGCTACTGGATGCCGTTGGTTGAATTTTTAAAATGGCAACGTGCGTGTCGTTATTTTCAGAAAACTCGATGGCGTGTGATACGGATAGAAATAGGCAGATCCGGAATATTGTTAGACACCAAGGAGACATCATGACCGTCAAGCGTATGGACAACGTCGGCATTGTGGTAGAAGACATTGATGCCGCCATTGAGTTCTTCACCGAACTTGGCCTCGAGCTTGAGGGGCGCGCCCCAATTGAAGGAGACTGGGCAGATGGCGTCACCGGATTGCGCGACATGCGGGTCGAGATTGCAATGATGCGTACGCCGGATGGTCACAGCCGGATCGAGTTGTCGCGATTCCTCGCGCCGCCTGTGGTCGCCGATCACCGCCGCGCGCCGGTGAATGCTCTCGGTTACCTACGTGTCATGTTCGCCGTGGAGGACATCGACGATACGCTCGCACGGCTCGGCAAACGCGGCGCGGAGCTCGTCGGCGAAGTGGTCCGGTACGAAAACACGTATCGGCTCTGCTACATCCGAGGTCCCGAAGGAATTCTCATTGGGCTCGCCCAAGAGCTCGGGCGGCAG
>BQIW01000056.1 GCA_021604105.1 Nitrospirales bacterium | reverse complement strand
GACGGGGAAATTCGGGTATTTGAAAAAGAAAAGAGACACCACATGAGTAACCCGGATGGGCCGTGGTGGTGATTTCATATAAGGAACCGGGCAGTTGGTAATATAGCCCGCCAGGTCAACGAGGACCTAGCGGGCCATGATCGAAGGGTTAATACTCTTCGGCCAGCATGATGGTCAGAACGCGAACAGTCTGAGACGGATCAGCCGGGTTTTCGCTCCCGTGCATCATGTCCGGGGCGTAGTAGTCGATCTTCCAGAAGATTTTCTGCCCGTTATGATCGAGGGAGCCAAAATCATGTTCGCCATATGGATCATTGTCTTCGGTAAAGGCGTTAAATTCTCGTACCTCGGCCAGAATGATGATTTGGTCTTGGGGTAGAAGGTTTGCAACGCCACGGGTTAAGAGAAATTTACCGGGGATATCCGGCGTTCCGAACTGTGGAATATGAAGGCGACTTCTAAAACGGTCATTTAATTCCGCAATGGTGTTTGAATCAGTCATAATTTTCGCTCCTTTTTGGTGGGTTTCTCAACATGCGGAACAGAACACCCTGCCGTAAAAGCGGCGGAGTCATGGGCCACACGGGAGCGCAGCGAAGGGAGCGGGCCGCCCATTGACTCGGACGCGCGGCTGGGTAGACCCGCGTGATGATTGAGAAACGCTAAAAGGAAGGGAAAAGAGCTATTTCAACCATTTGGGCTTGCGGAAGGGCTTTTTCTTCCGGGGCTGCTGGCGCGGATTCGTGCTTAAATCAAAGTGTGGATTGGCAAAGATAAACCCCATGCGCCGACCGGGGACCGAGGCCGCGTGAAAATTTGCGGCTTCAAAGGTAAAGGTTCCGGTGAGGGTGGCGCTGTGGCGGCTCATCCAGAAAGTATGAATTTAAAACAGGCCAACGCCAAGACGTTGGGTGGTGTTTTCCACACCGATAGAAAAAATTCTTGCCAATATGTAGTTTTTAAACTACTCTAGAGAGAGATGGAAAAATACGAGGTCGAGGAATATGTGACGGAGCGCGGCAAAATTCCTTTTGCTGAATGGCTGTTGCATCTCAAGGATAAAACCGGACAGGCAAAACTCTTAGCCCGTGTACGCCGAGCTTCATTTGGAAATTTTGGTGATTGGAAAGAAATCAAAGGGGCCAAAGGCTTGTATGAAATGCGGGACCATTATGGCCCCGGCTATCGCATTTTTTACACGATCGTCGGCAACAAATTAATTGTGTTGTTGGCCGGATCGAGCAAAAAAGACCAGAAAAAAGCGTTAGCCCAAGCCAAGAAGTATTTGGCTGATTATGAAGAAAGGACGACATGATGAAAAAGAAAGCCTCACGGCCCTTTAATAAAACGAGCAAGGAGCTGTTAAAAGACCCGGAAGTCGCTGCACAGTATTTAGAAGAAATTCTAGCTGATGGGGATATGGACGTGTTTACGGCCGCGTTAAAAGATGTGGCGGACGCACGACTGGGTGGCATGAGTGCCTTATCAAAAAAGACTGCCCTGAACCGGGAACAGCTTTATAAAACACTCTCAAAGAATGGAAATCCTCGGCTAGATACGTTATCAGAGGTCCTTCATGCGGTTGGCCTTCGCATGGCAGTGGCTCCGGATGTCCGTCTGTGATGGACTTTCCTGAAGGCCGTTTGTCATGCAGCTCTTAAGCCTTTGAAGGCTCAACAAAAAAACGGATTATTTTCCGTAATCTATATTATCACTCAAGTCCTTATTAGGTCGTATTGATAGGAAAACTACCTTTTTCTTATTCATCAAATGAATCATCCAAAAAAAGTAACGTTAAAACTTCCCCATAGTTAGGAAAACTCCAGGACTGTTCTGATAAACACGCGGTCGAAGATACTCTTCCATATTGAAACCAGCTTCTTGCAAGTACAGTTTGCATTTCTCGAGTCAGGTCTTCTCCCTGGAAAAAATCGGTAGCCCAGGAATCTGGATGAAGTTTCTGG
This sequence comes from Nitrospirales bacterium, assembly GCA_021604105.1. Taxonomy (GTDB): domain Bacteria; phylum Nitrospirota; class Nitrospiria; order Nitrospirales; family UBA8639; genus Nitrospira_E. The sequence continues at coordinate 29,053 of BQIW01000056.1, read as the reverse complement.
CCAGATTCCAGCCGATAGCCAAAATCCTCACTTTCTTTGGCCCATTTGATCTTATTTTCTTTTGATACAACTATTGCACACCTATAAGGACAGTACTGAATATACCGAAGTGCTGTGGCCGTTAGCGTTGTCTGAAAATCATAAGCGAGAGATTGAATATGGTTAAGACTAGGGGACGTTTGAGCGCATTGAGGTTTAAACATGTCTTCGGGCATCAATAATTCTGCGGCAAATTCGTTGGCTTCAGTTTCTGGCGAAACATTAAAAGATCCCAAAGGCTGGACATCTTTTTTTGAACAAATAAATGAAGAGTTTTTTTTACCATGGAGTTCAAAGTGGCCTAGCTCATGGCCAATCGTGAATCGTTTTTTCCCTACTTCACGGGTATTTGTATTAACGGTAATAATTCCACAATTTCCTTTTCTTACAAGGCGTCCTTCACATCCTTCAAGAATATCCTCCCGGACACAAACATTTTTGAGGGCGGCTATTCCTTCAACGTCGATTTCTTTAGGTGTGCGAATCCTATATTCATGAATAATACTTCTAGCTCGCCTTGCCCCAACACCTCTATCAACGTAAACCATTCCCTTGCTAGTCTCCTTTTTCCTTTTCTTCCCTATTCAACTCAGAAACAAACTCCAAGTCTTTGAGTAGCGACTGTAAATCTTGCTCCGTGAGGTTTTCCAAATTTCGATATGCTGCTTGCAGGGTACCGCCAGGAGCTTCTGAAAGGCTGGCCCATACATGTTTTACCTTCTCTCGCAACTGGTCAAAAGTAAGATCGTGTTTCGGAATTTTCATTACATTTTCTAGAACTGCTTTTTTATTTTCCCTTGCCTCTTCTAGCATACGTTGGGTCGCGAGTTTTCGTTGTTGTTCGATAAAATCCATACCCCGAGCGATCAAGGCATCAGGATCATCCCCCTCTTCTCTTATTGCTTCCTTCACATCATCGAGGGAAAGAGTATCGTCTTCAGCAAGCATCTCATAAATATTGGCCAGCCAATCACTGTCGGTCTTGGCCTCATGACGCTTTTCATCACTCATAGCCAACACCTCCCTTTAGTTCAGAGCGAACCTTTTCTAATAAACGTCGAAATCGTTTTTGTGCATTATTAACTTGTTTAACCGATAGCCCAGTTTTTTGGGCAATAAAACGGGGTTCAATTATACCTTCCATAGTGCATTCTAAGATTAAATTAACCTCCTTATCCTCCTTTCCTAAATCCATTAAATTGTTCAAGATTTTTTTAGCAGCCACCTCTTTATTTTCTCGTTCTCTTTCTTCTTCATTTTCAAGAGCAATTTCTTCAGGATTTTTGGTCCGAACCATGAGTTCAGTAGCGTGGTCATCCTCTGGGCTTGCAACTTGGGCGACTTCTTCCAAAGGCCGATATGATTCTTCTGGAATTATTTGAACACTAGTATTGTCCTTAGACCTAACCAGATTGCTCACCATGCTCTTAAGAACTGAATCCATTAAAAACTTACCTAAATCTGGGTCTTTTTCGTAATCCCAAACTCGCTCACCGCTGAAAAGTTTTTTAATAGCCTCTTGCACTAAATCCTCTGCGGTCATTCCCTGAGCGAAATCAGACTGGTTCCCAGTTCTCCACTTCAAGGCCCTACCTTTCATTTGGACGTAGTTCACAAGCCGGAGATAAATCTCTTCCCAGTTGGCATCATCCAACTTTCTCTTTGTTTCGGGTGTCAGGGTATATCGTTCCAATTAAAGCTTCATGCCTCCCCTGGTGAAATATTCTGCTGCCACGATATGAAATTTTGCCATTTCCAGATTATTTTTTCATGAAAACGGCAAAAAATGTGAATTCGTCAGCATTATTCTTTAGAAGGAGGTGATGTACGTGATCGATCAGAACATCTTTAAAAAGCAGACAAAAAGGGTTCTGTATTATGTCTTTCGCACATGGCGAAAGCATCCAAAAACAGGAGAGGTACTCTGGGCTAAGGATTACGGCCTTCGAGCTTGGAGAATCCCAATTTACGCCCCAGGGCGGTAATTACCACTACAATCTTTTCAAAGGAGAAAAAGGTTATGGGGAAAAAAAGAGACATTCATGTAGTGCCGCACAGTGACTTCGGATGGGCTACCCGACGTGAAGGGTCCGTCAAAGTATCATCACGTCACCGAACACAAGGAGCAGCGATAGAAAAGGCCCGTGGTACTGCCAAAGAAGCCCATGTTGAAGTAGTAATCCATCGGCCGAATGGAAGAATTCGAGATAGCGATAGCTATGGGAACGATCCTAATCCACCAAAGGACCGCAAGCATTAAGCTTGCGGTCTCTTTCTATTAATTCCCCAACCATTGATGTTAGGATTTTTCCGTATGTTATCTATCAATCAATTCGCGGTGCAGTTTTAGCGAAATGTGAGGTTTTTTCTGGGCCGTTTGAAAGGATTCAAAAATGTAACCGAACCGAACACCCAATTCGGTTACATCTAATACATTAAAACTTCATAAGCAGGAGAAAAGACAGACAGATATATATTTGGTGTTTATGGAGAACCCACGGAGGGACATGGTGTTATGCAAATATTTTTTGTGTCCTGAAAGGCATGAGTAGCCGTGAGTAATTTCGATAGAGAATGGATATTGTTTGGTCCACAGACGGGCCATTCTGTAAACGGCGAATCTGTCGAAGGCATTTACTTCATTTATTGCCAAGAGCCTGAGTCCATAAAAATAGGGATTTCCACCAAGCCTCTTAAGCGTCACTCTGATCTAGGAACAGGTTCTCCAAGCCGGCTCCACTTAGTGTTCTACTCGAAGCTATTTGGGAAAAACGCGGAAGAAACGTTACACCAACTGCTATGTAATCACAAGCGTACCGGAGAATGGTTTGATTGGAATGCAAAGGTACAAGGGTTTGCCCTAGGAGTCATATTTGCAATATCAGGTGTAATTCAAGTTTCTTGGCCATTCTCATCCAATTGTGATCATTCTATGTTTATCGAAGGGGTAGATTGGGCGCATGGGTTTCTAGATCCAGACAATAGATGGACTTTAGCATCCATGACAGGCATGGGCGGGGAAAATGCTTTTGAGTTATTTCAGAGCTGGAATAAAGTGGCACTAGCTCGTATTAAAGAGAAAAATAAATAGGGTATACACAATGAGAAATTGCTTTCCCATGTTCACTACCCTTCCTTTTTAATCGCGTCCATCAAGATCAATGAATAATTCGGATCTCCTTTTTAACAACGTTCATTGGTTTGATATAGATCAGCATCAGAGAAAGCTGATCTCTGATGAATTAGGCACTATAGATGGAAATCGGCTACTGAATTCCTCGATTGAGGATCTCTGTGATTATTTTGAGGGAAAGTATCAAGTTAATGTTCCAGTTATTTGTGAAGATGAAATAGTTGTTGATCAAAATGAGACACAAATTGATGTAAGTGGAGATCAAATGCGTTTCATCCACGACAGAAGCCGTCCTTTTTTTATGGAGGGAACAGCAATAGAAGTCACTATACCTTTTGATGGGGATTCAGAGGTCTTCAAAGTTCAACCATCCACATACACCCTGAACCCGCCCCGTGCCGAGGTAAGGTCTCAGGCACTAATCCTAAATATTGAAGGTACAGACCTTAATGCCGAGCAGGTCCGTAGTGAAATCGATCAAACACTTTCTAAAATACGGAGCTACTTGGATAATCTTAAAAAGGATGCCCAAGGACTCAATGACCAAATCCGACAACTGGCAAAATCTGGCATTGAGGGTAGAAGACAAAAACTTTTGGCTAACCAAAATCTCGTTTCTTCCCTAGGGTTTCAATTAAAGGAACGAAAGGATTCACCTAAAACGTATGTTTCTCCTGAAGTCCGTCGGAAAATTGTCCCGACCATGCCACCTGCAAGCACAGCTCCCTTTAAACCCGAACCAATATTATCCGAATCGGATTATGACCATATTCTAAGCGTCCTTCAAAATATGGTGCAGGTTATGGAGCGAAGCCCTTCTGCATTTGCTTCTATGGATGAGGAAGCCCTTCGATCCCATTTCCTTGTCCAACTGAATGGCCATTATGAGGGGAACGCAACCGGTGAAACCTTTAATTATGAGGGAAAAACCGATATCTTAATCCGGTCGGAAGGGAAAAATATTTTTATTGGCGAATGTAAATATTGGAATGGCCCTAAAAAACTAACCGACACTTTGAATCAGTTATTGGGGTATAGCTGTTGGCGTGACACCAAAGTAGCAGTCATCATTTTTAATCGCCGGAAAGATTTCTCCAAGATACTTGATGCTATCCCGGAAACCGTTAAGGCTCACCCTAACTACAAACGGGACCTTGGTAGGAAGGCAGAAACCAACTTTGGTTATGTGTTTGCAAATCCGACTGATAAAAATCGAGAAATGATTTTAACGGTTTTGGCGTTTGACGTTCCAGAATAAGAGCAATTCGTATAAGGAGGAGCTTATTTGCTTTTCCATAAGTTATCTTATCGCACAAAGGATTTTATAAATGGGGACTGATACGGTTACTTCCCGTTACCACCTTACGCCAGAAGGATGGATTAATGGGGGATGGGCTGCAAACCGCCCGCTGGAAAATCTCTCTCCTCCACCAAAAGATTGTATTGAGACTTGGGAAGAGAAAGAGCAAACTCATGACGATTACCCAGGAAAACCAATAAGGGACTGGAAATTGGTTTGGGCTTCTTCGGATTTTTCGGAAGACCAAAGAAAACAATATCGCATTAGGGCTAAAGAAAGAGCCACTCCCACAGAAAAGCTTTCCTGGAAGTTTCCCTTATAATCTCATTGTGGTTTTCCACAATGACGATTATCACTCTTGCAGCGGAATTTTCCGAACAGTCTCCGCTTTCCTAGTTTCCGTCTTTACGCAGTCTTCGTAAATCCACGCACTGCCCCAGTAATGATTCAGGAGAATGTAGTCGTTCGATGGGAAAAGCGGTTTCATATCATCTAAAGAAGTACTCCCAGCCCCAACTTGAACAGAACTAAGCCGGTAGGTAATTCGTGGAGGTAAGCGTCCACCAACACGGAATGCGAGATATCCGTCTTGATCCACTTGCCATGAGTGCCTTATAGCGGAATTATTGCTATCACAGTCAATCGCACGAACATGTTCGCGAACTCGTTCAGCTAATGCATAGAAATCATCGAAATTTTCTATACTCCAAATCCTGCGAGTTCTTTGGTTTACTACATCAGAATAGGACTGGCCTTCCGGGACAAGGACAGGATATCTAGCATCCACAAGAACCATTTTTTTAAGCCCGTCAAAGTTATCAGCGTCACCATTTTTAAAATCGAAATGAATTTCCTTCGCCAATGAAAATAGGTTATGGCCAAATCGTTTGACATCCCTCTCAAACATTTCTATAGAACAACCATAATAAGCTTTGGTCAATCCAGCCTTTAAATACATTTCTACTGAGTAACCGAGGAGCAACATTGATGAGCGTGGCAAACCAGTAAGCAGATTCCAGTTTGGCGTTAAATGCCGTTTTTCAGACATAGAGTTTGGAGTACTTTTAGAGAAAGTTTGCCTCAAATCGGTCCATTTCTCTCTGACTACTTTTGCTGATGCCAGTAGCCCGTCACCCTCTTTAAGCCAATTTATCGGGTCAAATTGTCCGACGCTGCGATTTGATATTCGGCCTGAAAGGTTCATGGCAAGTAATTCGTATCTGAGCTGTAAAGGTATCGATGATAGTATTTGAATTTCCAACTTTCCACAATAACGGTTATCACTCAAATCTAAAACAAATCGTTGACGGTCTGGACTGCTGAGGCATCAGTCTTCATAGGGTCCTAAAAAACGTTCTCCATTAAAATGAATCATATGAGTCGGTGCCTCAGCAACCCAAACTTCTGTTTCCCACGATATGTCGGCAAGATATTTAGCCATAGTTCCTCGATCGGGAAATGCCGTCACATAGAGAAGACCGGGTCGAGAATTTTGAAATAATCTCGCTAGTTCAGCATGGCGTTTTGCATTTACAGGACCATGGCTCGTAACCGACTCCACCAATAACAGCCAATCTTTTTTGGGGAAATACAGCACTACATCAGGCATTTTCCCATGCTTGTCTATCTCAACCCCCATTTTGGAAAGTTTTTTCGGCTCAAAAAATCCTATCTTGTCTCCGGTATCGCCTACATAAATCACTTCGCTTCCGGGAGCATAACGAGGCGCAAATTCTTCAATAATATCCTTGATAAGTTTACTGTGTGCGCCGGGGGTAAGAGTAATTTCTTGGCCTTCCCTAATCTCCACTGGAATCATTTGCATTTCCCGTTCTTTCGCGTACTGCTGCGCTAAGGTTTTGCTCTCTTTCAAATACCCATCGAGCAACTTTTTCCAATTCTTGGTTTTAAATTGAGAAATTACATCAAATGCTTCGGAGGAAACCTGGTAACAGGCTTTAGGGCTGTTAACCGCTCGGTCTGGTTGATCTGGGTTATAAACAGCAATACCAGCGTCAACAAATTGGTGCATCGTTTGGCGTCGAAAATTTTCTCGTGTATTAGGCGCATATTCTTTCCCGTAGTGCTCCCGGCAAAAATTCATAATAGGGGTTATACCCATAAGAGGTCTTTCAATGTTTTCCCATAACCCCTCTGGGGTAAGGTTTAGTATCGCGAGTAGTGTTAAGGCAGAACGCTCATTGTGTTGACCTGTTGGCATCCCGAGTTCCTTCACGATGGCCAGTGCTTCATCAATTTTTTGTTGAGCACGTACAGGGTCAATTTTTGAGGTTTCGGCCATAGCATGAATTTCCTTTTCTAAACGATCGTCGATTTCTTGTTGTGAAAGATTTTTACGGTATTCCGTCTTGCCAAGCCGTTTTAGCGTTTCGAGGCTCGGATACAAAAGAGAGCGTAAATCAGTTGCATTAACTTGGGTATGCCCATTGAACTGGCGAAAATACCGATCAATAAGGCTGCTATTAAGATAAAAGGCCAAACCCTGTGCTAAAAACTTGGGCAGTCCTTTTTGATGTGAATGAAATACATTTAAATGGTTTTCAAATCCAACAAGATCACCTTTTAGGGAAGAATCATAAATAGCCGAGACCACCCTCTTTTTTTCCTCTTTCGTAGTAAAGCGGCGCGTAAGAACATAATGTCCGTTATTTTCCCAGAGCCAACTCTTCGTATTTGACGACACTCGAATGGCATTCGGTTTTTTTGAATCTTTTGGCCAATCAATATGGCTGTTTTGAAAGTGAGTTGGATAAAGAAGGGGGGCTGCGCCAGCACGAAAATTTTTTAAAAGGTCGCCCTTCATTCTAAAATCGACGACTGGCCCTGTTGAAACCTGAATTCCCAAGTCATCTAATGTATGAGTAAAAACAGAAAGTCTATCTAAAATATTTTGATCGAGTTCAGACGTGGTAATGTGAATGAATTTATTATTATCACCGGGCCTTACCACACTTGAATAAGGAACGGATTTATAGGTCATATTCTCTGCGACGATTTTCCCAATTTTATCTCTACCAAAAAGACCATCTGGACTAGATGTGATGGTAACTTTTCCTCGACTCCCGTTTTTCACCGCATGAAAAATAATATTTTCTTGCAAAACCTCATCATCTTTAAAAGCACGTTTTCGTGAGTCAAAGACATGAATTCGCCGAATGGCCATGTCATTCAGTAAAAGGTTTCGAAACGATCTAAAATAAGGTCCATTACAAAACGATCTAGGGACTATTGCTACTAACTCTCCACCGGGCTTTAATAATTTAATGCCAAGAGAAAGAAACCCTATATACAAATTGGTCGCTTCTATACCGACAGACTGCAGTAATTTTCGATGCTCAGAGGTCGAATGAATCTTTTTGTAAGGCGGATTCATAATAATATGGGAAAATTCGTGAGAGTCTTTCCATGTTTCCGTCCTTCCTATCTTCAAAAGTTCCGCTGCATCTTTAATGAAATCCGTGGATTTCAGGGAATCATTCCAAACCATTCCGGCATTTTTAGCCAACTTTCCCGTATCCAAAAGAGTGGTTTTTAAATATTCCACCAAAATCGGTTCAATCTCATAAGCAGTACAAAAAATTTTCTTTGGTCGTTGAGAACGGTGGGCAAATTCATCAACAAAGGCTGCAGTTAAAGAACCAACTCCGGCACCGGGGTCAAGAAGGGCTAAACTTTCTCCTTCAAAGTCGTTAAATAGTGAAGCCATAAAACTGCCAATAGGAGCCGGAGTCATGAACTGCCCCATTGCTGAGCGGGTTTCAGGATTCAGCTTCCGGTTAGCGTCTAGCCGGTAAAAATCTATACTTTCAGCAAGGGCAGATTGACCCATTTTTGAACACCACCAAGTGCAAATTAAAAGTTCATTGCTTCGATTGTAGGCTATTCCCCCCAAGGATTATAGAGTTTTTAAATACTATTGAAATAAGGAAAACAGATTATTTTTCATGGTAACGGTTATCGCTCAAAATCAAATTCTTTGGCGCGGGTAAAGAGTTGTAAACCGATCGGAAACCGATACCAGTTGGGTTCAATAAAGGCCCCTACCCGGTTAAAGCGCCGAAACAGCCCCTCCCCTGATTTAATTTCACAAAAATGATCGAATAAAAAAATATCGGTTTCAACATGAAGATATTGAAATTGAAAGGCCGAACCGGGCTGGAGATGTTCCTCTGACATGGCAGGGGTTGGGCTCCCCTGCTCTATTCGTTGTCTTCTTTCGGAAACAACACCACATCACCGGAGACGGCGATATTGGCGGGAATTTTTAACGAGATACTGCCTTTGTCATTTTGAAAGGCGGTGCCTACGGTGGTCCAGGCGGTTTTTTCTTCGCCGTCTTTTTCGTAAGTGTCTGGGACAGAAATATTATATTGAATGTTCTCGGCCATGTTTGGTGCTCCGGTTGATGGTGAAGTAATGGAGTCCAGTTAGGCCGATTCTTTTGCGTTCGTCCAGAAAAAAATAAGCGGGGCTAGGATTGCAGGGCTTTGGGTTTGATGCGTCCGGCGACAAGCTGCATTTGATACATATCAAGCGCCCGCGCGATTTCTTTTTCCGCGTCATGGCGGGAAATGTCGGGTTTTTGAATGATGGCGTCGAGATCATCAATTAAATCCGGGTAATCATTGGCAATCATGAGAACGAGAAATTCGAGCGGAACCATTTCTTTGGCAAGTGCCTGGGCCATATTTCAACCTCATTATTTGTTGGAATGATCTTTTATTATGACCTGAAAACAAGATTTTTTCGAGAAAAATCGACGGGGGAGGAAATTTACGGCATGGGGGCATCGGTGAGCGGTAAGGAACCTTCGTCCGCAAAACTATATATTGCATCTTGACCGATAACAACATGATCCAATAACCGGATTCCTAAGAGCGCTCCGGCCTTTGCCAGACGCTGGGTCAGTGCATGATCTTCCGGACTCGGCGTGGGATCACCGGAAGGGTGATTATGAACGCCAATAATGGCGGCGGCATTGGCAAGAATTGCGGCTTTAAACACCTCACGTGGGTGAACAATGGAAACTGTGAGGGAGCCGACAGAGACGGTATGAACACCAAGAACTTTATGTTTGGTATCGAGCAATAAAACTCGAAATTCTTCCCGGTCTAAATTCAACATATCTTGTGATAAACGAGAAACATCATGACTGGTGGAAATTTGGGGGTAATAGGTAGGCGTTTCTTCACGGATCAACATCACCCGCACAACAGCGCTTTTAAAGGGATTGTTTATGGATGCGGGACTCTTCATCGCCGCAGTATGGGGCGGAAATGAAGAAAAGCCAAGACGTTTTTTCTAAGAAAATTTAATGGGAAGCTATGGAGAAAAACGGGCCCATAGCAGGAAAACCCGGCCGGATTGGGGATGAATGCGGGGGCCTATGCCGCCCCCGGACCCCAGCAGGATGAAGACAAGGATGATGAACCCCCTCCCCTGCTATGCCTTTGGAAGACAAACCAAGTTCTGACATGCCTTCGGAGCCGACACGTTCACCAGAGCGGCACCCGGAGGCAGCCTCAAGGGTGAGAGCGTTGCCCTTTTGCAAGCAGCCCTTGAGGCTGCTGAGGATGTCGCTATCCTCTTTCCGGCTCCGTCATGATTTCTGATCGTGCGAAAAAACGGGTTCCCACATACAACCTTCTTTTCTTCATGCTCCGCTCTTAGCCCAACCGGTTCCTTGGTAAGCATGGCGGTGTTCACCACAAGCACGGTGGTCCAACTTTTGCGAACTCCCCTACCCTTTATAGCTCTTCCTCTTTCTACCGTATTTTCATAATTTTTTATCAAGATGGGTTGTGCCAAGGTTTTTATTTGGTACTCTCTTATGGCTTAAAGGCCGTCTGCGGGGCGTAGTGAGCCAGAGGCGAACGGAGGGTAGGTGCAAATTAATAATGCGACTTGGCGTAGCGTTTAGAAAACGCGAAGCTGAGGAGCCACGATTGGGCCAGGGTTGATGGGTAATGATGTTAGATAGAGCTGGAAGACAAGAATAAGAGTGGTTAAATAGGATTAAAGATTAAGAGGTCTTCAACAGTTAAAAATTTTTGAAAAATCAATAACTTATAGAAGCATGGTAGTCCCGAAAACCTATAACCTTTAGTAAATATGTCCTGAAAACCTATAACTTTGCCCCTAAAATGTCCTGAAAACCTCTATCTTTATTTGGGAATTGTCCTGAATACCTATGACTTTTTAATGGAAATGTCCTCAAAACCTATATCCTTGTTTCTGTTTAATAACCACGAATCTGTGGAAAACCATCCTCCCCATTTGAATTGTCCTGAAAACCTATAAGGTTATGTCCCAAGAACCTAGAACTTTCCGTCCTGAGAACCTATGAGAAGCAAGACAATTGTCCTGAAAACCTATAACCCGGTTGATTTTAGCGGCTTTCATCACGGAAATTTTAGAAACTCCCTATAAATAAAGGCCGATTTAAGCCTGATAAATGTCCTCAAAACCTACAACACCGAGGGAATGTCCTTAAAACCTATAACCCTATAAAAGTTTAGTTGTTCCATTTTGAGAATCACGATTTCTGGCATTGGCATTTTTCATTTCCTGAACAAATTCAAAGCTCGGTTGTAGATGATATTTAACATTGATGATACCTTTACCTCTTGGCGCAGGCTCTTTTTCAGGGTCAAAACCTTCTAAAACCTTGGCATCAATTAATTCCTGCAACACATCTTCGACATAGGCAATGCGGCGGTCCTTACGCGAATGTCTGACAAGGCCGCTATCGCGCTCAATAGTGGTTTGCAAAATTGAATATCTATTGACGTGATTGGCTTGGGTATAGTTATGAGAGAGCCGTTTATGAAACCAACGCGCCAGGGGCGATTTTAAATCCATCAAGGTGCCGTAATTAAATTGACGATAGGAAATATTATTTATGCTATCGCTAATCGGTTCAGGAAGACGGGCGCACCATAATTGTTTAGGATCAATTAAGTAATCTTCCCGCGTGAGACGCGTTAGGTCTTGTAAAATTGTTCCAGTGTACAAAAGGCCCCTGCGGGAACGATCTTTTAAGAGGCCGACTTCCAGAACGGTTTTGGCTAAAATTTCAATAGATGTTTTAATCTCATCAAGGCTGCGGGTTCGGCCCCGATCTTTTAATTCTCTTTGAACCATGCTGAGCGAAAACCAGACCTTGCTTTTTTTCTGTGCGGGGTCATGTTCAGCTAAATCACCGAAGGTTTGATCGGAAAAAATCTTTTTCAACACTTCCTCAACCAGTTCTTCATCGGCTGATGGGTAATAGTCCGTTGAACTTCCATCTTTATTTTTGATTTTGACGGGTTGAATAACGACTTTGCAGTCTAAAGATTCTGGTCGAGGGGCGTAGGTCGGGCTATAAACAAACTCCTGTTCATATAGAGGTAAATTACCTTTCTCATCGCGCATACTGGCTTGTATGCGGCCTGCTACGGCATATTTGGGGATGGCATCCCACATTTCAATAGTGTTTGAGAGGTCTTTCGAATCTCCATAGAAATTTCTGAACATACTTAATTGTTCAGATTGTTGCGGCTTCGCTGGTGGTTGCCGCCGTTTTACGGCGAGAGCTTTACTCATTTGACATCATTTTTTTAAAGATAGGGTGTTATTTTCTGTAGCAGGTTTAACGAGGGTTTTCTAGAAAAGTATTTTTTTCCTCACAAAGTGCAGGAGAACTCCCCTACTCTACTGGTTGAATTTGGTGGTTTCAGCAACTTGGGTTTCAACCTCGCGGCGCAAGGCATTCAACGCGCGTTCTAAGGTTTCTCCCATAGTTGGAATTTTCAATTGATCCGCAATATCGTAATAACCCTGAATAACATCAGGGTGACAACGGTTATTAAACTGGTCACTGCGGCCGGTGCGGTAGGTTCGTCTTTTTCGCACGACCTTTTTCTTCCGGTTTGGTGAGCGCCCTTCCCTACTCTCCCAGCCTGCTTTTTCAGCGACCTGACGAACTTTTTCAGGCGCTGGACCTTTATCTTCACTATCCGATGATGGGCTTTGCATTAAATCAGAAAGATTCACTTCGTCTAATTGTTCGCCAAAATCATAGGTTTTTGTAGGTTGTTTATTCATGCCACAATCTCCTCTTTCATTGGTGTTTCAGATTTTTTTTTGACAAACATGGCAATGACTTCTCCTGCAAACGCCCGAGCATTTTGTTTGGCATCTTCCAGTTTGTACGTTGATTTCGGCAAGGCCCACAACGGACACTGATACGCATAAATGGATTTAAACGCATTGCGTTCTAAAAGCTGGGTGGTGAATACAGGAACCGAAGCCGATTCCATTTGTGCGGTTAAATCCTTTTCAATTTTTGAGCGAATAACGGCACTCATTCGCGTCATCAAAACAGCAAAAGGAATCTTACGTTCAAAGGCCTGCTCTTGCAGTTTAACCAGTTTAATGGCATCGCCTGCGCTTTCTCCTTCCATGGGTCCTGCTTGCGTCGGGATTACCACAAGATCAGAGCGACTAATGGCAAAAGCGACAAGGGTAGAATTTGTGCCTTCTAAATCAACGATGACAAATGGTGTTTTGGATTTGGCCTTTGTGATTTCATCAAGAATATCTTTTTCGGATGGTTTGGGGATGATTGTCATGTTCTCGGGAACTTGCCCCCCCTGCCCCCATTTGACGGACCATTGACGCGGATCACAATCAATAAGGGTAACAGCAAAATCTTTTCGGGTATGAGCAAGTTCTGTTGCTAAAAGTAATGCGGCGGTGGTTTTTCCGGCACCGCCTTTAGGGCTAGCAAATGAAATAACGGGCATAGTGAAAGCTCCTTGAATGGGGGTATTGAAGAGAACTCTTCAATGGAAAGTTATCCTAAGATAGCGCAAATTGTGGATAACATCAAGATATCTAATTGTTATTTTTGTGATAACAAATAATATCAGATATCTAAACAGTAACTTTTAGATATTAATTTGATAACTTTTAATAACTTACTGTTATCTGATATCAGTTTGATATCTTAAGTCATTTCCAAGGCGCTACCGATCATAGGATGGACCATAATCCGGATCGGGCTCATTATCATTAACAGCCCGGGAGTAGGGGGCCTGGCCCTCTGGAGCATATTCTCGGAAATCTTCACTTTCTGCCGCATGCTCTAGCGGCGGGGTCCGGCGTAATAGCTCGGTTTCCTGTTGTTGGCGCTGCCCAAGGGCGCGAAGCTCGGCCGTGGCTTTTTGATCGAAGCCTTGCAACTGTTCGGCGCGTCTGCGCTCGGCATCCCGTAAATTCAGCCCAAGAGCCTTGATATGGTCCTTTCTCTCCTGTTCCCGGCCCGAGAGCCGTCCCATAGGCGTTTGGGCCTTTTTGAGGTCTTTACGGGCCTGTACGAGCTCTTCTTGCAGCCGTTTCACATCGTAATAGCGATCAATCGTGCCAGACAAAAGCGAGCGACGCAGGGCAATATCCTCTTCCAGGCTGCGCCGTTCATCCAGATGCCGCAAGTCCAAAGCAGTTTGCCGCTGGGCGAGGAGGGGGGTTGCGTCCTGTACGGGCGCGGGTTTTTGGCCTTTCCGCTCTTTGGCCAAGCGGCGTTTTTCCCGCTCGATTTCCAAAATAATTACATCGTGTTTTTCTTGTAATTCCAGCAGCTCTTTATTCCATGCCGTGGCTTCGCGGTTTTCATCACCGATGCGCGTTTCGATGCCTTTGCGCTCCATATTCGACGCATCGGGGCCAAGATGTTTGGTGGGTAACCGGTCGATCTGACGATCGACAAAACTCCGATGATCGGCATCGCCGCGATGACCGGCCCGTTCTAACGCCCGGTTCATATACTCCGCCCATGCCGCACGGTCTTGCATCAGGACGTTTTTGTGGTTCCAGTCGCGGTTTGCATTGGCAAATTCACCATTGTCATTGAGCGGCCGCATGGTGAGAAGAATATGGACATGATGGTTGCGAACATCGCCGCCTTTGCCGGGGGCATGAAACGACAGATCGGCAACCATGCCTTTGGCCACGTAGCGATCTCGGACAAATTCTTGCACCAGCTCGACGCGGTGTTCGTGGGACAATTCGTGGGGCAGGGAGATTTCAACTTCGCGCGCTAATTGTGCATGGTCTGGGCGGGTGGTGCGGTCGGCGCGGTGTTCGGCCTCATTCCACAATTTGGTTCGGTCATAAACCCATTCAGGAGAGCCGGGGAGGGCGAGAATGTCACTTTGAATGATGCCGCCGCGCTTGGCGTATCTATGATGTTCTCCCGTTCGTGAATCGAGGATGTCCACTCCAGCTCGATAGGCGGCGGCGGCCGTCACGCTTCGCCCTTTTGCTCGACTGATGATTTTAACCGAATAGTGATAAATTGCCACAGAGGTGCGACCAGCCTTTATATATTCGTACCGATTGAAAAACTTTGGAGCGTGAACCGCTTCAAAGCGCACGACATTACGAAGTAATGTATAAGTGCGCCCTTACGGGCTGATGAATAAAAATATACCACACTCACTTTACAAGAATATACCAACAATCTATGATTGATTAGACTCATCCACAACCGATGATGCTGTATATAAACAACCGTCAAAACATCGACCAAGACGCGCTCAACGAATCCCATACGCGAATAGGAGTCACTGCGCCAAATGACTGAAACACTACGAAAAGAGTTCACCCAAAAATTCACTACAACCGATGATTCAAAACCGCGCGATTCCCGGCTTGAAAAGCTGGAAGCACAACAGAAAAAAATCAAAGAGGAAATTGATAAGCATCTGACCAAAAAGAAAAAGAAAGAGGCGTTACGATTGGGCAAGGAACGTGAGGCCGAACGTAAGCGCGATACCCGCCGAAAAATCCTGATCGGTGGAACGATTCGCGCCGAAGCGGAAAAGCGGCTGGAAACCAAAAGCGATCCCGAACTCCATAACCTCATGGTCCAATTACTGGATCACTGGCTGGTGAAAGAAGGCGATCGAAAGCTCTTCCCGGAAATTCCCGCCCAGCACCGCAAGGAAAAAGTCAAAGAAAAGGAAAAGGCGACGACCTGACGGCCGTCAATTTTGAAGGATTAAGAAAAAGGTGCGATCGGCTAACGCCGATCATTTTTTAAGACGGGGCTTATGCAGCCCCCGAATCCCCGCAGGATTAAGACAAGGATGATGCCATGGGAAAGGGTCAGGAAAAATCCTCAGAAAGGCGGGCTATCTCTTCGGTGGTGAGGCCGGTGTTCTTGCACCCCCAAAATCCAGTCTAAAAAGTTCAAGGGCCTCTCCGGACTTCTGTGGTGAAAAGAGAGTAGGCAGTGCCGGTTTGCCACTCACCGTGTTTATCTTGATAGCGCCGACCGATATCGAGAAAATGAAAGTCACTGTCCAGGCCGGTCTAAGTAAAGATGGTGCCGTGAATGCGCTCGATCTTCATCTTTTCAACGATATTTTCTAACATGCTATGATCTCCCTTTCCCTGTAAAGCTACAGCGAACGGGCAGGGGGGATAAGGCTTATAATGGGAAGAACCATTTTAAATAATAGGAGTGGAGCTTAATCCATTCGTATATGACAACGCTTGAAATTCCAAACCTGTCAGCACCTTCGTTTGACGGCCCGTTGTTTCCTTCTTCAATTTTAGACGATTCCCATTCTTTAAAAACCCCTTCGGATAAAACGTCTAGCGGCAACTCTTATGTCATAAAAGGGGTAAAGCTTTTTTGTTCTCAGGACTACGAAGGCGCAGTAGAACAATTTAAAAAAGTCCCGAAAAATTATAAATGGGAAAGCTGGGAGCTGGTAGCCTTTTCCGCTTCGTTATTTGAAGTGGGAGAGAAGAAACAAGCTTTCAAAGTTATTCGGCGAATTCCGTCAGAACAAAAAGTTTATACCTTGGCACTTCTAGATCAGGGAAGAATTTTATATAGGTTAAAGACACCTTTAAAGGCTTACGAGGGTTTTCAGGAAAATCAGATTGACTTGAACATGGCTTTTTTCTTTGAAGGCGCTGCGCTGGTTGAATTAGGCGAATATCACGAGGCTATCTTCAAACTTCAACAAGTCCCCGAAGAGCACGAATGGAAAAAGGCTGCGTGGTTTTATGAAGGTCTTGCCTGGAAATGTCTTCATAAGCATCAAAAGGCTATTGATGTATTAGACAAGGTGAAAATAGGCGATCGTTTTGGGTTTGACGCCGCCTGCCACCAAGGCTATGCCCGACTGCATAAAGACCAACATCACCAAGCCCTTTCGTTGTTTCAAATGGTTCCAGTCGTTCACCACATGAGTAATTGGGCTTTATTAGGAGAGGCTTTTGCCTTTTTTTGTATGGGCTCTCCTAACCAAGCCATTGAATCTCTTAAGCGTCTGACGCAGGGATACACAATGGGAGGTGAAGGTATCTACCGGACCGCTTGTCTTATGACACAATTGAAGGAATTTCAATGGGCCAATGATGTTCTTGAAAAGATCCCACCAGATGATGAATATTGGGGTTCTGCCGTTCTTAAGAGAGGGGAAATACTAAATTTAACTGGTAAACACGAAGAAGCTATTGATGAATATGAGAAGATTCCTGAAGGGCATAAGTTATTTATTAAAGCACTTGATGGTCAAGGAGCGGCCCTAACCGTACGTCAAAAATGGCAAGAGGGGTTTGATAAATACCAGCAAATTCCAAGCGGCCATAAGAATTCAGATTCGCTTTTCTTGGAAGCCGTCTGCTGTTTTAATTTAAGAAAGTGTTCAAAGGCTTTAAAAAATTGTAATAAAATTATCAATGACCCCGAATCATCTCCAAAATCAAAAAATCTGGCAACTGAACTAGTAAAATTTACGAAAGAGTTTTTGCAAAAAGAAAAAAACTCTGGCATACCAAAGGAACCCTATGAAAACAAAATACATGAAGAGCCAATGTCCGAAGAGAATGCTACTGCTGTCCTTGAGCCTGTTCATCCAGGGAAGATTATCCGGAAGGAGCTTGTAGAAGGACAAGGATTGAAAGTAAAAGACATAGCTGAAAAGCTTGGAATTACACGAGTGTATCTTTCCTTTATATTGAATGGAACTCGTGACGTTTCCGGAGACGTGGCTATTCAATTGTCTGAACAATATGGTCTTTATTCGTCGAAAGAATGGAGAGATTTTCAAAAGAAATATAACGACTGGAAGGAGACCCAACAAAAATTTCCTGTAAGCCCTCAACTCGGATAACTTTTTCGTATCCTGCCCGTATTTTAAATTCCACATTTTTTAAAAGTTATTGAAATATAAGGTTTTATATTTTTTTGTAAGGTATTATTGTCTCTTGAAGTATACATTTGTTTACCTTATAATGCTGACTATAAGGTATACATTTGTTTACCTTAAAATAGCGGGGTGCCAGCCCATGAAAACAGCAACGCAGATTTCAGAGGTGTGGGGCGTTCGTCATGTCCTCCAGTGGATCAAATTCTGGAAGTGCTTCATTCATTTAATTCGTGTGTTCTACATCGGTGACGCCGATGTACGAAGTCATGGAAACGTTCATCGGGACTAAGCCGGAATCTCCGGTGCTCATAAAGGCGGTTGGATCAGCGATGCAACCGTAAGTCTCAATTATTCACCCAGGATTTTTCACATTCATTCAAAGGAGGTGGTCCTATGAAGACGTATCGACGGGCCGCATTAATGATAGGCGGCATGATCGGAGGAGGGATGGTGTTTGGGCTGTTGCCTTTAAATGAGGCCCTGCTGGCCTTTCCATTCTTGATGGGCATGGCGGTCATGAGCAGCGGCGCGGCCACCCCAGATGAGGAAGAACTCGATGAGGAGGTGTATCAATACCGGAATGGTACGGGCGGCGGGTCATCTGCTGGCGGCGCATTACCCCGGATTCCGTTGACGAGTTATTTGACCTTTGTGCCGTGTGTGCTGGCGGAGCTGGTTCCGGCCGCGCTCCACGCCACCATTTATGAACATTCGATCACCTTTGGGAAAAAATGGTTTATCGGGCATACCGCCTTGATTGGCCAACTCTCCCAAAAAATCGACCCGCAACTGACGGTCAATTCCGTCTTTGTCCTACTGCTCACCACCATTGTGTTGATTGCGCCCATCTTAATGGCCATTCAACTGCATCGATTGGGGGTCATGGAGCGGGGCTTTAAGGTTTTAGATAACCAGCCTATGGGATGGATGAAGCTGGGAACGCCGATTGCCCTCTATGTGTTTGCGCTAGCGATCGAGAGCTGGACGATTTATCTCCGGTTACAACCGGAATTTACGGTTTTTATCCGAAGGTCCCCCATTCCCAATGATCCGGGCACCTTGATTGCGGTGGCCGCAATTACCTTTTTATTTACGACGTTGATTGGCTATTGGACCGGAACGAAAATTTTTCACTTTCAACGTGACTTTGGAAGGGAGGGATAACCCATGGTCAACATCATCAACACAGGGCTTGTAGTGCTTGGGTTGGTTGGCATGTTCGGCGTAGGAGGTGTTGATTCCGTGGTGGCAAAAATGGCCACGGATCACAAAATCTTGGTGTTTATCGATGATAGTGATACCGCCTATCCTCAAGAAAAATTTGAAATTCTGAAACAAGACTTCATGGCCGCACTCGCGGAATTAGACGAGGACTTTTTCTATCACACGGCTTCTGTCGAGGTGGTATCCACGTCCGGACAGCCATTGTGGTCCGGCACCATTGCCGACATTCAAAGTAAAAAAGGATTGCCTCTTAAAGAAGCGATTGCGTCCAAGCCCTTTCGCTGCAATCACATTGCCGGAGGATTTTCCAAACTCGATACCATGCTGCAAATGCTCGATGGCGAACAATTTACGGATGTTAAAATTTATTGGGTCAGTAATTTTTATGCCACATCTCGGCCGTGTTCGCGTGAAACCAAAATCGTCTATCCCTCACCGCTGCCTAAGAATGTGGATTTTGTCGGCATCCTCACACAGCGGCCGGAAGTAAGTGCGATCGGAATGTACGGCGTGCATCCAGAAAATATGAAAGGGTGGGGGAAGGCCTTGGAGGCTTTGAAAGAGTGGGAACACCAAAGTGCAGGGCGGGCCTTTGGCATCTATGCCGATAGTCAAACCTCAACGGCCCTCGATGGCGGGCTAGAAGGGATTGCTACACGATGAAAACGATCTTAACTCTTGCCGGATTGTTGTTGATCAACGGGTTGTCCACGGATGGATTGGCCGGGTTTGAACGGGTGGATCCGTTTGCCGATTTAGACAGCTTGCCAAAAAATCGGACCTTTGAGATTAACCCGGCCCGGCGCACAATGAGCCCCGAAGAAATGGAATTGGATCATCACATCCAATTGGGAGCATTGTCGTTACCGGACGGTCGGACAGTGACCAAATATGCCTTTGATCCGGTCCAAAACGTCATCATTGGCAGTGCAACCGCCTATCAAGTGTCGATTACCGATATTGCGGACACCTCCTCCGGGCGGGAAATACAAGCGTTGTTTATTAATTGGGACCGTGAAGCTTATCGGCCGGACGCGGCCGATATTGGCGTGTGGTCCAAAAATTTTGAGCCACTTGTCTTTGGTTATCCCAAAAATAAAGGGCAGGTGCCGAACCTGCATACAGCTCTTGCAATCGATAAAAGCCGATCAATGTGGCCCTATCTCGACAAGGTAAAAACGGCCGGCAGTCAATTTTTACAGGAGTTACCAAGCGGAAAATGCTCCATCATTGCGTTTAATCAGTTGGTGGAAACACTGGCTGGCGGATCGCTAGCTTTCGTGAATTATGGAGGACAGACCTTTGACGGCCGGGTGCGGGATGTGGCCCCGGAAGGACAGAACACCGACTTTGCAGCGCTGTACCCGGAAGCCCTCATAGAGGATGAAGACACGGGCAATGATACCAAGTTGGTGGCACTCATGAAGGCCGGGAAATGGGGCATACCCTGTAAAGATGGGGTGCCCTTCATTGAAAAAATAGAAGCCCAGGGCAGCACTGATATTGAATCGCCGTTATTGCTGGCCTTGCGACAAGTGGCTGTCAGTCAGCGAGTCTTTACTGAGGATGAGGCCTATCAACATATTATTGTCATGATCACCGATGGCGGCAGCGCCAGTACGAGAGAAGATCATCGAAAAGAAATTTTGGCTCTGAAAAAGAAAACCGGAGCCAAGGTGTTTGTGTATTGGATCGGCAAGGACACGGATCGCTCTACCCTTCAGGACATTGTGGATTTTGAAATGAGTGATGAGACCGGGCGGCAGGAAGCACTAGAGGGCTATTTAGATAGCATCAATGTGTTCACGACAGAGCAGCAAGTGATCACACTGCTGAAATAATTGATAACAAAGAAAGGGAGAAGGTAACCGAGGGGCCGGACGGCCGCCGGTTTTCTATGACGAAGAGAAAAGGGGGTGCGTCATGAGTGAAGAACAAAAACTAACCTTTAAACAAGGCCCCAGCAAGGATGATTTAATTTTACAAACGCGTGAGGGGGAGATCATTGCCCAAATCTATCCTCGGGATGGCTATCCGGGTTCCCATACCTTACTGGTAAGGGACCACGGGGGAAATTGGGGAGACAAGCCCGGAAGATATTTTGATCAATTATTAGCGGCCCAACATGAGGCGTTAAATCATGGTAAAGAATATTTTCGGCAAGAACAGGAACACCTGTCCGAAGCCAATCGTTTTCACACCATCAATGATCTTGGACGGCAATTTGAAAAGATGGGCGGCGATCCCCAAGTCATGAAAGATTTTAAAGCGGAATGGGATCGGGTCTCCGCTGCCCATTACCACATCAAAGTGGCCGGACGGGAGAAGGATAGTCAGGACCGGGACAGGTAACAAGGGATAGAAGATGCGGGAAAACTTGGCACCGATACGGCGGGATGCGTACAAACAACTCTTTGTGAATGGGGCCTTTGCCACGCTCGGGTACTGGGCGTGGGTGGCCTTTCCCCACTACTGGTTTTTAGGGGCCGGGTTGGCTGGCCTTGCCGGGTTGGGGATGCTGGGGCCGCTTTGGGACATATGGGTTGGAGGACCATTTTATGACGATCAAAAGACTATTCGGCGAGAGGCCAAGAAGAAGGTGTACGGAAAGGTGTCACGCCTTGCGCGTGAGAGCGATGGCCTGATTCAGAAAATGCGCAAGCCCCTGGGGGTGTTTGTCGCGGCTTTTCATCAGTCCTTGCTATTTTATAATCCATGGCAATCCGGGGCGGCACACTGCATGGTGGTTGGTCCTCCTCGAACCGGGAAATCCAATCTTCTCCAAGCGACCCTTTTGAATTTAGTCCATGTCGGGAAAAAACTGAAATTTAGTATTTGGGTCAATGATGTCAAAGGTGAGTTGTATTGGGTCTGTGCGGGGACCATGCAGCTCATCGGTAAACGGGTCGTGGTCTTTAACTATTTCGGGCTGAAGAATGTGCCGCACACGAATTTCAATCCCCTTGATTTGGTCAAGCAGGAATTAACCAAAACCACAGGAGATTGTGAGGCGCGGGACTGGTCGGCCATTTTTGCAAAGGCGATGATTGCAGAACCGGAAGGCGGGGGCGGCAGTGGCAATGCGGTGTTCTTTCGCGAAGGGGGTAGGGCGTTGTTACGCACCCTTATGGTCTATATGGCGGTGTTCGAGCCTGATCATTGTCATCTTCCCCGGCTGCGCGAATTGGTCAATACTGGTAATGACCTCTTGGCGATGGTCGCCAATAAAATGCGGGAATGCCAAAAGTTTAAAAACGATCATGTGAACGCACTGGTTCGCGGAATGGGGACGCGGCTGACGGATAATTTGAAGGCCGAGCAAGCCAAACCCGGAACCTTTGGCTCCTTCCGCCAAGAAGCGGAGCAGGCCACAGATATCTACGATGGGAGTTCGACCTTTGGCCAAAGGCTCATGAAAAAGAGCACCTTCTCGTTAGAGGAATTATTTGATGAAAATACCGTGTGTTTTGATACGACCCCGCTCACCAAACTAGGGACTCATGGATCATTTAAGGCGTTGATGGCAACGGTCATTATTGAAACCTTTGCGCGGCGAAATCAACGCTCGAAGTTTCTCATGCTGTTTGATGAAATCGGGAATGTGGGCAAACTTCCCACTGACACCATTACGAAAGCCCTCTCGCTGCTGCCCGGTCTTGGGCTGCGGATGGTGACCTATTGGCAATCACCTGTGCAACCGGCGATGTACGGGCCAACCCTTAAAAAAATGTTCTATGATCAGTCCAGTCTCTTGCAAACATGGCAGGTCAGTGACCCGGACTTTGCCCAAGAGATGAGCCGCCGATCAGGCAAAACCACGCGCAAGAAAGCCTCGTTCAGCCAAGACCCCGAAAAGCGCGATTTTCGGTGGTCCAAGTCATGGGATGAGTTCGAGGAAGCCAACTTAAGTGAAACGGAAATACTTCATCTTCCCAAACATCAGCAGATTGTCTCTGTTGTTGGAGAACCAATGATCAAGGCGCGAAAAATTAGTTTCTGGCAGGTTCGGAGTTGGCGGCAAATAGCCGGGCCGAATCCGTTTGAAACAGGTGGCTATCCGAAAGAGGATAAGATTGAATGGGATTAAAAAAAGAATTTACGCGGTCGTTGCAGTGTTTATACTGGCAGGGCGGATGAGGCTGGGAAGCCAATCCGTCAAGGGTGATAACTCACCGAAAGCCGCTAGGGTCATTGCGATTCTAGCGGCTTTTTTTGATGAACGGGAGCGGTAATTCATCATGGTTTAATTGGCCCTTTCTTGGGCCATAGCCGCACAGAGAGCGGCGTTCTTTTAAGGCATCCCTCTTCTCACGAAAAT
The DNA here is from genome assembly GCA_021604105.1 of Nitrospirales bacterium. Classification (GTDB taxonomy): domain Bacteria; phylum Nitrospirota; class Nitrospiria; order Nitrospirales; family UBA8639; genus Nitrospira_E. The sequence continues at coordinate 5,807 of BQIW01000056.1, read as the reverse complement.
ATCTAAAGAGGCAATCAGGGGTAGAATTTTTGCGAAAAATTGGCCTTTTGAAAGCCCTATTTTGGTCGAAAATGGGAATGCGTCCCACAACCAAAAAACCACGGCAATGGTGATAGGGGGTTGGGCAGTGGCTGTGTGGGAAACTGTCCCACATCTCGAAAAACAGAGAAAAGAAAACCCCCGACCGGGAAAGCCCAGCCGGGGGCGATTGAAAAGGATCAAGACAGCCGTTTGCGGATCACGGACTTGCCATAAAACCCTTGGTGTTTGAGATTGCGAAACCACAGGCGGGCAAAGGATTTGAGTTCGGCTTTGAGGCGGGTATCCACATGCGTAGCCTTACCATGGTCATCATAGCGATAGACCTCCTGATTGATGCCCATAAAGTCATTGCGAAAGGAGATGGGTTCGGCAACCTGCGTGTCCCCATCGGTGATGAAACGAAAGACCATTTCAGGGTCGCGCATCAGGTCACCATTTTGCGTCGCGGTATGGGATATCGCAATTTGTCGATGACCTTCGGCAGACGGGCCGATATCTTCGATACTGAGCGGCATAAAGCACTCGGAGGTGAGCGTGATGGCCGTATCGTCGGCTAACAGCGTGTTGAGTGCGGTGGCAAATGATGTATAGATTTTCATAGTCTTTTCCTTTTTGGTTAAAGATGAACCCCCGACCGGACGACCCAGCCGGGGGCGTAGGATGCCTCGTTAGGCGGCGTTGGCCTTGGACAGACGATGCTGACGCATCCATTCTTTGGCCTCTAGGGCAACATCCATGAGCGTTTCCATGTGCTCTTGGCTGAAGGAATGGCCGTTTCTCCATTCGTCCGATTTATTTTTGTACGAACGCGTAAAGGTGACCGTGAGGAAGGGTTGACCCTTATCCGGGACTTGCTCCCAGATATCCGCTTGAATGGTTCCGATACGGATTTTGTGAAGGGGTGGTTTTTTGTTTGTAGTCGCCATGATGTGTTCTCCTTTGTTGGTTGTTGAAACTTGGCTTCTCACAAGGGACGGAAGCCAATTTCAGCAACGAGGAGAACAGGTTGCAGGCGAGTGCCGCCGCGCCGGACCAGCATCCGGACATGACAGGAGCGCAGCGCATGGCGTGGGCGGTGCAAAGGCGCAAGGCTTTCAAAAACCATGAGTGGAACAAAGTGGGAAGGAACCGCAAAATCCGGGGATGCTAGACATCGGACAAACTTTTTTATCGACCTTCACGGGCATTCTCGTTCAAAAATATTTCGGGACAAACGGCGTTTTCATAAAAATTGAAGAGCTTGCGGAGAATGGATGTGCTAAGAAAGAGCGCAGAAAAAATGGTCTAAACGAGAGAAAGGACGGACGATGGCAGAGGAAACAAGCGAGTTGGCGTTAGATTATACGGTGCAGTGCGATCCGAACGGTGTTGTTGACGGGCGGTCTTTAGCCAAGGAAATGATCGGAGATGCGTTTAAGTTACTCGCGACCTATGGATATCCCTGCATTGGGTGTTGCAGTATCTTTTTTAATCAAATCTGCGATGAAGTTCTAGCAGAGATGGATCAGGCGAGAAACACCACAGGCCAAGTTCCCACGTTACATTTTTGTATGAAAGATCATGGCGGGAAAGATCAGCAAAACAAGGTGTTTCTTGAACATGTGGAAAAAGTGCGAGGAGAAATAAAAAAAGCTATTAAGGAAGGTCGGATGGCCGGATGCCATCAACATGGAGAAGGAGGTAACGCTTAGCGTTTCTTCTTTTGCGCAGCTAAATACCAATAGACGGTTGAGACATTAACCCCTAACGCCTTGGCAATTTCTTTATCTCTCACGCCCTGCTTGTGTAAGGCCCTTGCTTATTTAGGGTCGGCCTTCCTGCCTATATAGATGCCCTGTTTTTTAGTAAGAGGTTAAGCCTTCCCGGTGATTTCGGGCCAAACGTTTTTCAATAGCAGGTTACGGTAATTTATAATCAGTGGATTGCGGTAGTTTACCGTTTTGGGAAACAAATTTAAGAGTTTCTGTGTCAACAGGGAACCCTTGGAATGCAACAATTGTAGGCTTGGAATATTTTACGCTGAGATTTTTATCTTTATTTAATTTTATATCAATCCCAGATTTCAGAATATCCATTTTTGTTAACTCGGCCTTAACATCACCACTTATATTTCCATCAAAGATTAAATCCACATGCGCGTCTTCATATATTAACAATTCTGTAACAAAGAATGGCTTTTCCCCCTTCCCAATAGCTATCTTAACATTCTTTTCTAAGTCAAAAAATGGCCCCGGACGGCGAATAGATTGAAAAATGTGATATTGTAAAGCGGCTCCTCCCCAGACTGCTTGCCTTGACATTTTCTCTACATCAATTTTTACCTCTTTTACTGCTTTTAACGCCGCTCTTGCTTCAGCAGATAAATTCGGTGAGGATTTGAGTAAATTAAATTTAAGTGAAGAAATAAATTGGGTTGTATCTTGAAATTCATAGGAAGGCGAAGAGGGTAGCTGCGTGATTTCAAGGTGCTGTTTAACACTTTCCCGTTTTTCATCTTTTGCCATCTGTATAAAATAATCGCGAGACAATAATTGTCGGTAGCCGTTGTCTGTTTTGGCTATTAACGAACCAAGATCATAGCCTCCGGCTAATCCAAATGGGTCATAACCTTCTAACTTGCCCGCATCTGGTCCGTTGATAGTCGTGCATCCTGCCAATAGAAAAACAAATAAAATCAGCCAAATGTTTTTTGCCATTTTCCCTCCTTCATCTTTAAAAAATGGTATTGGAAACGTAAAAAATATAAAAACAAGTAAAAAAACGCAATCCAAAACCAGATAATTTCAATGGAACATTTCTATTTTTTTGAAACGAAAAAACGAATTTCTATTTTTGCTTTTAATAAAACCAAAAATAGGGAACCACGCAAAATCAATACTTTACACATCAATAACCCCATGCTATTTTGGCTTTTATGAGAAAAGTAAAGAAAGCACAAATTGAAAATGCGCCATGGAACAAGGGCAAAGCGGTCGGACAAATGACCCCGTTTACGCCGGAACAGGCGCAGGTCATTCGTTCGCTGCTCACGACAGAAAATAAAATTCGGGATGTGGCGCTCTTTAATGTGGGGATTGATACGATGTTGCGGGCCTCAGACCTGCTTCGGCTTTCAACGGGTGATGTGACCGATCATCACGGCAACGTGGTCAGTGAGATTAATATCAGGCAGAAGAAAACGAACCGAGGGCATCTAGTGGCCTTATCCCCGGAAACCCGAGAGAGCTTGGCCGATTGGATTCTGCATAGTGGAAAGAAATCAGAGGACTATTTGTGGACCAGTATTGGCAACCGCAAAACACGGCCTCACTTGACCCGAGAACAATATGCCAACTTGGTCAAGCAGTGGGCGTATCTCGCCCGACTTGACCCGAAACGCCATAGCACCCATTCCATGCGCCGCACAAAATCAGCGGTCATCTATGACAAAACCCAAAACCTCGCCGCGTGTCAGCATCTCCTCGGACATAAAAGTATTGGGAGCACAGCCCACTATTTGGGAGTGGATCAACGCAAGGCCCTTGATCTGGCCAAACGGATTAAAATCTGACGTTAGAGGGTTTAAAGATGATGTCTGATAAAGCCTATTATCAGATATGAAACGAAGGGCAAGGGGAGGAGATTACAAGTTATCATCTAATTTACATTCTTCGAGCAAATACCATTCAGGATATATATGAAAACTAGCGTAATAATCAAAATAAGCCTCAATTACTTCAGCTCGGTCTAATTCCGTTATCACCCCGTATTTTTCGGTGATGAATTCGTCCCACCATTCCGCACAATAGGCATAGAGTGCATTATTAGCGTTTTGTGCTGTGCTATGGGCAGTAATTTGTGTGCCGTATTTGTTTTCAATAACCAGCACCCATACCGAGCTTGGAGTTTTTCTGCTTAATCGTTCTAAATATTTTTCGTCCTCAAAGTGATCAGCGGTATTTTCAATCATCTTTGTATTCATTTTAGTTTCTCCTCTTTTTGCATTTCTCAACGTGCGGAAAGAACACCCAGCCGGAGAAGCGGCGGAGTCAATGGGTTACGCGGTCTCTTGGTGCGGGCCGCCCATTGACTCTGACGCGCGGCTGGGTAGACCCGCGTGATGATTGAGAAATGCAAAAAAAGGAGAACGGAAGGACACACTGATCGGAAAATGTTAAAGATCGCTTAGGGGAAGTGTTACATTTTAGAGATTGAACCCGCAGAAAACCAAGGAAATTTTGCCGGTCTTTGGTACCGACGTGGAAAAGGCGACAGAATACCCCATTCTGTTACATACGCTTCGCTCTATTGTTTTATTTCAACATTTTTCATACCGTTCGACCATACGCGATGCAGAGTTAATATTCATTCTATTAAGGCAGAGGTTAGGGTGAACAATTCATACCAAGGAGGTCTTCGATGCGTATGGTGATGTTTTTATTCATTATGGCTGTAGGGGTTCCTGCGTTTGCCATGGCTGAGGAAAGTGATTTGCAACCATTCTCGTGTGACGAATTAACAGATGCTCTGGAAAGAATTGAATGTAAAATTGATCAAATCACTCCCATGAAATTTTCTTGCATAGAAGGCCCACAATGTTCGAATTATTGTAAAAGCGCCCTTGAACGTTGTGCCAATGGATGCCTATCAGACCCAAAATGCAAAAAAAAATGCACGAAAAAATACAACAAATGTCTGACTTGCTGCACCGGGCAAGGGACCATGAAGGAAACTCCCTGTAGTGAAAAAATGAAAAGTTAGGACTTGCAGCGAGCGGACTGTTTATAGCGGCGGCGCGTGGACTTCATTAGGCACTAACAGAAGGGCCTCAAAACGTAACCGACTACGCCATTCTGTTACATGGGCTTTTTAAAACCGGGGCAGTAGGGTATTTGTCTCTCTCCTCAGGTTTCTTTAACTTTATTTTTTTCAACTTCTCTGTGATAATTTCCATAGAAAGTCCTCGAATTCACGAGGCGTTAACAAAGGAGGTCATTATGACCAAATTTTTGAACGTCCTCACTTTGTGCCTCAGCGCCTACTGGGGATTTCTAGGCTAGGGGATGGACTAGGGTAGAAGGTTATTAAAAAGATAATCCGTGTTGAAAAGTGATTTGGATGCACGGACCTTCCTGATTTGTCTTAGGCGAGGCAAACAGGTCTCCTGATCTGGCACGGGTCAGACAAGGAGGATAAAGACTGGAGATTGTGGCTTAGACGCTCTTTGGTAAAGGGCCCAACGGTGTTGGATTCCCCCGAGCCAGGAAGTGAACCAAAGGTGGCCTCCACTACCCGCCCCTTCGGGGGTTTTGCTATTTTAAAACCCCGCCAAATTGGAACCACTAACGCAGTCGGTTACATGAGGACCAAAGAGAAGATTTATGAGTGAAGAACAGCCCTATACGGTCGCGCGAAAAGGCCGAATGCTGTACGACCAGATTCCTGCGGACTATATCGAAGTCGAACGGGCCGTCTATGAAGCCGCGATAGAGTTTGAAAAAACATTGTTTGCGGAAGATAAGGAATTATTTAACGGTATGGAAGCGGCCAAAGAAAAAGCCATGGACTTTCAAAATGATGGGCAAAAAGAAGAAGCCGAATTATGGTGGGCTATTGCTCGATATTTAGAAAATACTTTTTATTGTGACGGGGAAATTCGGGTATTTGAAAAAGAAAAGAGACACCACATGAGTAACCCGGATGGGCCGTGGTGGTGATTTCATATAAGGAACCGGGCAGTTGGTAATATAGCCCGCCAGGTCAACGAGGACCTAGCGGGCCATGAT
>BQIW01000055.1 GCA_021604105.1 Nitrospirales bacterium | reverse complement strand
CTTGACTAATTTCGTCAATTGACGAAAAATCAACCCAGATAGCCGTTCTGTTGTTTGGTCAATCACTCATTTGGTCCACAGGAGGTCATGACACCATGAAGCCCCAACCGTTTATTGTTACACCCGGTGATTACCATCCCGCGTTGAATGTGCTTGGCACGAAGGTGACCGTGCTTGCGTCAAACGACGCAACACAAGGCTATGAGATCACTCTGCAGAAGGGCGATGAAGGGACCGGCCCGCCGCTTCATCGCCACGATTGGGACGAGTCCTTCTTTGTCCTTAAAGGTCAAATTGAGTTCAGTTCCGGCAACAAGACTGTTCTGTGCCTGCCGGGCACACTCGTGCACGTGCCGGCCGGCACGGAGCACGGCTTTTGCTACGGCGCAGGTGGTGGGGAGATGTTCGAACTTACCGGCCAAGGCAGCATGGCCACTCAAATGTTCACCGCCATCAGCAAGGAAATTCCTCAAGGACCACCAGACATTCACAAGGTGCAAGAAATTCTCAAACAAAACGGTGTGACCGTCGTAAACCAAGCGGAGGTATAACAGAACGAATTTAATAAGTGGATGTTTGCTGTTGATGGGGCTGGTTATCGTGGGGTTTGTCGTTATCGAAATGCCCAAGGGGAAACACTGCCCCGGGAAAATCAGAATTCAGGCTTCAATATGAAACAGGTAGATCGGGGCCCTATCTCACGCGGGTGGCCGTGTGCAACGACTATCACACACCCGGATATCTGATTGCAGAGGGAAAGGTGTCGGAAGAGGCTTGGCGCACGGGTGACAGTTTTTGGATGGCAGGGGCGGTGGGGCACCACCTACGCAAAAAACCTGCGGCCTTTTGTCAACGAAAGTCCATCTAATAAATTAAGTGAAATTAAGTGCAAGGAAAGGGTCACCGGAGGAGATAGTCTATGAACCCACAGAACGGGAAGCGCATGTTATTGACGGGAGAACGATGAAGGGTCTGTTGAAAAAAGCCGCCAGCGGCGTTCTCGCCATTTTCCCGTGCTCACGTGCAAAGCGTACGCTCCCGCGCATAAAAACGGCTGCGGCCTTGCTGGACGGACCCTTCGGGAAGACTCAGGGCATGCTTTTTTGAACCGACCCGGAGCCTTTGATGAGGAATCTTATCCTGCGCAAATTTGCCCTTGAATATCCTTTTATTCAACACTCCCATGAAATCAGAGGTCTACACTCCAGGTCATACACCTAACGCGACCAACTTTATGGCAACAAGAACCCTGGAGTCGCACGGTCGGTTTTTTGTTCCCTTCCTGAGTGCGAACCACAATGTGTTGGATCTAGGGTGTGGTCCCGGAACCATCAGTGTTGATATTGCCAGGCTGATTGCTCCAGGGAAGGTCGCGGGAATGGATTCCAGCGAGTCTCAGGTGATGCAGGCGCGCAAGCATGCGGAAGAGGCCGGTGTGTCGAACGCGGATTTCCACGTAGGGTCATGCTACAAACTGCCATTTGTCAATCAATCATTTGATCGGATATTTTGTCATGCGCTGATGGAACACCTTTCCGTTCCGGTAGCTGCCTTGAGGGAGGCTTTTCATAAATTAAAAAAGGATGGAATGATTGGTGTTTGCAGTCCAGATTCCGATGGATGGTTACTTTCTCCTTCCTCGGCTGAAATCGAGGCTGCGGTAACGGCCTATGCCGATCTTCAGCAAGCGAATGGCGGTAATCTACGGATTGGCAAGAGTTTGGGTGTTCTTCTTCAGGATGCGGGTTTTACAGACATACATCTTGCAGCACGATACGAATGTTACCCATCCTTAGAATTCATCGGGGAGTATCTGGCCCTTCAACTTGAAAAAAATGGGTTCAAGCGTCATGCGACAACTCTTCGGGAGTGGGCCAAGGATTCAAACGGCATGTTTGCTCAAGCCTGGGTATCTGCCGTTGCTAAAAGGTCCCAATAATGAAGTGCAGTTTCCGGAAAGCATTTGACAAATATAGGTAGTCTTCCCAGTCTTCATTGATGTAGGAAATTTCTTCTAACGATTTATCATCTTCAATCGAAAGCATCACGACAGATTGCTCTCCATTGCGTATGATGATGAGTGGTTCGTGATCATTGCAATCGTGATGTGTATAGCATTGGGCAGATTGGTACGAACGGTAGAATAGGTCACGGCATCTATGGCTACCCCTTTTTAAGCGGATCATCCCGGAGTCTATCCTGAGTTGTTCTTTGCCTCACGGATGTCTTTTAGAAACAAACAGCCAAAATGAATAATTCACTCGGTGATTGGTGAATATGCCATTCGCGCATACTTGTCCTATCCGGTTTGATGACAGAGTGTGATCCTGTAAACTGTCCCGTATAGGCACTTTGGGGATGGCCCCTGCACTGGGCCAAAGACTGAAAAACATGAGGTGAACATATGCGTGCGTGGTTGATGGATGACTATACGGGTGTAGAAAACTTACGGCTCGGTGAAGTACGGGGTCCACAACCGGGTCCGGAGCAAGTGCTGCTGAGAGTGAAATTTGCAGCACTGAACCCGGCCGATGCATTCCTTGCGCGAAAGATGTACCCGGCCAATCCCTCGCTGCCTCACATTCTTGGACGTGACGGGGTGGGAGAAATCGTAACGGTAGGACCGGGTGCAGGTAATGTGGGCGTAGGCGATACCGTTGGGATTTTGCGTTGCGAGGTGGGTGTAAAGCAGTGGGGAACGCTTGCTGAGAAGGTGGTGGTTCCGGCAAAAAGTGTGATGCGTATCCCTACCGGCTGGTCGGATGAAGAGATGGCCGGGGCTCCGTTGGTCTTTTTGACCGCTTGGCAAGCGTTGACTCAATGGGCCGATCCTCCGGCACCGTCATCTGCGAAAACGGTTCTTCTCGTGACCGGTGCTTCCGGGGGTGTCGGTGTTGCCTCGGTGCTGCTAGGGAAATCGATGAATCTGACGGTGGTGGCCCTCTCGCGTAGCGCGAAAAAGAGAGCAAAATTGCAAAAACTTGGAGCTGATTTCGTGTTCGACCCGATGGACCGCAATCTCGTGAAGTCTGTAACGGCGGCATTGAGCCCGCGAAAAGTCGATCTCGCGGTGGATAACGTGGGAGGCGCACTGCTCCCTCAGGTTGTGGCTCTGCTTGGATATGGCGGGCGGGTCAGCGTCGTCGGCCGGAGTGGAGGAACGGTTCCGGAGTTTAACACGTCGACTCTGTTTTTCCGCCGTATTCGAATAGGCGGAGTTTCGGTTGGAGACTTTACCGCTCAGGAAGCGCATGTGGCGTGGGAACAGATCGTCGGTCGATTGGATGCCATGGGGCAGCGGCCACAGGTCGACACCATTGTGCCTTTCGAGGAGGTGAAGGCGGGCTTTGACCGATTGGCCCAGGGGCCGATGGGAAAAGTGCTGGTGAAGATAGGTGGCTAAGAACTGGGGGTGGTTTCACCCTGTCACCAGCTGCATGCACTACGGTACTGAAAATGGGTCTGTTGAAAAAAGCCGCCAGCGGGGTTCTCGCCCTTTTCCCGTGCTCCCGTACTCAGCGTACGCTCCGCGCGTACAAACGGCTGCGGCCTTGCTGGACGGACCCTTCGGGAAGACTCAGGGCATGCTTTTTTGAACCGACCCGGAGCCTTTGATGGGGAATCTCATCCTGCGCAAATTTGCCCTTGAACATCCTTATTATTCAACACTCTGAAAATGTATGCGGGGGGCGGCAAAGCGCGCAAATCTTATACACACATCGCCATCATACAAACGGTTAGCTTGGGATTGAGCTAACCCCAAAATAAAAAATCATAGTGACAGACGAACAAGGAAAAGATGAGAGTAAAGAAATAAAGGAAACTGCTTGTCCACACCCGATCATCTTTATGTAGACTCTACGTTCATTCTCCTTCCGACAATCCTGTTCTTTTTCCCCCTCCCACAACTTGCTTTATTTCGTCGATTGAATAAGAATTTGTACAGGTAATTCCAAGCCGGTAAATGAGCTAGAGATTCTTTCGGAGATTGAATATGCCGATCCGCAAGAAAGCTTCCGGTATTTTCAGAATGTTGGCCGTCCGAAATCCCATTTGAAAGGCATCTTATACGGGCAGAAAATAGAAATTCCTGCTTGGTTGTGAATCCGTCTACCCATTTTTAGAAGAAAAGCGAGGATTAGTATGGCAACAACCAAAGAGATCTCAATTTGATGCTTGAATCCCAACTCGCCTAGCCCAGACCAGGGCCACCTCCTGATGTGAGTGTTAGCCCAGTTGGCCGATCTGAAGGGCATGGGGTAATTGTAGGTAGTCATTGCTGTCGATTCCATAAGGAGGTGGCTATGAATATCTTGATCATTGGTGCCACTCGTGGCATTGGACGTCAACTTCTTGAGCAGGCGTTGTCTGCGGGACATACCGTGACGGCCCTGGCTCGCAATCCCCAAAATCTTTCTGCACAGCATGAGCGGCTGAAAGTGATCAAAGGCGACATTCTCGATCCGGAATCAGTCGGGCTTGCGATGGCTGGGCAGGAGGCGGTGTGCTGCACAATTGGCGTCAAAGTTCCATGGTTCCGGGTGACGATTTTCTCGGAGGGAACCAGGAATGTCCTTGAGGCCATGAAAAACAGCGGGGTCAGGCGTTTGATCTCTGTAACGGGTATTGGAGCCGGAGACAGTAAGGGACATGGTGGCTTTTTTTATGATTCTCTCTTTTTGCCGAGCTTACTGAGGACAATCTATGCCGATAAAGATCGCCAGGAATCACTGATCAAAGCCAGTTTGGTAGACTGGACGATTGTCAGGCCGGGTTTTTTGACCAACGGGCCCTTAACAGAACGCTATCGCGTGCTGACTGATCTGAGCGGGGTCACGGCAGGCAAGATCTCCCGTGCTGATGTGGCCCACTTTATGCTGAAAGAGCTTCAGTCTAAACACTATCTCAGGCAAACCCCTTTATTGACCTCCTGAACTTATCGCCTATACTCCTGTATTGGTGCGTGCCTCGCCCAATAAGTTGTCGGAAGAAAAAGGTCGTCTACCCCTGTTGATCGCAAGAATTATTTTAACGCTCTTACAATTAAATATAGCCATCAACGTTTACCGAAAAGTTTGCTCTGGTCCATTCCCATCCGGTGGATCCATTCTGTGGACAGAATGTCACAATCATTCAAAAATCCGAATCTTTTTGAAAGGAGATGTTGATGGAAACCTTCCAGGTAAACACACGCACACTCAAGGATATTGTGGATCTCACCCCGAAACTAAATCGCATAATTAAAGGGAAGAATTTTCAACATGGCTTGTGCCACGTGTTCCTGCCTCATACTACTGCGGCTCTGACAACCGGAGAAATCGGAGAAGGCACGGAGAAAGATTTACTCGAAGTCGCTGAAAAAATCATCCCTCAGATCAAATTCCGTCATGCCCATGATCCCTCCCATGCGTGGTCGCATATGGCGGCCTCCCTGATCGGAGCGTCCCTGACGTTGCCCGTGTTGGAGGGCGAGTTGCGTTTAGGTACCTGGCAATCGGTTTTATTAATAGAATTAGATGGCCCCCGGGAACGCCGGCTCGTGGTGGGTTTAGCTTACACAGCATGAAGCCAATGACATTGAGGATTCCAGGTTGAGAGGAAAGTGAAATTGCCTTAATGCGTGAGCATGGGAACCCGTGGCACAATCATTGGTTACCGGATTCCTGGAATCCAGGATCTGTCCTGGAAGTTTTTTAAGTCCTCCTCTGCTTGAATTCCAATACGCATTGCATCATGAAGCAGATCACGAAGTTCCGTGGTCAATTCCAGCAAGGCAGGCCTGTCAATGTCCTTTGAGCCCGTCGTTATTTTGTCCCGCATCTCCTCAAGGGCATGGATATCCTCAATAATGGATTTTGCTTTGGTGTAAAAATCTGCCACGGCAGCACTCCGGTCTGTCAGCAAACCGATTTTATTCGCTAAGCTATTAAACACCGGGAAATAATTTTCGCGAATTCTTGGTGAAAAGATATCCTTGGCGGTCAGCTGATGGTCCGGGTCGGAAAGTTTCTGAATGATTTTTTCAAGGTGTTGCAGGTACCGTCGTTTTAAGACAATTTCGATGATGGCGGTGATCTCTCCCCGTATGGCAAGCGCGATACCTTTGCCTTCTTTGAAGGTGGCGTATCGCCTGGCGGCTGCATTGATGACGCCCCCAAGCAGCGCTCCGAGGAGGAGCCAGGTAACAGCATTGTCTCCCATGCCGTCCTCTTTTCAAGTGGAGAAGAGTGGTCCAGGAGGGTTTTTCTCCCGGGTCTTCTTAAATTAGAACTTTACCGTGCTTTTTGCAAGACCTTGCCGGGAATGGTCAGATGCCTCTCTTTCTTTCCCATCCTTCCAGATCCACAACTGGTCTTGTTCTCTCTATTGTGTAAGAACTTGTTTTTGCCTTTTCACCTGGGCTCAGACCATTGGCCCTTTGTTCAGGGTGACGCTCTCATATGAGAATTATCGTTGCTTCATGGAGTCGTTCCCTCATGATCCTTAATATTTACCTAAGGTTTGGAACCGGTTGAAGGTAAAGTCTTTAGATAGCAGAGGAACAGACGAATGTTCCGGTGAAAAGAGAAAAGTATCCATTTCCATCCATTGAGAACGTCATTTTATAATGTGAAGGCTGGTCAACGTGTCCGGGAGGTTTAGGCTTTGTGCATTTCAGCTTCAGGATTAATTGAGCATAGAATGATGATAATCGTGTGACAGTTAGGGCCTCTCCTGAACCTTGGATTCAGCAATTTAAAGTTCGAGAAACGTCCAAACACGTCAACCGGCAGGAACGGAAAAGTGTCAAGTATCGACGACTGGTTGTCCTTCTGTGTACTTTCTCGAACGGAAGCTCCCAGTGCCCGATAGATCAATTGTTTAAATGATTAGGAGAATTTTTACATGATACGGGTGGTAATTTTTGATGTCGATGGCACACTTATGGATACAAATTATTTACATGTGGAGGCATGGGCCCGTGCGTTTTCGGTAGTCAACCATCCAGTTCCGCGTGCCGCAATCCATCGTCAAATTGGTAAGGGATCGGAACTGATGTTGGGTGCGCTTCTTACGGACGAGACTTTACACGGACGGGCCAATGAATTACACAGCCAACTTTTTGACGAGTTGAAAGATCATACCTATCCTTTGCCTGGAGCTAAAGAAATCCTTGCAACTCTCTCATCGCAAGACATCGGCATCTGGCTGGCGACGAGTGCGAAGTCTGAAGAATTGGAACATCATGTCCAAGCACTTGAGGCGAAAAATAAGCTGGCCGGGCTGGTGTCGTCGGCCGATGTCGATAATTCGAAACCCTCACCCGATATTTTTCAATTAACTCTGGAGCGGGCTGGATGTTCCCCGATGGAGAGCATTGTGGTCGGTGACACGATTTGGGATATTCGCTCGGCTCAAGGTTGCGGGCTTCAGACGATTGCGGTCAGAACAGGAGGAGCCTTTAGTCGAGAGGAACTCCATGCGGCTGGAGCGGTGGCTGTATACCAGGATTGTGCAGAACTTCTGGCATCCGGGTTTCCCACTACATTTGAGGTGACATAGGAAAAAGGGGGCTTTCTGCGATTGGTGATTATCCTCACCCGGAAGCCAGACGAGATCCCATCTTTGGTCATTCTCCTCACGTGGGAGCTGAAAACATAACGAGGCAGTGAGGAAAAGAACTGTTCCCGACGATACGGTGAGCATTGGGGACGTCACGTGTCCCCACGTCGGATAATTACACGATAAAGCCAGAGAAACAGGATGGCCCCGATAACGGCCATTACAAACCCGACGGGATCGTCCTGTCCATACATGCCGATCATTCGCCCGAGCATCCCCCCGAAGAGCGCCCCAATGATACCGATAGCGACAGTGGCGAAAAACCCTCCAGGATCTTTCCCGGGCATTAAGAGTTTTCCAACCACTCCCACAATTAACCCAAAGACGATCCAACCGATGACACTCATCCTTCAACCCTCCTATTTAATGATTGGGTCCACCGGTTCTTTGGGGTGCCCCGATTCTGCTTTTACCAAAAGCCCGGCCTGAGCCTGATAGTTCTCACGGTAAATTTGAAAGACCGCCACGGCGATCCCAAGCAGAATCGGACCAAGAAACAATCCAATGAACCCGAAGTAGGCGAGTCCGCCTAATGAGGCGAAGAAAAGAAACAGGACCGGCAAATCCGCTTTCGATCCGACCAGAAGAGGTTGCAGAACATTATCCATGAGCCCGACCAATCCGATTCCAATGCCAAGCATGACGATCCCCTTCCATACAGGGGCGGTCCAAAAAAGATATATGGCGACCGGACCCCAGACGAATGCCGTGCCTCCGAACGGCAGAAGAGAAAAGAGTGCGCTCAGAGCTCCCAGAAAGACGGCAAAGGGGACGCCCAGCGCCCCATAGGTGAGACCAGCCGCGAACCCCTGTGCCAAAGCGGTGAGCATGGTACCCTGAACGACAGCCACCATCACATGGTCCAGGCGTTCCATGATTGCCGCCTTATAGCTTTCCTCGATAGGGAGGGCTTCGTAAAATGCCTGATAGAGATGATGCCCGTCGCGAAATAGAAAGAATAGAGTAAACAGAATCACAAACAAATCCATCAGGAGATCAATGGCGTTTTTGGCCAATCCTCCGACGCTGGACAGGAGGACTCCGCTCACCGCCTTCCCTCCTTCAAGTAGAGATCCTTGTAGGTCCCCATAGGCTACGATAAATCGCCCCGACAATTCTTGGGAGAGATTGCCGATGAGAGGCAGTTTTGCGGCAAGATCAGGAAGTCTACTCAAACCTCCTTCCTGCACCCACGTCATCGCGAGCTGATAGGCATTAATGGTCTCTGTAATGACTAGAAAGAGAATATACGCAATTGGCAACACGGCCACCAACATGACACTCAGTGTGCTGAGAGCCGCCGAGGCCGTAGTCCTGTCTCCCAGCTTATGAGTCAGCCATTGATAGAGGGGATAGAAGAGGCGAACCAGAATCATGGCCCACAAAATTGGTGTCATAAATGGAGCAAAAATAAGGGCCAACACATACAGCAGGAGGGAACACAACACGAGGAAGGCCGCTGAGAGAGCTTGTGGAGACATGACTAGTGACGTCGCTAAAGGTTGGTGTATCGAATGATCTGAGGAAATTCGACCGGTTGCGGAGACGGAAGCATGAACATCATGACGAACATCCGGTTGATAGACAGATTCAGTGTACCATTTTTACTATCCGTCTGGTATGCACATCACGGAGACCGTTATCTTTTGGAATGTTGCCGTGTACACCGAAGGCCAATGTGTGATGGAAAACCATCCTGCCAAAATTTTATAGACAAATCCCTCAGCGGAACTTCTCAAATATCCACCTCCCTGTTTCAAGGAACCCATAGTATTCGGGAGACAAATTTGACGGATGTTTTCAAATGGTCAAACCTATATTTGTCTGTTGAACAATTATAGCGGCTAGTGAACTATTAAACATTATCTTATGTGATTTCGATTCGGGCATTCTTCTGAGATTATCGTGAACCTCATGTTCGTCTCCTTTTTTCCGGCCAAGAATACGTCACGTATTGAATTGGTATTTTTCTATACTGCTCCGGCAATGTCACAATTTCAATTCCCAAGGGATCCCTGTTTGCTTCAGTAGCTGGTTACATTATGCGCGGTAGATTCTTTTCAATACTCATTGTGCTCTGCATCATAAGCGTATGGAGCGTTCGGACTGAACCCGTGTGGTCCCAGGAGTCTGTGGATAAGACAGAGGTGCCGGCAAACTCCGGGCCCACCACTACTCCACAGGACATTGCGGTTGGAGCGGACAAGGTTGAAGATCGCCTTATCAACCAACGCCTTGCAGATGTTTTTGAGAATCTACCTGCCCTTGCCGACGTTGAGATCCACGTAAATGGCGGCGTGGTACGGCTGACTGGGCATACTTCCACCAAAGAAGCTCACCAACAGGCTCTTGAACTTGCCGGACGTGTTGACGGTGTGGTCAGCGTAACGGATGAAATCACACAAGAGCGGAAAGTACGTGAACGGCTGAGCCTTGTGCAGGAAAAAATGGTTGACCAATTCAATAATTTTATCTCCTATCTCCCACTTCTCATCATCGGCGTCACGGTATTTCTTGTCTTCTGGTTCTTCGCATCCTTTATGACCAAATGGGATAATTTTTATGAAAGAATTACTCCACATGCGTTTTTACAATCCTTAGCCAAACAAATTGTCAAGGGCACCATCATATTTATTGGCTTTGTCGTCATGCTCGAAATCCTGGATGCCACAGCTCTGTTGGGAACTATCGTTGGTGTAGCCGGAGTCATGGGCCTGGCCGTAAGTTTTGCTCTCCGCGACACAGTGGAAAACTACATTGCCAGCATTCTGCTGAGTATCCGGCAACCGTTTCGACCATTGGACCAAATTGTCCTGGAAAATTATGAAGGCTTAGTCATGAAACTGACGTCGCGCGAGACCATTCTCATGACGTTGGATGGGAATCATGTACGCATACCGAATGCCACTGTGTACAAAGGCATTATTCTCAACTATTCCAGGAATCCCAAACGACGTTTTTCCTTTGAGGTCGGTATCGATACTGCTGTCAATATCGAGTCGGCGTTGCAACTGGCAATACAAACCTTAGAACAAACCTGCGGGGTGATTGATGATCCCCCGGTCCGATGCGCGGTAGAGAAATTAGGCGATTCGAATGTGGTCCTGAAAATGTTCGCGTGGACAACACAAGATCAATATGATTTCGGAAAGGTGAAAAGCCAAGCGATTCGGGCAGTGAAAAAGGCCTTTGACCTGGCCAATTACGACATGCCAGAACCCATTTATCGTCTGAAGATACAGGGATATTCCTCTCTCGAGGGTCAGGCTGTGTCTGACCGGACCGATCATAAAACGGATGGACCGGTACCCGCTATGGCATCAAGTTCTCAGGCCGATGTCACAAAAGATAATCATATTGTTGAGCAAATCTCGAATGATCGAGCAGAGAATCAGGAAAAAGATTTACTGAAGTGAGCAATTGAAGTTTCGAAGGACGTTCTGCTCGTTCCCCTGACGGGAAATGGTTCCAGATCTCACCGTTCTTCCCTTTCGTTTCGCCTTAGATGCAAGAGGAGCAGATATGCCGAAAAAACGCCAATCGGAAGTTGTAGTTATCACAGGGGCTTCTGCAGGCATCGGTCGAGCCACCGTACGGGCTTATGCACGACGGGGGGCATCTCTCGGTTTGCTGGCCCGTGGCCAGGAAGGTTTAGATGGCGCACGTCGGGAGGTTGAAAGGCTAGGAGGACAGGCTGTCGTTATCCCGACGGATGTAGCCGATCCCGGACAGGTGGAAAGAGCCGCCGGTACCGTAGAGAAGGCGTATGGTCCGATTGACATTTGGATAAACAATGCCATGACTTCCGTGCTGTCGCCGGTGAAAGACATGACGGCTGAAGAATTCCAGCGGGTGACCAACGTGACGTATCTCGGGTATGTGCATGGAACCCTTTCAGCACTTCGTCGGATGCTTCCTCGGGATCGGGGTGTCATTATCCAAGTCGGCAGTGCATTGTCGTACCGTGCGATTCCACTTCAATCGGCTTATTGTGGTGCCAAACATGCTGTCAAAGGATTCACGGAATCGCTCCGATCGGAACTGATTCACGATGGCAGTCAAATCCGCATTACCATGGTGCATTTGCCGGGAGTCAATACGACCCAATTTGGGTGGATTAAAAGCCGCCTTCCCTATGAGCCTCAGCCGGTTCCACCCATCTATCAGCCGGAGGTGATGGCGCAGGCCATCGTTTGGGCGGGTGATCACGATCGTCGAGAGTGGTGGGTTGGAATGCCGACAGTTAAAACCATCATTGGGGAGAAATTCATTCCGGGGTTATTGGACCATTATCTGGCTGAAGTCGCCTATAAGGGTCAACAAACGAATATCCCCATCAATCCCGATCGCGCCGATAATTTACTTTCGCCTGTACCGCAGGACCGAGGGGCTCATGGCGCTTTTAATGATCGAGCCCGGTCGTCCAGTTTTCAACTGTGGGCTTCCATGAATCGAGGGGTGTTGGCTGTGGCGGGCGTCGGATGTCTTCTATTGGCTGGATGGGCCAAAAGGCGATTGTAACAAAGGATGGATCCACCTCAAAAACGTAAAAATCCGATCGGGAAGCTGATCTGCCTGATGCAAGATCACCCTCCCGATCATGAGACCCATCCCTGGGCCATTGGACATGTAAAAATCAGCCTGCGGTGGCCTGCTTTTTTGCTTCCTGAAACTCTCTCCCTAGTCTCTGTATTTCTTCCTTTGCGAGGATTTCTTTGGCCTTTTTAAAGATATTTCCCTCTTCCTCTTTGACATGATGCAGGATGCTTTTTTTGAGCTCGCTCAGTTTTGAGTTCCACTCTTCGGATTCTGGTCCCAACTCCTCAAGGTCTTCCAGCAGGTTTTCGACTTCTGCATGTTCTTCGGTCGCTTCATTAATCAAATCTACCATCTCGGCGTTTTCTCTTAGGGCAGGATAGAACACGGCTTCTTCCCCATGGGAATGAGCTTCAAGGTCTTCTTTCAACTGAGAGAATAATTTTTCACGGCTTTTAGCTGCGCGGGGACCGGTGGTTTCCAATTTTTTTAACACGTCCTTTGCTGTGTGGTGATCCTTCTTTAACATTTGAAAAATGTCCATTCCCTGTTTCCTTTCCGGTCAATGACCGATGGCTACGCACTGAAAAAATACTAACACCTTCAATTTCTTGCCAGAAGAATAATCTTGTTCTTTCACACACGTGAACTGGCAAAAACCCTGGAGCCGTCTGGGACATGCGAATTGGAAAGCAAGAAACGGAGTGTACTCGGCCCCTGGCTTTTGTATAAGAAGATTGGTATCAGGAACTGAGGAATGTCAGAGAGGAAAGGTTCTTGGTAAATTAGGTGTACAACTTGGATGTCAGCACCAGGGAGTGGGTATGAGTCGCTGGGTCGACCAGGAAAAATTTTCCTTCTCAACAGACCATGATCCTCGATGGACCACGGTGGTTTCCCGTGACCCGACAGCCGACGGGACATTTTATTATTCCGTCAACACGACCGGAGTATACTGTCGCCCGTCCTGCGCCTCTCGTTTGGCACGGCCTGAGAATGTCCGGTTCCATGCCACGCCGGAAGATGCCGAGAAGGCTGGATTTCGTCCCTGCAAGCGTTGCACGCCCAACCAGCCAGGATTACGGGAGCGATATGCGGAGAAAGTCGCAGCAATCTGCCGGCTCATCGAGGCTTCGGACTCTGTCCCGAGTCTCAAGGAGTTATCAAACCATGCGGGACTGAGCCGGTATCACTTTCATCGTGTGTTCAGGGCGGTGACGGGATTAACACCGAAAGGGTACGCCGCGGCGCATCTGGCAAAACGGGTGAGATCGCACCTACAGCATACAGGCACCGTGACGGAGGCAATTTACGAAGCCGGATTCAATTCCAACGGAAGGTTTTATGAAACATCCGATGCGCTTCTGGGTATGACACCCTCCTTATATCGTGCCGGTGGAGTCGGGATAGACATCCGATTTGCCGTGGGGGAATGTTCTCTCGGGTCAGTTCTTGTTGCCAGAAGTGAGCGCGGCGTGTGTGCGATCTTTCTGGGGGATGACCCGGAGCAACTGACGCGCGATTTGCAAAAGCAGTTCCCTCAGGCCCATCTTATCGGCGGTGATGGTGACTTCGAACGCCTGGTTGCAACAGTGATCGGTTTTGTCGAAGCGCCGGAGCGGGGTTTGGACCTGCCATTGGACGTGCAAGGTACGGCGTTTCAACAACGGGTCTGGAAAGCATTGCGACACATTCCCGCCGGCTTGACGGTCAGCTATGCTGACATCGCCGCGAGCATCGGTGCGCCGAAAGCAATTCGAGCCGTCGCCAGGGCCTGCGGTACCAATGCAATAGCTGTGGCGATTCCTTGTCATCGTGTGGTGCGCACGAATGGCGAACTGTCAGGCTATCGTTGGGGCATTAAACGAAAACGAGTGTTGCTTGAACGTGAGGGACACACATGAATGCGAGCGGGGAGTCCCGGTCTCCTGTCGCATTGTCTACGACTATGCTGGAACGGGTCAACGCGATTGATTGGGGCCGGGTCTCAAGCGATCTTGACGCTCAAGGAAGTGCGGTGACGGAGGGTCTCCTCACATCGAAAGAATGTGAAAGGTTGGCCATGTTGTACTCCCGCGCTGAGCTGTTTCGTAGCCGCATTGTGATGAGCCGTCATAATTTTGGCCGTGGAGAATATCAGTACTTCCGGTATCCGCTTCCTGATCTCATCAAACACTTCCGAAATGTGATATACCCCCACCTTGTGCCGATTGCCAACCGATGGAACACGGCTATGGGCATTGAGGTGCGCTATCCAAAGAGGCATGAGGATTTTCTGGCCCGCTGTCATCAAGCGGAGCAGAACAAACCAACACCATTGATGCTCAAATATGAAGTTGACGATTACAACTGCCTGCATCAGGACCTCTACGGTGAACATGTGTTTCCGCTTCAGCTTGCTATTCTTTTATCTGACCCCCACAAAGACTTTACTGGTGGGGAATTTGTCATGACCGAGCAGCGGCCACGTATGCAATCCCGGCCGATTGTGGTACCTCTCCAACGAGGCGATGGCGTCATTTTCGCGGTTCATCATCGTCCTGTCCGGGGGGGAAGGGGTTGGTATCGTGTGAACCTCCGGCATGGGGTCAGTCGCGTTCGCTCCGGGCAACGCTATACAGTCGGGATTATATTCCACGACGCCAGGTAACTAGGATGAATGATCCGCTCCAAAACGGAATGCTGTGGTCGGGACACTCCTGCCGGTTTTTAGCCGCCGGCCATGGCTCCGACAATCAGGAACGGTTCTTCTCCAGTTGTGATTGCCTCGGGTAACGGGGTATCCGGTGGCTCATGGGACAGATCCTGCCCGCAGCCAAAGAACCTGATGAACGGTCGGCGCTGTCGTGTCACCTGGTCGCGAATGGTCCCCCGCAACATCGGGTAACGGATTTCGAGTGCATTGAGAACGGCGTGTGGGGTGGCTGGACCTTCAATTTCCAATTTCACCTCCCCGTCTATACGTGCAAGTGTCCGTAAATGGGCCGGAAGAATAACTCGAATCGTGTTCACGGTAACGCCTGGACTTCCACTGATAATACGGGTGGAAGATCGCGGACGATGGGCAGCCAGCTGTCTCCAGAATCGGCGGAGGCATACACCTGTCCGCCGGTGGTGCCGACATAGATTCCGCAGGGATCAAGCGAGTCGACGGCCATGGCGTCTCGCAGGATATTGACGTAGCAGTCCTGCTGAGGCAATCCTTTCGTCAGCCCCTCCCATTCGTTTCCGCCTGTTCGACTGCGGTAGACGCGTAATTTCCCCTCCGGCGGAAAATGTTCCGAGTCGCTCTTGATCGGCACCACATAGATGGTCTCCGGCTCGTGGGCATGTACGGCAAT
Organism: Nitrospirales bacterium; assembly: GCA_021604105.1. Classification (GTDB taxonomy): domain Bacteria; phylum Nitrospirota; class Nitrospiria; order Nitrospirales; family UBA8639; genus Nitrospira_E. The sequence goes on along the minus strand of BQIW01000055.1, from coordinate 15,981 downwards.
GGGGAATCCGAAATCGGAAGGCAAGTCTCCACTGATTTCGTGCCACGACTCGCCCGCGTCATCGCTACGCATCACATCCCAGTGCTTCTGCATGAAGAGCACATTCGGGCGCGACGGGTGCTTGGCAATACAGTGCACACAATGGCCGACTTCTGCAGTGGGATCGGGAAGTTCATACGGCGATTTCAGTCCACGGTTGACCGGCTGCCACGTCTTGCCTGCATCATCGGTCCGAAACGTGCCGGCTGCCGAAATGGCGACGAATATCCTTTCCGGATTGCCGGGATCCAGAAGGATGGTATGCAGGCACATTCCCCCGGCACCCGGTTGCCAAAGATGCCCTTTAGCGCTGCGCAGGCCGGGAAGCTCCTGCCATGTCTGTCCGCCATCGGTGGAACGGAAAATGGCTGCATCCTCAACCCCCGCGTAGATCGTGTCCGGATCGGTTAATGAGGGCTCCAGATGCCAGACTCGCTTGAACTCCCAGGGGTGTTGGGTGCCATCGTACCACTGATGGGTGGTGAGAGGTTGTCCTGTTTCCGATGAGCTGTCATACACGAACTTGTTGCTCTCCCCCTGGGGCGTGCCGTCCGGGGCTGTGGTCGGTTCGCCGGGTGGTGTCCCCGGTTGAAACCAGGTTTTGCCGCCATCATCCGAGCGTTGGATGATCTGCCCGAACCAGCTGCTCGATTGTGATGCATACAATCGATTCGGATCGGCTGGAGATCCCTTCACATGATACAGCTCCCATCCGCCAAAAAAGGGGCCGTGAATGTCCCACTGCTTGCGTGCGCCGTCTGATGTCAGTACGAACGCACCTTTGCGTGTTCCAACCAGCACTCGTACTCCACTCATACTTCACTCCTTTCTGAAAGTTAGTGCGATCATCGTACAAAGGTTTCATTACTAGTGATGGCCTATTCGGCCCCCATGTGAATCGTGTTGACCGTTGTCATCGAGTCGTATCACTCCGAACCGGATGATATTTCCTCATCTTGTATTCTTAAAAATCGACACATAAAAATTTACCGCCTCTTCAGCCTGGTGATCGAATCACAATCACGGGGCAAGTTTCTGCATCGTGTTTTTCCCCTCATGGGGCAAGATTTGTTTCCTCAACTTCGCGACCTGCCGGAAGTCATTGTACTCTTACAGGCAGGTCCCTATTCCGTTGGCAAACCTCCAATCTCCAAAACCGGTCTGATTTCGACCGTGCCCACCCGGGCCCCCGGGATTTGTGCAGCGATGTCCATTGCCTCATCCAGATCTTTGGCTTCGATAAGAAAGTAGCCACCCAGTTGTTCTCGTGTTTCAGCAAACGGACCATCAGTGATGAGCCGTTTGCCGTCACGTATACGGATGCTGGTCGCCATCGTGACAGGATGCAGAGGAGCGGCCGCCAGATATCTCCCTTCAGCTTTGAGCCGGTGTGCAAGCTCCGTGGATTCCTTGTAACACTTTTCACGTCCGGCCTCGTCCCATGCTTGATCAGTTCCGTAAATCAACAGCATGTATTTCATATGACTGCCTCCACTAGAACGGATGAATGTTAATGTTCCAATGAGCTCCAAAAATTGCTGGACAGAAGGGCGACCGATACGACAGATCGCAATGGAAGATTTTTTCGTCCCGCAATGAGTTCCGCTACTGCTTTCTGGTATAGGTGATCTCGATGATTTTCATTTCCTTGCCTCCGTGGTGAGTGCCGTACATGTCAAACGTCTGGGTGTTTTGGTCGATAATCTTCCAGACCGCCCGATGCGACATCTGTCCACCGCCCGGCTCAGGATGGGATCCATTCAGCGTAATGGTCTTACCATCGTCGCTCGCTGTCCCTTCCATGATGAAAATCCCCGTCCCCATCGTATCCATCCAGGCCGTGACATATTTCTTGGTGATGTTGTCGTAGGCGTCGATGCCAATCCCTGAGAATGGTTGTCCCATCATTTGACCCGTGTAGGCTTGGTAGAGAAAGCGTCCGCCCAGCAACATTTTCATTTCTGCGGTGCCGGTCGATTCTGTGGGAGGCTTGCCTGGTTCCATCCATTCTTTGGATTTGGTCGTCCAGCTCCCGGCAAGGCTGGCAAACAATTTGTGCGGTTCCCCGGGAGTGGCCAGCTTCTTGTACATCTCCATCATGGCTTGTGGGTCAATCTGTTTTTCTTTGTCTGTGTCTGTGGCGATTACTGGAATGGCCGTCAGGACCATACAGAGACAGGTGAATGTGATGGTTGTAAAACGCATAGATGCCTCCTTGTGGTTTGATAATGAACACGGTTGAGATAAGTATGTCATGCTGTGAGTGACTGTTCACAGGTTACGTTCATGAAGACAATTTTTTGCGTAGATGCTCCTCTTGCTCTCTCAGCTCAGGCGTGAATTCCGGTCCGAAGTCCTCCGCCTCGAAGAGTTGGCGAATCTCAATCTCGCCTTCTATGTCATCACCTGCAGGATTCGGACAGCGCTTGACCCATTCGATCGCCTCTTCTTTCGAATTCACCTGCCAGACCCAATAGCCGGCGATCAGTTCCTTGGTCTCGGCAAAGGGTCCGTCGACCACTATTCGCTTGTTTCCTGAAAACTGCACCCGTGCGCCTTTTGAACTCGGGTGGAGCCCGTCTCCTGCCAGCATGACGCCGGCTTTCACTAGTTCTTCGTTGAATTTGCCCATGTCAGTAAGAAGTTGCTCGCTCGGCATCACGCCGGCTTCTGAGTCCTTGGTGGCTTTGACAATAATCATGAATCGCATCTCCCAATCTCCTTGGTTTTAGTCGTTTGAGTTGGATTTGAAAATAGCCTTTTCCGGATTCTCGGTGTTTGTCGAACGGGGGCTGGTGAAATCGACATATGAAAAAGCCCTTTCGTTGTAGTTCTGCCACCCTGTGTTTCTGATCATAGAGCCACAAAGCAACTTGGACAGGATTGCAGCGGGTCCTTCCCTGATCATCAACATTTCTCAGTAGGCAGGCCGGAGATCTCGATCAACGGTCGCACCTCGACAGAGCCAATGCGTGCCCCTGGAACTTGCACTGCGATACCGACAGCTTCATCAAGGTCATTGGCATTGATCAAAAAATATCCGGCCAGTTGCTCGCGTGTCTCTATGAATGGACCGTCAGTCACCAACGGCTTGTCTTCACGCACACGAACGATGACAGCCGTCGACGCCGGATGAAGCGGCGACGCACTAAGATACTGTCCCTTGTTGTGGAGTTGGTGTGTGAGGTGCACGGATTTCTCAAGCATCTCCTTGCGGGTGGTCTCACTCATTTTGCTGAATGCGTTTTCGTCATGATGAACCAACAACAGGAATTTCATGGCTCCCAGCCTCCGATTTAGAATGAAATGCTATCGACATAACTCCGGGGATGGCCGCAATCGGCGATCAACCTACTGTGTGGGGATCGTCGAACAACCCTCGCTCCGTCAGCTCTCCAACTGTGGTACTCGAAGCGAACTTCATCGGGGCAATGCAGCGATCGCGACGCCAGCCGAGTGGCGTTGTCGCTGCCTCTCGTTTCGGTCTGGCAGCAGTAGCGAGTGTTCACGAGTGCGTCTCCGCCGCTCCGGGCGATGGCGTTGTCGGCCAATAGGGTTTGTCGCGTCCGTGAACTAGTCGGTACGATAACGATCGTGGTGGCGGACCCAATCCAGGGTGTCCGCCAGGTGGTCCTCGTCGCGGCCCTTCGGTGTGAGGTCGAGCAGGTTGTAGGTGCCCATCATCACCTCTACCCCGCGTCTGTAAGTCGAGTACGTGTGGAAGACATTGTCCGCGTCGTCCTTGAAGAACACGCTGATGCCGGGTAACTCCTCACATTCAAAAGGCTGCATGGCGTAGTTGTAGTAGATCTGTCCATTGGCCTCTTCTTCCGGTGTGAAGCTCATGTGAAAGTCGTGGTTGAAGTTGTTGCCGTACGACGACACCCACTTGAAATGCCAACCCATACGCCGGCGAAAGCGTTCGATCTCGACCAGCGGCGCGCGCGAGACAGCCATCAGCGTGACATCGCGATGTGCCAGATGCACGGTCATGCCGTCGGTGTGATCGGCCATGAAGGAACAGCTGGGACAACCTTGCTCCCACCCCGGTCCAAACATAAAGTGCTGTACCACCAGTTGATGTCGGCCCTCGAACAGTTCAATGAGCGTTTCCTTGCCGTGAGGTCCGTCGAACATGTAGTGCTTCTCGACTTTCACCCAGGGGAGTTTACGCCGTTCAGCGCTCAACTGGTCTCGCAGCCGGGTGGATTCCTTCTCTTTTGTCAGCAGCTCCTTCCGGGCCACTATCCATTCTTCTCGCGATACGATTTGGTGGTTTGGTACGATGTTTCGATTTTTTTCATGGCTTGACCTCCTTGGATTCGGGTTGTCGATTGATGCGATGCTTATGGAGCTTCTTCATGAGGAGTGCGGTCATTCCTCCCGTCGAAGTCGCGCCGGCCGCAATCGGTGCAATAGTTGTAAGGCATGCTGGACACATGACTGACTCCTCATTAGGCAGCGGCTGGCTGGCTACTGCCGGTGCAACTCTCTGACGGGCCGAACCTCCATACTCCCGAGGCGCACTGCTGGAAAATTGGAGACGATCTGAACAGCCTGATTGATGTCTTTGGCCTCAAACAGAAAAAACCCCACGATTTGTTCCTTCGTTTCGGCGAAGGGGCCATCGGTGAGAGACACTCCGGCGTTTCGGACTCACACGGTCATGGCCATCTCGATCGGTTCGAGGGGTAATGTCCCTCTTATTTTCTTCCATGGAACAACAAAAAAAGTAATTCATGATTACCGATCTCCGAATAGCGGTGAATTGGTCTTATTGTCAGTTAGTCGTTCAGGTAGATCAAATTCGACAACGGCCACCATGAATTCTGGTAACGGTATTGGTCATCTAGGAATAGAGTTCATCCAAACATTCCCAACAAGATATTGTGGGTGACCATGGTCTGGTCCCTTAAAATGGGAAAAACCGTTGGTTGTACCTCTTGGTCCGGATTAGGAGGGGGATTACTTGTGATCCTGCAACCCGGCCAGCCGTTGTTCAAGGAATCGCCGCTCGGGCTTCTGCTGAGTGAGGCTGAGAGCCTGTTGGTAAGCGGCCTTGGCTTCTGCAATTCGGCCCAATCGCCGGCAGAGCTCCGCCTTCGCCGAATGTGCCAGGTAATAATTCGTGAGATCCCCCCGTGCGAAAATTGCGTCGATGAGGGCAAGACCTGCCAGGGGACCGTCACGCATGGCCACAGCGACAGCGCGATTCAGTTCCACCACAGGGGAAGGAGACGCCTGCATCAACAGATCGTAGAGTGACACGATTTGAGGCCAGTCCGTGGCTGTGGGATGTGTGACTTGGGAATGGAATCCGGAAATCGCGGCCTGGATGGTATAAGGGCCGATCTGCCGTGAAGCAAACGCCTTTCCTATCAGGGCAACCCCCTCCGCGATCTGATCCCGGTTCCACAACGAACGATCCTGGTCCTCAAGCAGAATCAGATCTCCCGTCCGGGAGATGCGTGCGGCGCGGCGGGAGTCATGGAGCAGCATTAAGGCCAACAGTCCCATCGCTTCCGCGTCCGGTAATAATTCCATCAATAATCGTCCCAGTCGAATAGCCTCAGCCGAGAGGTCACGGCGTGTGAGAGATTCCCCCGAAGAGGCAGAGTATCCTTCGTTAAACACGAGGTAAATCACCCGCAGCACCGCATCCAGACGGTCGGGTAATGCGGTTTCAGAAGGCACCTCATAGGGTATGCGTGCTTTTCGAATCTTCGCCTTGGCGCGAACGATCCGCTGAGCCACTGTGGGCGGGGATGTGAGAAAAGCTTTCGCGATTTCTTCTGTCGTCAGGCCACAAACCTCCCGGAGGGTCATCGCTACCTGGGCTTCGGGTGAAAGAGCCGGGTGGCAGCAGGTAAAGATCAGACGCAGCCGGTCGTCGTCGATACTTTCAGCCGGATTTTCCTGTGCGTCATGAATGCCGGATTCCAACTGCGTGGCGAGTTCTGCGAGTGAGGCGTCGAACCTGGTCCGTCGCCGTATCCCATCGATGGCTTTGAAACGGCCGGTCGACACGAGCCAGGCCCGAGGATTGTTCGGGATCCCATCCCTGGTCCATTGTTCGACTGCGATCGCAAACGCCTCGTGTAACGCTTCTTCAGCCGCATCAAAGTCGCCGAGCAGGCGGATTAATGTCGCGAGAATCCGGCGCGATTCTGTGCGGTAGACTGTGTCCACCAACTCACGAACCTTATTGAGCGTATCCTCACTCATTGTAGGCCGGGCCTCTTATTTGGAGTCCAGAGAGACCACTACGGTAAGAGAGGAATGAACCCGTTACTCTGCTTCAACCGTGACCTCTGTTGTCACCGAATTGGCAATAAAACATTCGCTGTGGGTCAGCTCATGGAGGGCATGTATCTGTTCCTGAGTGGGAAGAGTGGGGCCGCCGAAAATCACTCGAGGATGTAAAATGACCCGTGTAATAGCCAGTTTTTTGTTCTGATTTTTTTCTAACAATCCGACGGCATGATCACTATAGCGATCCACAACGAACCGTTTCTTGGCTGCCATCGCCAGGAAGGTCAGCATATGACAGCTCGCCAAGGCCGCTACGAAGGCTTCCTCAGGATTGACATGTGCGGGATTTCCCCGATAGGCCGGTGCGGCAGATGCAGGAACGTGAACACCACCTTCAAAGACCAACTCGTGGTCTCGAGTATACGACTCGTACGAAAAGTCCTCTGATTCCCTCTTCCATTCCAGCGTGATCTTATGCTCAGACATTGATCAACCCCTTTCAAAAACGTGACTATCTGCCAAAATAAGCCGAACGGACCTGCGTGAACGATCGAAAATGCATCCGGGAACTTCTTAGCACAATTTTCCAGGCGATTGCCGCTAGGATCCTCAATAACAACGACATTATTGCCTGGCCCCTCGTAAAAAGGTCCTTCAACATTTTGCGCGCCGGCCTGGGTGACGATCGTAGCCAGTAGATCGACGTCGTGGATGCTGCCCAAACCGCGATCCGACCTTCATTGGGAATGAGTTGTGGCGATTCCGTCACCTGTTAACGTTCGGTAGCCCTATCCATTGCGGCCGCCTCCTACGTCACCCATCCCTCAATGCCGGCCTTTTAGGTGAACCCAAGCGCCGGCAAGAGTATCTCATAAAATGGTCGTGCTTCGATCAGAGATCTCACACGAAAATCAACCTGGTCGGAAACACCGTTACAACCATCTACTTCCTTCATTGGGCAGTTTTTGCACATGTTTGGCGTATTCAGATATTTGCCTTCATTCATAGATCAACTATTGTCGATAGATGAGGCCGTTCGTCTGATGATAATGTTCTCCAGGCAATATTTTTATATTACCTGACCTGGAAGGTCCAGGGGAGACCGGTTGGATTCCATCAAACGGGCCGCCGGCTCAAATCATAAGATTTTAAGCATAAATTATTTTATCCGAATGACTGTTACTTCCGCTCAGCCGCTGAGTCGGCAACGGCGATGGCTTCGATCTCAATCATCGCGTCGGGGGAATAAAGTGAGCGGACTTCCACAATGGTGTCTGCTGGATAGGGAGCCGTAAACCGTTGACCGCGAAGTTCTACGATTGTATCGAAATGGGTCATGTCGGTCAGGAAGATCGTCACCTTAATGACGTTCCGTAGGCTCGATCCTCCCGCACGGAGTACCTTATCCAGATTATCAAATGTTTGTTTGGCCTGGACTTCAAAGTTGCCTACGCCGGCGATTCGACCGCTCGGGTCGATGGCGGTCTGACCTGAGATAAAGAGCAGATCCCCGACTCGATATCCCTGTGAAAGACGATAGGGCTCGTAGGGATCCGGGTCGATCCGGATTTGTGTGATGTTCATAGGACCACCTCCTTATGAATGTTGAAAAAAACCTTCGGAAAAGGCCTTGGCTCTGCGATGACCCACTAAGGACACACGCATATCGTTCAGGATATCTAATGGGAGGCTATTCATTCCGGTTGGTGTCGGTGCGTCGAATCGCCACATTGTTGAGTGAAGTCCAGCCTTTCTCAACCGACTTGACTATTCCTCGACAAGTCGACCGTAAAGATGTTTGTCAATCGTTATTGAGGGGAGATCTTTGCTCCTTGACCCAACACTTCCCGTATGGTTCCTGCCAAATCCCGCAGAGCCTGTTCACCGTCCCCCACAAAGGCGGATCCATGCATAAGGGCCAACTGTTTGGGTTGTAGATCTGCGAGGCCATTCAGGATCCGTTCAGTCCACGGGGTGTAAGGATAGGCGTTGGCAAATGTGCCGTTTTGTCCTTCGATCAACGCCCGTTTGGTGCGTTCGACGACATCTGACACGGTCACCGCCTCGACGTCTCCTTCATGAGAGAAGAGGTCGGAGCACAGCAAGATACACGTGACCTCTTCAAACAAGAGACCTGCTTCCCAATTATGCGGAATGTGTGGAGTCTGACGGAAAGGCAGCCGGTATTGTCCGGTTTCCAGGATTTGGTTATGTGCCAATGTCCGGGCCTGCCGTACGGCGAAATCATTCACACTGACCGACACCCCGATCAACCCACATACCGGTTCTGCGTGTGGAGCGATGGCCAGCCATTCGTTGAGCGCACCACATTCATTGGATTCGAAATGGCTGAACGAAATCCATCGGAGGGTGGACGGATTCATGATGCGTGCGACTCCCTCCTGGATGGTTGGAAACATGCGCTTTTTGCCGGTGGGGAAGAGTAATGGCTCGTCATCTTTGATCAAGAAGTGATTGAACCGGAGATTGAAATCCGGAACATCGATGGGTCTGTTAAAAAAAGCCGCCAGCGGCGTTCTCGCCATTTTCCCGTGCTCACGTACTACGCGTACGCTCCGCGCGTAAAAACGGCTGCAGCCTTGCCGGACGGACTTTTTTGAACCGACCCTGAGCCTTTGATGAGTTATCTCATCCTGCGCAAATTTGCCCTTGAACATCCTTTCTTTTCAACACTCCCTAGATAGAAATGGAATAGTGCCCTGGAGCGATTTCCACCACTCTGGCTCTATTCATCATCGCCCCTTCCTTTCTCCGTTCGACTGTCCGGACACATCTTCCGGAGGTAGGGGGGCTGACCGGATAGTTATGCATCGGCAAACTCATTGCCGTCACTCCGTTTGGGTCGTCACCCTCATGAGCAAGGCCTCGAGCTCAGGCACGTCGGGCAACGTGATATGAAATTCGTTCTTGAGGGTCTGACGCATGTCATTCACATTCGTGATGAGGTGGTGTTCCATATCCCCGTTCCTATGATACAGAGTCATCTGATTGTTGCGTAGCGCATAGCGGCATTCGCTTGCGACCCGAGCGGCGAGCAATCTGTTGACAAACAGCGAATCGGGATGTGTCGAAAGGTACCAACTGGCCACCTCATAATCGGGAAGAAGGTGCTCTGATAAACTGAAACGATAGAGCGTAATCCATTCATCGCGAATATTCACCTGTGTGATGTATTCGTCGTTCATTTTGAGCAGGCGGAACAGTTCATGCGGCGTCGCTTGGTGAATATCGGTTGTAAGAAGAAGAGGGCTGGTGAGGGTCACTCCGCCAAAGCCCGCATCGACGACGTAATGATGGTCGTCCAGATCGACAAGAAGGAGCATGTGACTGCGGGGCGGTATGACCTCTTCGGGTGTATTCCACAGCACGCGCGCCGCCAAACCCGTGATGTGAAAACCGAGTGTTTCGAGCGCATGTTTCAACAGGAGATTCTGTTCGAAGCAATAGCCGCCACGGCCGTCCCTCACCATTTTCTGCTGCAGCGAACCGACATCGAGGAGCACCGGCCATCCCATCAGCGGATTCAGATTCTCGAATGCAATGGTTTGGGTATGCCGGAACTGGATGCTACGGAGGACGTCGAGTGTCGCCCTGCGTTCGCCGGTATAGCCGATTCTCTGGAAATAGGCCTCAAGGTCGATGACTGCTGTCATGGCTGGCAGAACCGTTTCCTGATGGTTCACAAATCACTTTACTGGATTTGCACGCACTTGTTTTTAGAGGTTGTGGTGGCCAGATGCACAGTGGCACCTCCATGCCAAGGGAGCCAAACAACGGCCAACCATTTCCGAGCAACACAGGAAGTCGTGTGAGGGCGATCTCATGAAGTCCTGCCTGCAGGGAAGTGCTAAATGGTGAAGACCTCGTCAATATACACATGCTTTATTCCTCGGAGGCGCACCCTGTCACTATGTCTGGTGGTAAGCCCTGTTCATTCATGACCTTTCCTTGCACAATTTCGGGGTGACAGATGACCGGTGGGTCATACCATATCCAGGGTCTGTTTGTAGGGCCAATCTTCGAAGGGCACAAATCCCGCTCCCGCTTATTCCGCTGTAAAATGTGGATGCCATGAGATTTGGATAGTCTGGCATGTGGACCATTCCAGACCGCCACCCTTTTGTTTGGCCTCTCTGTGGTGATAAACAATTGGTCTGTAATGGTAGTCGATTTCCACAGGGTTCAGCCATTACCGAGTGAACAGGGGTTCCCGAAAATGCTGCCAAGGGAGGTTTTGGGCTTCGGGCGCCCAATCGACAGAGACCCATCTCATATGTGAATGAGAGGTGAGGTTTCTTTTTTTCCGGTGCGCCCCGGCAGGAAGGAGGTAAATTGATGACGACGATATCGTAACTGGCAGAATGTGTGTGTATACTGATTCCGGTAAGGTCATACGATGACCCGCGCGTCTCTTCTCAATTCAATTTGACAAAGTTACGAGGTAATTATTAGGTTAAGTTTTCCCATCCATACACCTCATCCCCTTGGCCATGCATCAGTTCACCAATGTGTCTATCCTGAATGAGGGTTTTCCTTCATAGGGGAATGAGCCTGATGGGTTTTTATTGGTATTGACCGGATAATCGGAAACCAGAGTCTCAACGCGAAGATTATTTTCAGAAGATTGTAAGGAATATGACCCTATGTGCGGAATTCTTGGACAGATAAATTTCTCTGAGCGTCCTGTGGATCCGAAAGACTTGATGGACATGAATGGGACCATGAGGAGTCGTGGTCCTGATGGAGTAGGACTCTATGTTCAAGGGCGATTGGGATTCGGGCACCGGCGTCTCAAAGTCATTGATTTGACCCAAGCGTCACAGCAACCCATGGTGGACGCTACCCTGGGGCTTGGAATTGTGTTTAATGGGGCAATATACAACTATAAGGAGCTGCGACATGAGCTGGAAGGTAAAGGCTATACCTTCTTTTCCCAGGGGGATACCGAAGTCATTCTCAAGGCCTACCATGCGTGGGGAGAAGGCTTTATTCATCGCCTGAATGGGATGTTTGCGTTCGCCATTTGGGAAAGAGATTCAGAGCGGGTGGTGCTGGCGCGTGATCGTTTGGGGATTAAACCGCTCTATTTCACGGAGACGTCCCAGCAGTTTCGATTTGCATCGACCTTGCCGGCTCTCCTAGCCGGGGGAAGTGTCTCCACGGAGATGGATCCCGTGGCACTTCATCATTATTTCATGTTTCACGCCGTGGTGCCTGCCCCCTACACCCTGCTGAAGGGCATTCGAAAATTATCGCCTGGCACCATGATGGTCATCGAACCAACGGGCGCACAACGACATGAACCCTATTGGCAACTCTCCTTTGAACCCCGTGAGGATGAAAGGGGGTGGAAGGAACGGGACTGGCAAGACCGGCTGTACGAGGTACTGCGTTTGGCTGTCCGCCGACGGCTGATTGCGGATGTGCCCGTCGGAGTTCTCCTGTCTGGTGGATTGGACTCAAGTCTCATTGTGGGCCTGTTAGCGGCTGAAGGTGCCACGGGCCTGAATACCTTTTCCATTGGGTTTGAAACGGTGGGAGAGGAAAAGGGGGACGAATTCTTTTACTCCGATATCATTGCCAACGAATTTTCCACCCGTCATCACAAGCTTCCGGTTGATACGACGCACGTTCTGCCTCATCTGGCAGGGTGCATTCATGCCATGTCCGAACCCATGGTCAGTCACGATGCCATCGGGTTTTATTTGCTCTCCAAAGAAGTGTCCAAACATGTCACGGTGGTCCAAAGTGGGCAGGGCGCCGACGAAATCTTCGCCGGCTATCACTGGTATCCGCCACTGTTGAACAGTCAACATCCGGTTGATGAATATCGCCGGGTGTTTTTTGATCGAGACCAGAAAGAAATGTTTCGAGTCCTTCATCCACGTTTTCACGGAGATGATCATAGTCACCGGTTTGTGGAGACGCATTTTTCCCAACCAGGCGCTTCTCGACCGATCGATAAGGCCCTCCGGCTTGATACGACCATTATGTTAGTTGACGATCCGGTCAAGCGTGTCGACACCATGACAATGGCGTGGAGCTTGGAAGCGCGCGTGCCGTTCTTAGATCATGAAGTCGTCGAATTAGCCGCACGAGTGCCGGCAGAAATGAAAATTGCGCAAGGAGGAAAAGGTATCCTCAAAGATGTTGCCCGACGGGTGATTCCTTCCGGGGTCATTGATCGGCCCAAAGGGTACTTCCCCGTCCCCGCCTTAAAATATCTGCGGGGTCCATATCTGGGCATGGTAAAAGAGGCGCTTTTGTCACAGACCAGCCGGAACCGCGAGATCTTTCAACGGGACTATATTGATGAATTGTTAAAGAATCCGGATGATCATCTCACGCCGTTACGTGGGTCTAAGCTCTGGCAGCTTGGGGTATTGGAACTGTGGCTTCAGTCTCATGGTATCTAAGGATCGGGATGTGTTGAAGGTTCCGCAAGCTCTTCACATGACGAGCCCCCGCCAACGACCAATCGGGCCGACGGTCAAAAACTGGGAAGTTGGGCCGGCGACCTACCAGGGCCGGCGAGTGAAGCCAAAAGTGGTCCTGGATTGCGGCTGGGGGCGGCTCATTTTTGCCCACACATTTACAGGTCCCGAAGAGGTGGCTTCCACGCTGATGCAGGAACGTCCCGGGCACCGGGATATTGCCTTTTATTTACGGGATCCTCATGTGGTCCTGGCCCTGCGCCCGCACAAGCTGTTTCTGGATCCTTCGCATACATTTCGATTGTGGTTGGGTGATTATCAATCCCTCCCAAATCAGAAATCAGGCATGATGATCACTCCCATCCAGTCCAAGGCCGATGTCACGGCTTTGAACCGCATCTATGCGGCACGGGGCATGGTCACGGCCGACACTGATCTACTGATGAGGCATCGGCGCTCCCAAAAACTCTGCTATCTACTCGCGAAAGACCAGGCCACCAATGAAGTGATTGGCGTCATTTTAGCTGTGAATCATCGCCTGATTTTTGACGATCCCGAAAAAGGCAGTAGCATCTGGAGTCTGGCCGTCGATCCTCAAGCCCATCATCCCGGAGTGGGAGAGGCGTTGATTCGTCAAGCGGCCGAACGTATGAAGGCCAAGGGGTGTAGCTATGTGGATCTCTCAGTGCTGCACGACAACTATGATGCTATTGCGCTGTATCGGAAGCTGGGATTTGGACGAATTCCTGTGTTTGCGGTGAAAACGCGAAATACCATTAATGAAAAATTGTTTGTAGGTCCTACACCGGATCAGCGGCTCAACCCCTATGCCACCATCATTGTCAATGAGGCTAGACGCCGAAGCATCGACGTCGACGTCCTGGATGCCGAGAATGGATACTTCCGCTTGACCTTTGGGGGTCGGTCCATTACTTGCCGAGAGTCCTTATCCGAATTGACCACGGCGATTGCGATGAGCCGTTGTGCGGATAAAACCCTCACCCGGCGGGTGTTACAAGAAGCCGGCCTATCCGTTCCAGCTCAGATATCGGCCAATGGGCGGAAGCAGAATGGTGAATTTCTTGGACAATACCGGTCCATAGTTGTCAAACCGGCGACGGGGGAACAAGGAGCTGGTGTGAGTGTGGGTGTGCGTAGGGTGAAGGAAATGGAGTCTGCAATCACCCTTGCCGGCAAATATGGTGATCACGTTATTCTGGAACAATATGTGAAGGGTGAGGACCTGCGCATCGTGTTGATCAATTATGAAGTGGTGGCCGCTGCGGTTCGACGACCACCTCGAATCACTGGGACGGGACATCATACGATTGCCGAATTAATTGATCGGCAGAGCCAGCGACGGGAACGATTGACGGGCGGCGAGAGTCGGATTCCTTTGGACGGAGAAACCAAGCGGTGTATTAAGGAAGGCGGCTATACTCTCAAAGAGGTGTTACCCAAAGGCAAAACCATTACCGTGCGTAAGACCGCCAATCTGCATACCGGAGGAACGATTCATGACGTGACAGGAAAACTGCATCCTGATTTAGCCACTGCGGCGGTGATTGGAGCCGAAGCATTGGCTATTCCGGTGGTGGGATTCGATTTTATCGTCACGACGGTTTCCAAGCCTGACTATGTCATTATTGAAGCCAATGAGCGACCCGGTCTCGCCAATCATGAACCGCAACCGACGGCGGAACGGTTTATTGACCTGCTATTTCCGCAAACCAAGACACCCACAAAATTGAAGTAATGCTTCGGGGGTTATAGGGGATTGTATGATCGATTTTAAAATTGACAGTCAGTACCTCCTTCGTATTCTCCAAAACCTATTGGCGATTCCGAGTCCGACCGGGTATACGGATCAAATCGTCCATGCGGTGTCGGGTGAACTGAAGCAATTAGGAATTCCCTTCGAACTCACGCGGCGCGGAGCCATTCGAGCCACTATGGAAGGAGAAGTCAGCACGCCTGATCGAGCCATAGTGGCTCACCTTGATACCCTGGGGGGGCTGGTCAAATGGCTCAAAAACAATGGCCGGCTGGCCATTGTGCCCATCGGTTCCTGGTCCAGCCGATTTGCCGAGGGTGCTCGTGTGACCGTCTTTTCCGATACAAGTATGCATCGTGGCACGATCCTGCCCCTGAAAGCTTCCGGGCACACCTATGGTGAGGAAATCGATACGCAACCGGTGTCGTGGAAAAATCTGGAAATTCGACTCGATGAAACTGTGACGGACGTCAACGGACGTATCCAACCTTTATCGACCGAGCAGGATCTCCAGCGACTCGGGATTCATGTTGGTGATTTCATTGCCATCGATCCCTCGCCTGAAATCGGTCCCAATGGATTTATCAACTCGCGGCATTTGGACGATAAAGCCGGTGTGGCCACCATCCTGGCTGCTGCCAAATCCATCATTGAGACGGGGGCCATGCTTCCTGTTGATTGCCATTTACTGTTTACAATTTCCGAAGAGGTTGGATCAGGGGCATCGGCGGTCTTGCATGGTGATGTTGCAGAAATGATCACAATTGATAACGGCACTCCCGCGCCCTTTCAAGCCTCGAGCGAGTTTGGCGCCACGATTGCCATGGCCGACTCAGCCGGGCCTTTTGATTATCATCTGGTCAGGCGGCTCATCGCCTTATGTGTGGATCATGACATTCCGTTTCAACGCGACATTTTTTGCGACTACAGAAGTGACAGTGCGTCGGCCGTAGAGGCCGGAAATGATATTCGGACCGCTCTTCTTGCCTTTGGGGTCGATTCTTCTCATGGCTATGAGCGGACTCATTTGAGTGGACTGGAGGCTATCGCGAAGTTACTGGTCGTGTATATGCAAAATGAGCCGGTCTTTTGGAGAGATCGCGATACGTTAGGGTCCGATAATGATTTTCCTACTCAACCGATTGAAGAAACGTCTTTCCCCCACACCCTCGAGGACATGGTCCGACGACATGGTGAACCCCAAGATGACCCATAGCGCTGCTCCGTTAAGGACAGACGACAGGATGTTCGATGCACCCCCTCGAGGGATGTTCTCCTCATTTCCCTGTCTGGTTTGATGTCTTCTCATCCACCCACTTCTCCCTTTCCCCCACCCAATACGACTCATCCACAGTTGACGCTTCGTGCCATTGCCACGGGGATGGTCTTAGGAGCGCTCCTTACCCCCTGCAATATCTATAGCGGGCTGAAGATTGGCTGGACATTTAATATGTCCATCAC
>BQIW01000054.1 GCA_021604105.1 Nitrospirales bacterium | reverse complement strand
AACCTGGCGACGACTGAGAGGATTCCGGCAGTTGGCTTTGGTGATTAAGGGGGTGCAATTTACAGATGGAATAGAAGTCACAATGAACGAACCCGTCGCCGCGTAACCAACGCCTCAGACACCAGATTTGACAATAGCTCTTTTCGGTCAACATAAAACGCCATCGATTCACCTACACAATCCGCTGAAATCCCAGCAATGTGAGTGCGCTGCTGTTTATGGGGCGGATTATAACAACCTCCTAGGCGGATCGGCACAACACCGATTCCTTAATTTGCATCAAAGTCCGACTAGAGACGGCGATTACTCGCTGTCCAATGGTCGAAGGCTGTGATTGGGGGTCAGGCATCGATATTATTTAAACTTTTAACAACAGACTTGCCCCTAAACCCGTCTGCACTCATCTGCACCCCCGCATGCCAATTTACGGTCTTCTTGCTATACCTTTCCTAAACCCTATCGTATTCCTCACCCACCTTCTGGTCGGCCAGCCGGACTGACGGTCAAATTTCAAACGCTATGGTCACGCCACAACACATTTCTGAGAATGAAAATGCCATGTCGAGAAATGACTTCTCTCCTATGGGGCTATACTTGCTAAATATCGTATAGTAAGACCTGACCACGGCCATGAACCTAGCCAAAGGAACCTCGGCTCCTTAAGTTTTCAGTTTCGAGGTATTTTCATTTTTATTCTAAAACCACTTCGCGCGCCCCGGCATTTGCCGCTGTTTGCATGAGCACCACACGCTCATATCCTCCGAAAATCTCTGATAATGGGTTCCCAAGAACAATTATCGCCCTCGGTCGGACCCAAGCCCGCCGATCTGCTAATTGAGTGAATCCAAATTGTAAAAACCCTGCTAAAGCATCCGCTTTGTCTACTCCCTTGATTTGAATTCGTTTACCATCAAAGAGGTTAATGCGTTCAAAGGGTTCGGTGAGATCAGTGGAATTACCAAATGAAAGAACTCGAGTAGAGTCGACTGCCAGATATACCACAGGTTCAAGACTTAAGCTTTTGTCTCCAGATCGAAAATTTACAACGTCTTTGTTTAAAGTAATTTTAACTTCATTTGCTGCGAATTTGTAAATCAAAAAATCAAGAAGGCCCATTGTCTTTCATTCCTTAAATATATTCATATGGCCTAAAGCAAGGGTAATTTAAAAATTAATTTCAGAATTGAATTTAACCAAACTTCCTGCAATCTTGGATTTTTAAGGTTTAACAGAATTAAGAATTGGGGTCAGGCATGAGTATTGATTAAACTCTCAACAACAGACTTGCCCCTAAACCCGTCTTCACTCATCTGCACCACCGCATGCCAATCCACGGTCTTCTTACTAGACCTACCCCGCCCCCAATCGCATTACCCCACCCCACCTGCAGGTCGGCCAACCGGGCTGACGCTCAAATCAGGAGCGGACCTTGTCTGAGCCTGGCGAGTTGGGCCGCCCCTCCATCACTTTCGTCAGCACGATTCAATCTGGCCGACCTGGGTGAAAATGGTTTTGGGTCCTTTTGCCGAAACAAAAGGGCCTCGCCTGCCGGGGCGAAACCCGTTTTTTTCAAACGCTATGGTCACACCACAACACATTTCGGAGAATGGAAATGCCATGCGGAGAAATGACTTCGTTCCTATGGGGCTATACTTGCTGAATATCGTATGGTAAGACCTGACCACGGCCATGAACCTAGCCAAAGGAACCTCGGCTCTTTAAGTTTTCAGTTTGAGGTAGTTTCATTTTTATTCTAAAACCACTTCCCGCGCCCCGGCATTTGCCGCGGCTTGCATGAGCACCACACGCTCATATCCCCCGAAAATCTCTGATAATGGGTTCCCAAGGATAAATTTCACCCTAGGTCGGACTAAAGCCAGGCGACCCGCTAATTGGGTGAAGCCAAAATGTAAAAACATTTCCAAAGCATTAGTTTTGTCCAAACCCTTGACTAGGATTCGGTTACCATCAAAGAGATCAATGCGTTCAAAAGGTTCGATTGGATCAGTGGAATTACCAATTGAAAGGACTCGAGGATTGCTGGATTCGGCTGCCAGATATACAACAGGTTTCAGATGTAAGCTTGCGTCTCCCGATCGGAAAGCAACAACGTCCTTATTCAGAGTAATTTGAATTTCATTTCCTGCAAATTTGTTAATCAAAAAATCAAGAAAGCCCACTGGTTATCATTCCTTAAATTGCATTCTGAATAATACAGCGCAAGGGTAAAGAATTAAATTCAGGATTGAACGTCACCAATCTTCCTGAAATCTTTGATCTTTAAGATTTATCACAATGTTTGAACATTTTTATCTCATTATTCACGGAGCCATAAAGAAGGTTGGCCAAGAACCACTTCAAGTTGCTTTCGGGTGACTGCACCATCTCTGAGGATACGAAGGCCACTCTCAAGTTGTAGCACCGTGGAGGGTTGACCTCCCGGCGCAGGTCCACCATCGACAATCACATCAACCACCGATCCTAATTGTTCCATCACCTCTCTCGCGGATTGCGCCGGCGGCTGTCCGCTTCGATTGGCGCTGGTGCCGGTCATCGGCCCGATGTGGGTCATGAGTGCGCAAACTCGTGGATCATTCGGTTGCCGGACACCAACGGTTCCCTGTCCGCCGGTTAGGATGGGTGAAAGAGTGGAACGAGCCTGCAATACCAACGTGAGCAAACCCGGCCAGAACTCTTCCATAAGTGTTCGAGCGATATCGGGGATATCTTCCGTCAGTTGATTCAGTTGAGAAGGGTCACCCACTAACACGGGAAAGGGTTTGTGGCTGCGTTCGCCTTTGATATCCATCAGCCGCTTTAATGCCATTTCATTGAGGGGACTCACCGACAGCGCGTAAAAGCTGTCGGTTGGCACAGCCAAGACTCCGCCACCCTGCAGACATTGCGCAACCTGATGAATCAGTTGAGGCGATGGAAGGGAATTGAGTGGGAGAACGGTGGCCACGACAGAGGGCCCTTGAATCAGGATGGAACCTGCAGCACGCGGTGGCCGATGTCTGAACGGAAATACCGGCCTTCAAACTGAATCGGGACGAGCGCCTGATGAGCATGATCTCTGGCTCCGGCCAGGGTCGAATCAATCCCGGTCACTCCTAAAACTCTTCCCCCATTCGTGACAATCGTTTCATTAGCATAGGAGGTCCCGGCGTGAAAGACCATGACCGACTTCGACTCGTTTTCCGGCAGGCCGGTGATCGGCAATCCCGTTTGGTAGGACCCGGGATATCCACCGGAGGTCAATACCACGCACACCGCTGCCTGATTGTGCCACTCCACATGCAGTTGGTCCAAACGATGTTCGACCACGGCTTCAAGCACATCCAATAAATCTGTTTTTAAAAGTGGCAGGACCACCTGGGTTTCGGGATCGCCAAAGCGAGCGTTAAATTCCAATACATAGGGTTTGCCATCCTTCACTATAATCCCCGCGTATAACACGCCGTAAAATGGACTCCCCACCCGGGACAACCCTGTGACTGCCGGAGACAGCACTTCATCAAGAATACGTTGCCGGAGTTCCGGTGTTCCTAATGGTGCCGGCGCATAGGCCCCCATTCCTCCGGTATTCAGACCCGTATCCCCTTCACCGATTCGCTTATGATCCTGGGCGGGGATCATGGGGATGACGGTTCGGCCATCGGCAAAGGCCATAACGGTGAGTTCTTCTCCATCAAGAAATTCTTCCAGCACCACCCGGGCGCCGGCGACTCCAAATCGCTGCTCTTCCAGCATGCTGCGAACCGCTTCACGGGCATCCGCCCTGGTCGCACAGATGATGACCCCCTTCCCTTGCGCCAGGCCATCGGCTTTCACGACGATCGGGATCGGGCAGGATTCGAGCCAGGTTAAAGCCGGCTCCAGTCGGTCAAACGTGCGGGAGGAAGGAGTGGGAATGTTTTCCCGCACCATGAGTTCTTTGGCAAACGATTTGCTGGATTCAATAAGAGCCGCATTGCGAGTGGGACCAAAAATCCGCAAGTGTGATTTTCGGAATTCGTCGGCGATGCCCAGGGAGAGCGGCAACTCGGGTCCGACCACTGTCAGATTGATCTCATGGGATTGTACAAAATCCTTGAGACCTCCAATGTCATCGGCTTGAAGTGGCACACATTCGGCTATCTGGGCGATCCCCGCATTACCGGGGGCGCAAAAGAGTTTCCTTACGCGAGGGGATTGCGCAAGCTTCCATACCAGAGCATGCTCCCGGCCCCCGTTGCCTATGATTAATATGTTCACCCGAAAAACTTGTGCCTCCCGTCATCCCTCCATACCATGAAGGGCAGGAACATTGCCCGAGTCTTCTTACGTTCACCCAGGGTATGCTCTGATATACTTTTCCACCCCTATTCACTCACCAACCCAGAAAGTTGCCACGATTGGGAAACAGCGAAATAGCACCACGAATAAACCGGAACAATTGAACCAGGGAAGATGGTGAAAAATGTCGAGGGTTGGACCTGTTAATGACGGAAGTGGCGCATGCCCGTCATAATCATGGCCATTTTATGCTCATCAACCGCCAGGATAATCTCCTTATCCCGAATAGACCCTCCCGGCTGAATCACGGCGGTGATCCCTGCGCCGGCGGCGGCATCAATGCCATCACGAAATGGGAAAAAGGCATCGGAAGCCATCACGCACCCTTTGATGGGAAGATTCGCTTTCATTTGAGCCAGTTTTACCGAATCTACCCGGCTCATTTGGCCGGCGCCAATACCGACGGTTTGCGTCGACGTGGCAAAAACAATCGCATTGGATTTGACGTGCTTGCAGACTTTCCAGGCAAAATCGCAGGCTTGATACTCGTAGTCGGTCGGCTGCCGGGCACTCGGCATGGATAGGTCTCCCATCTCACGTAACGACCCCAGATCACGGTCCTGCACTAAGATCCCGCCCACTATTTTTTTCATGTCCAACGCATCCCGTTGAGCACCCTCCAAGCCACCCACCGCTAACAGCCTCAAATCCTTTTTTCGTTGAAGTTCTGCCAAAGCCTCTTCCGAAAACGCCGGCGCAATCAATACCTCCACAAACGTGGAGGTGATTTCCTTAGCCATGGCCAGATCGACATTTCGATTACAGGCAATGACCCCGCCAAAGGCCGAGACCGGATCTGTTTCCCGTGCCCGGGCATAGGCCTCCACCGGCATATCCCCAATGGCGACTCCGCAAGGATTATTGTGTTTGACGATGACCACCGCCGTATCATCAAACTCCTTCACAAGTTCCAACGCCGCATTCGCATCTAAGTAATTATTATAGGACATGGCTTTGCCATGAAGTTGTTGGGCCTGACAAAGCGAGGCTTCCTTGGTCTGTCGATCCCGATAGACCGCACCGGCCTGATGCGGATTCTCTCCATACCGAAGATCATCGACCTTTTCATACGACAGGCACAACAACGAGGGGAATTTTTGCTCTGAGGTGTCGGCTAACTTGGAGGTGAGATAATTGGCGATCAGGCTGTCATACCTGGCGGTATGGTCAAAGACCTTTTTGGCTAACTCACGTCGCAACCCTAAGGAGACCGTTCCGGACTGCAAGCCCTCCAAAACCCGCTCATAATCCTGAGGATCGACCACCACCAGGACATCCTCATGGTTCTTGGCCGCTGATCGGAGCATGGACGGCCCCCCGATATCAATGTTTTCAATGGCTTCTTCAAACGTACACCCAGGCTTCGCAATGGTCGCTTCAAATGGATAGAGATTCACGACCACGACATCAATGGGCTCAATTCCCTGCTCTTGCATTTGCCGCACATGCGCATCCACCGAACGCCGCCCTAATAACCCACCATGAATCTTGGGATGTAACGTTTTCACCCGTCCGTTCAAGATCTCAGGAAACCCGGTGTAATCTGCCACCTCGGTCACGGCAACCCCGGCGTCCCGGAGCATCTTGGCGGTTCCACCTGTCGACAATATATCCGCATCAAGTGCCGCCAACCCCTTGGCCATTTTTTCTAGACCGGTTTTATCGGATACGCTGATCAGCGCCTTTCCTAATTTCGCCATGTGTTCTCCTGCCACGTGTCTTTGTTGATGGGTAAAAAACGGAAAGTCAGCTTAGCAAATGACCTGATGAACTTCAACGAATCCTGCATCTCATGCCCCAAAGACCAGCACCCTATGCCGGCTTGTTTCCTTATTCAACACCATCGACATTTTCCTTTGTTAATCTTAACGTATTGGTTTTCAGCACCTTTATTTTCCTTTCAAACCTCGTATCAGGGAGAAGCTGATTTTTATTCACCATATATTTCTTCATACCCCCATAAAGCCAAATTCGGATTCTGCCGAAATAATACATTGAAAGCCGGTCCGAAAAATAGCAGTGCCATCATATGGGACACCCCCTCTGTCCCTTTAATTTCGGCACCAACATTTTCTACTCACATGGTACGCGCAAATAAGAGCAATGAGTATCAGGGGATTGTTGCATGTTCTGCCGTATTCCGGCCGGCAAAAAACCTCCGGTCTAAGATGACAACCAGAATTTCACAATACTCACGAGTCATATCCCGTTTCGATCATTGTCCAACACTGTAAAGACTCTCATGGTCATAAGGATTCATTGATGGATTTCACCCTGATGTTCGTTGTGTTGTTGGTATGTCTTGCTCTTGGTGCCATATTGCTCACAGTGAGCCTGAGTCACCCAACGAAGAATAAAAAGGAGGAAAGCCGGATCCAGGGGACAAACTTCATTCCATCACAAATGTTTATGGGGACCGATGGGGCTGGAGGCATTGCAGTCAATGATCAGACTCTC
Organism: Nitrospirales bacterium; assembly: GCA_021604105.1. GTDB lineage: Bacteria > Nitrospirota > Nitrospiria > Nitrospirales > UBA8639 > Nitrospira_E. Next base: position 25,443 of record BQIW01000054.1, on the reverse strand, counting down.
AAAATTTGCCTCTTACAGAGTCCTACGGTCCCACCACGATTGATTCATATTTCAAGCCTGATTGGTTCGTTCTTAGTGAAAAATGGAGAAGTCCTTAAAGAAACCTTACGAACTGGCCCAAAAACCATCTTATTATTTCAAAAACTTATGGAGGCAAACGCAGAAAGATTGATCAAAAGTTGGCAGACTGTATCTTCCCAAAAAGACAACCAGCGAATCGACCTCATTGTGTGGATCCACGATGAGGACGAACCCTTCCATGTTGTCAATTTTCTCAATATGGAAACCAAAGAAGGGGGCATTCTCTTTGAAAAATCCTTAGGGACGGCAACACATTGGCACAAGGTTCTAGATGGACTGCTCCTCCAAGCCGACCAACTCGCGTGTCTTCAGACGGAACCAGACCAAGAGGCCACAGAACAGCCGACAAAGAACCCTGCTTTAACAAACGCAGCCTCATAGATTCCGCGCTTCTCTTTCACCGGCACTAACCCAGGACTACAGGGCTCCTCTCTTCTCTACTCCCCTTAACTTTTCATTTTTGCGTCCGTCAGGAACATTCATAGTTTTCAGGGTCCCCACCCATTCGTGAATGTCGGGCCTGCCCTTCCCGGTTCTTTCAGCGTTTCCACGAATCTCTGGTGGGTCTGTTGAAAAAAGCCACCAGCGGCGTTCTCGCCATTTTCCCGTGCTCACGTACGAAGCGTACGCTCCGCGCGTAAAAACGGCTGCGGCCTTACTGGACGGACTTTTTTGAACCGACCCGGAGCCTTTGATGAGTAATCTTATCCTGCGCAAATTTGCCCTTGAACATCCTTATTATTCAACACTCCCCTGGTAATTTTTCGGCATAGCTTACCCACGCCATCCCCAGGTACACCCAAAAAGATGCAAGAAGCGCTCCCCTTCAAATGGGGAATGGTGCAGGCCACCGCTTTGACGTTCGCTACATCTTGATATTGGACACACTCCTGATGCGGGACGCATTCATCTTTCAAACAAGGAACGCCTTTTCTCATGCCCCAATCACGTGAATTCACCATGGTCAAATATCTGGTGGTATGTATTGGCATTTTTTTTTCCTATGCATTAGCTTCAGAGTGGAACACCATCTTCTTCTCCCAAGATCCAGATCTGATTCAAGCCATCCAAAATCGCAACGTACCCCTGGTTCAGAAGCTGGTCGTCCAAGGATCCGATGTCAATCAGCGCACCAGACAGGGAGCGACGCCTCTTCATTTTTCTGCAAGATCCGGGCAATTTACGATGACTCGTCTTCTGTTACAAAAAGGAGCGGACCCTGAGGCGATTTATCAGTCCGAATGGACGCCTCTCCATTTCGCCGCGAAAGGGGGACATGTGGATATCGCCGACCTCCTCCTTCAACACGGTGCGCCGGTGGATGGTTTTAAAGGAAACATCACACCACTTCACATTGCCGTGCAAGAACATCACCGACGGATGGCAGCTTTTCTGTTAGCTCACGGCGCAACGGTCCAATCCTCATTTAAGGAAGGCTGGACTGCGCTGCACGTTGCCGCACAAACTGGAGATACCGACATGACTCGCCTCCTGCTGGACTCCGGCGCGCCAATCGATGCCACCAATACCATTGGCATCACGCCCCTCCATTCTGCCGCCCTTTCCGGCCAACGGGATCTGACCCACTATCTGCTGTCACGTGGTGCCACCTGCTCTCTTCCCTCACAACCGCTTCAAAGCTCCTCATCTGCCACATTCGGTCAACTGTATGCGGCTCTCCAGGAAGTCCTCCAGCACTGTCCAACTCCTCTGGCTTCCTAACTTTTCCCCGTAAACCCCTGGCTCTGTCCCCTTTCTAATTCCTCTTCGCATTTTCCCATGAACTTCAGATGAAACCACTGGAGGCATCCAGATATTCATTGTAAGATCCTTGGCACGCATTTCTAAAAACCTGCATTCAGACAAAATTTGTGATCAATTATTTCACGTCGACACGGTTTGAATTGGGGATTTGTGCATGAGCTGGATGTATTTCGCTCTTTTAGCTGCGCTCAGCGAATCCCTGAAAGACCTATTGAGTAAGCAGGGGCTGCGATCCGTCTCACCTCAACTGGCGGCGTTAGCGGCCGGTGCGACTCCCATTCCAATCCTTCTGGGCATTGTGCTGTTCACGGATGCGGTTCCTTTGCTGGGCCCGGGGTATGGGTGGGCACTACTCATTGGAGGAACATTGAATATTCTGGCTATGTTTCAATTCATGAGAGCCTTACAAAGTTCCGATCTTTCCCTGTCCATTCCCTTTGTTTCTTTTACACCTCTTTTTTTATTGATCACCTCACCCTTCCTTGTCGGGGATATGCCAACGACACAGGATATCGTGGGCATCATCTGTATTGTGGGTGGAGCATATGTCCTGCACATTCAGTCAGTCCATCAGGGTCTTCTTGCGCCATTGTTCGCCATCTTCCGGGAACCGGGTCCCCGGCGAATGCTTTCCGTGGCGTTCATTTATAGCTTTACATCGAATTTCGACAAAATCGGTGTGCAGAATTCCTCTCCCCTCTTTTGGAGCCTCTCCATTTCCGGCGTGATGACCATCGGGTTTGTGTTCTTGCTACGATTCCTTCCGGCACAGAATATTGCCGCTCCTCACCCGACCACCCTCGGCATCCTTTTGCTCGTCGGCCTGTTTCAGACCATAGGCCTCCTCGTTCACAATACCGCTCTCGGTTTAGGACCGGTTCCCTCCGTCATCGCTATAAAGCGATCGAGTATTCTCTTCGCCGTCATGTGGGGATGGATATTTTTGAAGGAAAAATACGTAGGAGCACGGTTGGTTGGGGCGGTCTTGATGGTGATCGGGGTTGTCGTGTTAGGTTTCGGACAACCGAAATAACCTTTTCAGCCCGACAACCAACCCAAAGACAGATGTTGAAAAGACCTGCAGGAAGTTATTGAAGAGGGAGAGAGGAAAGGTCTGCCACCGAGACCAGCGGACCTGGAAAAATGCCGAGTAAAACCACTCCGGCAACCGCGCAAGCCAGGACAAACGATACCTGGGGAGAAAGAACCAGACGGGTATGCAAGTCCTGTTCGGAGGATGGCTCACGCATATACATCACCATAACGATGCGCAAATAGAAAAAAGCTGATATGGCGGCAAAGATCAATCCAATGATTGCCAGCCATGCCAACCCCGCATTGACCGCGGCCATGAAAAGATACAATTTCCCAATGAACCCGGCAGTAGGAGGAATACCTGCCAACGACACCATAAACACCAACATGAGAAATGCCCCACCCTTATGTCGCTTGGCCAATCCGGTAAAATCTTCTATCTCCTCACCTTCCAGACCACCCTTCCGCAAAATGGCCACCATGGAAAATGCCCCTATCGTCATAAACGAATAAATGGCCAGATAGAGCATCAGGCTCGAAACGCCCTGAGACGAAACTGCCGCCCCTGTGCCACCCCACCCGGCGACCACAACCCCAATCAACGCATAACCCGCATGGGCAATACTGGAATAGGCCAGCATCCGTTTCACATTGGTCTGAACAATGGCCACAAGGTTGCCAAGGGCCACCGTGATAATACACATGACCAGGATCAACAGATTCCAGTCGGGCTTAATTCCACCGAAGGCTTCCAGAAGAACACGAAGGAACGCGGCAAAGCTGGCCGCCTTTGAGGCCACCGCCATAAACGCCGTCACGGACGTCGGAGCCCCTTCATACACATCAGGCGTCCACATATGAAAGGGTACTGCCGCCACTTTAAATCCAAATCCCACAATCAGCAGCATGAGCGAAATAAACACTAACGGATCATCAATCCCACGCCCATTGACCACGGCGGCAATTTCCACAAGCCTTGTACTTCCGGTGACTCCGAAAATAATCGAAATCCCATAGAGCAAAATTCCTGAGGAAAAGGCCCCCAACACAAAATATTTAGCCGAAGATTCGATTGAACGCCGCTCAAATCGCTTGAACCCGGCCATAATATAGAGGGTAATCGACATCAATTCGATCCCCAGATAGATCGTGAGCAAATCAGCCCCCGATACCATCACCATCATTCCGGTCAATGCCAAGAGAACAAATGCATAGTATTCCGCGAGCTGGATCTTTTCCTCCTGGAGGTACCCCATTGACAATAAAATGGTCAGACCACTCACAAGGTACAGCAACATTTTCCAAAATACGGCATACGAATCCACGACCACTAAATCACTAAAGGCCATCACCCGCTCACCAAATCCGCTTACCGTCACCACGCTCCCGACAAGGAGAATGCCGAGACTCATCCACGCCAGGAGATCTTTTTTGTGTGCAGGGGTAATGGGATCGAGAACGAGAATCAGACACGCCATACCTACGATGAGCAATTCGGGAAGAATGAGCACAAGATCGGCGAGAGGAAGCGTCATGGGGCGACAACACCCTTCATGATGAGCCGATCCCCGGATGGCTCGGCCGTCATCGCCAGGGTGTGACCACGGCCATCCCCTCCCTGCTGAACCATGACCGGGGTGGATTGGGACGCGATGACCCGCGCCACGCTTGCATGCATCACATCCAGCAACGGTTTCGGATGGAGACCGATCCAAAACACCAACACCACCAACGGAACCAGCATGCCGAATTCACGAACATTCAAATCAGTTAATTTGGGAAGCATCTGCGGAGAGGCTGGCCCATAGATCATCCGTTGCACCAAATATAAAATATAGACGGCAGCCAAAATAATTCCTAAAGCCGCCAGCGTCCCTGTCAGTTTGCTCCAGGCAAAAGTCCCAATCAGGACTAAAAATTCTCCGACAAAACTGTTCATGCCTGGAAGGCCAACCGACGACAACGCAAAAATCACAAAAAATGTCGCGTATTTTGGCATCGCGTTCGCCAACCCGCCATTATCCGTAATTTGCCGGCTATGGGTCCGTTCGTAAATAATGCCCACACACATAAAGAGAGCGCCGGTCGTAATGCCATGGTTGATCATCTGAAGGATCGCCCCTTCAATTCCCTGGGCATTTAACGCAAATATCCCCAGGGTGACAAACCCCATATGACTGACACTGGAATAGGCAATAAGTTTCTTGAGGTCCGCTTGCGCTAATGCCATATAGGCGCCATAAATAATGGCGATGACCGACAGGGTCATGATGAACGGGGTATACGCAACCGAGGCATCAGGCAACATGGGCAATGAAAAGCGTAAAAATCCATAGGTTCCCATCTTGAGCAGGACACTTGCGAGAATGATGCTCCCGGCAGTAGGTGCCTCCACGTGGGCGTCCGGGAGCCACGTATGAAAGGGAAACATGGGGACTTTCACCGCAAACGCGGCAAAGAAGGCCCAGAACAAGAGGGATTGCAACCCTGGGGCATAGGACGCGTGCGTTAAAGCCAAGATATCAAAGGTTCGCCCACCTTCAAAAAACAGCACCAGAATCGCGACCAGCAGCAGGATACTCCCGGCCAGGGTATACAGGAAAAACTTGATCGCCGCATAGACCCGGTTCGGCCCACCCCAGACGCCAATCAGGAGATACATGGGAATCAGCATGGTTTCCCAAAACACATAAAACAGCACAAAATCCAAAGCCGCAAACACGCCGATCGTCGCGGTCTCCATCACCAACAGACTGATCAGGAATTCTTTCATTCTGGTTTGAACCGAGGTCCAGGAGACGAGGATACACAGGGGAGTGAGAAAAGTGGTTAAGAGGACAAGCGGCATGCTGATCCCATCCACACCCAGGGAATAATGAATCGCGGGGGAATTGATCCAAAGATGCTTTTCCACAAATTGCATGCCGGCATGCGCATTGTCGAACGCAACCCACAGAGGCAATGAGACCAGCAAGGTCAGGATGGAGACCGTCAACGCAATAGCCCGTGAAAGTGCCTCATGAGCGAGCAAGACCGCGACCACTCCGAGCAGCGGGAGGATCAGTACGATCGTGAGCCAGGGAATCCCCCCTGTGGGAATGACCATCTCAGTCACGATTGAAAGATCTCCTGCCATACCGTTGTCTGTTGAACCATCACGAGTATCCCATCATACGTTGGGCCAGCCACACTAATAAAAGAGCATCGCACCTAAAATAACCGCCGCCCCGACAGTCATGGCCAGCGCATAATTCTGTGCTTGTCCGCTTTGAAGTCTTCGCGTCACCCATCCTCCCCAGGCCACGGCTCGCGCCACTCCATTGACCGCACCATCAATCACCGCAATATCCACCCGTTTCCATAACCGATCCGCCAGATTCAATGTTGGCATGACCACGGTCCGGTCATAGGCCTCATCCACAAACCATTTATTCAAGGAAAACTGATATAGCGATCGCCACTGACTCGCCAAACGGTCCGGCAAGTCTGGCGACTTGACATAGACCCAATAGGCCCCGGTAATCCCTAGCAAACCCATTAAGGTGGCCGTCAGCATAATGCCCATGGCCGCAGATCCTTCATGATGACCTCCACCACTCCCGGATGCAGGAAATGCGGGGGCCAAAAATTCCGGAATTCCGATATATCCTGCGAGAATACTCAGGACGGCAAGAATCAGAAGAGGAAACGTCATCGCTTTTGACGGTTCATGCACATGCTTGGCATGCTGAGGATCCACTCGTGATTCTCCCCAAAATGTCACGAACACTAACCGAAAGCTGTAAAAAGCTGTCATGAGAGCCGTCAGCAATCCCAGGACGGCCAGAACTTTCCCCAGGCCACTGGACATCCAGGCCGCCAGAAGTAATTCATCTTTACTGAAATATCCCGCCGTGAGAGGAAATCCGGACAATGCCAGAGCCCCAATGAGAAAAGTCCAATAGGTCACAGGCAGCTTATCCTTGAGTCCACCCATATGTTTCATATCTTGTTCATGATGAAGAGCAATAATCACCGATCCACACCCGAGGAATAACAAGGCCTTAAATGCTCCGTGGGTCAGAAGGTGATACATTCCGGCAATATAGCCACCCAACCCACAAGCCATCATCATATAGCCCAGTTGACTGAGTGTGGAGTAGGCCACAACCCGTTTGATATCGGTTTGCGTCAAGGCAATGGTCGCGCCAATAAACATGGTGGCTCCACCCACCACTGCCACCACATCCATGGCCACAGGGGATAGGTTAAATACCGGAGCTAATCTAGCAACCATAAAGACTCCTGCCGTCACCATCGTCGCGGCATGAATGAGGGCTGATATCGGAGTGGGACCTTCCATTGCATCCGGCAACCACACATGCAGAGGCACTTGGGCAGATTTTCCGACCGCCCCAACGAATAACAAAAGGCAGATCAAGGTCATCACCGATATTTCCCAATGTCCTCCGACAGAACCAAGAAGATTCACCAGGTCACCAGACTTTTGGTCCAACTGAGAAAACACCTCCTGATAGTGCAAACTGCCGAAGGTGACAAAGACCAGCAGAATTCCCAACATGAACCCGAAATCTCCGACTCGATTCACCAGAAACGCTTTGGTGGCCGCTGCCCTGGCTGACTCGCGTTCATACCAGTGACCGATTAACAGGTAGGAGCAAAGACCCACGGCTTCCCAAAAGACAAACAGTTGAAGGAAATTATCGGACATCACCAACATCAACATGGAAAAGGTAAAGAGCGCGATATTGCTAAAAAACCTGGCGTAACCCGGCTCTCCATGCATGTAGCCGATCGTATAGACATGGACCAACGAACTTACAATGGTGACAAGCAACAACATCGCGACCGTAAGCTGATCGATGAATAACCCTAAGGCAATATGAAGGTTTCCCGAATCGGCCCACGTATAAAGAGGAATCTGCAGCGCCTGACCACTCGCCACGTCGGCAAGCGCCATGATGGAAAGAAGGAACGACCCTAGGACGGCAGGCACGGCCACCCAATGGCTTCGGTCTTTGATCCAATGGCCGAACAGCCCAAGGATGACAAAGGCCAGGAGTGGGAGGAGAGGGATTAAGGCGTAGAGCATCGCCTTACCATTTCAGCAACCGGAAGTCGTCAATGTTGGTACTGGCCGAATGCCGATAGAGTGCGATGATAATCGCCAGCCCCACCGCAACCTCCGCCGCAGCCACGGTAAGCGCAAAAAACACGAACACCTGCCCGGAAAGATTACCCAAATAGGAAGAGAAGGCCACAAAATTAATATTTGTGGCATTCAACATCAATTCAATTGATAACAGAATGATGATGATATTGCGTCGAATGAGCACTCCCACCAACCCGATTGAGAATACGATACCGCTCAGTATCAGATAATAGCTCACCGGAACGTCCATTAACTTTTGGCCTCCAGTATCCCTTTTTTCGTGAGGATGACCGCACCCACCATCGCCACTAAGAGAATGAGAGACGCAATTTCAAATGGGAACAGATACGTGGAATACAGAAGCTCCCCGATCGATTCCGTATTGCCCTGCATCAGCTGAGCGGGCTCCCTGGAAGGGGAAAAATTTTGCCCCAAGGACGACGTGTCACCTTTCACCACCAACAGAACCGCCTCTGCAAAGACCATACATCCCAGAAAGAGGCCTACGGTCAATTGGTGATGAAAACGGACCTCACCCTTCAAATTGAGTAACATCACCACAAAAAGATAAAGCACCAGAATGGCACCCGCATACACCAGGATTTGAATCACCGCCAGGAATTCCGCATGCAACGTGACAAAGAGCCCCGCAACGTGGAAGAACATGACCAGGAGGGCTAGGGCACTAAATACCGGGCTTCTCAGGCCCACGACGAGAGCGGCCGTGACCACAATCACACTGGCAAAATAGAAAAAAACAATCGTTTCCATCACCGGTTCGTTCAATAATTTTGGCGATATTCCTTGGCCGGCATATGGACCGAGTGCATCGCCAGACAATACGGCTACAGTTCTTTTTGAGGAATCTCTTTAAACCCTACGTTAAAATAGGCCACATTGGGGTGTTGAAATTCGAGTCGCTTTTCCCGAACTGGAAAGTTGCGATCACCAATAGCCAGAAGCTGTTCCTTATTTAATTGAAGCTGCCGCTTATCATACACCGCCCATTCATACTCCTGAGTCATGCCCAACGCATCAACCGGACATGCCTTCACGCACAATCCGCAAAACAAGCAGCGGGTCATGTCCATATAATATTCCTTGGAATACCGCTTCGTAGGTTCCCCCGGCACCTCGGCACTCACCACGCGGATGACTCGTGAGGGGCAAGCCGCCTCACATAAATCACATCCCACACACTTTTCCGTTCCATCATCATAGCGCAGTAAGGCCAGCATGCCGCGATAATTGGACGGCAACTGTTTCTTCTCATGCGGGTATTGTACGGTAATTGGCTTATAACGAAGGAAATGGGATAAGGTGGCCTTCATCCCTAACGCAATCTCATAAAATAGAAGCGTTTTGACCCACTCCTTGATTTTCATACCATTCAACCTTCTTAGTTCCCAGGGAAGAGAAATGCAACGATCGACGTCAACACAATATTAGCCAACGCAATGGGAAGGAGGACCTTCCACCCGAACCGCATGAGCTGGTCATATCGTAATCGCGGTAACGTGGCACGTAACCAAAAGAATAAAAACAAGAAACTCGAAACTTTCAATACAAACCAAAATATACCCGTCAACCAATGGATGGATTCCGGACCTTGTAAAAACTCAAAGGGAGCGTACCATCCGCCGAAAAACAAGACAGTCGCCATGCAAGACACCAAAATCATATTGCCGTATTCGGCCAGAAAAAAGAAGGCGAATCGCATGCCGCTATATTCCGTAAAGAACCCGGCGACCAATTCACTTTCCGCTTCGGGCAAATCAAACGGAGTTCGATTTGTTTCCGCGACCGCAGAAATAATAAACACGATGAACGCCACGGCTTGAGGGAACCCCCCTCCCCCGAAAAAGTACCAGTTCCAAAATCCTCCTGCTTGTGCATTGGTAATCGTCACGAGACTCAGAGAGCTTGAAAGGAGCAACACGCCGACAATTGAAAGCCCCACATTCAATTCGTAACTAATCAACTGGGCCGCAGACCGCAGGCCTCCCAGAAGGGAATACTTACTGTTTGATGACCACCCGCCCAAGATAATGCCGTATGCACCGATTGAAGCAAACGCCAGGATATAGAGAACGCCGATATTGATGTCGGTAATCACAAAGGGTTTAAAGTTGACGCCGCCAACATCCACCGTCCAATCCGGGCCAAACGGAATCACCGCGAATCCGATGAGGGCAGGAACTAATGACAACACCGGCGCCATGCTAAACATGAACTTATTCGCTCCGGCCGGAATGATATCTTCTTTAAAAAAGAGCTTTAACCCGTCCGCGACCGGTTGCAGAATGCCATAAGGCCCGACTTCCATTGGTCCCATCCGATCCTGCATCCAACCCAATACCTTTCGCTCCAGGAGAGTGAGTACTGCGACGGTCAGAAGCACTGCCACCATCACCACACCAATTTGGGTTAACGTTAAGGCTAATCGAATTCCCATATCCATGCCGGATTCACTCCTCTCCTCTATATACCGACCCACATGCTGAGAACCGCCTCATGTTCCCACCATCTTTTCAACCCGAACCCGACCCACCTTGCAATAGGGCACCTGCGTTTCCGAATCAACACGATACGGCAAGAGACGGCGCACCTCTTCATCAAAATGCTCGGGAAACATCACGACCCCTCGCGGGATGCGCTCACGAAGCCCGACCGGGATGATCACCTCACCCAAACGATTACTCACCTTCACGATGTCCCCTTCACCAATGCCACGTCGAGCGGCGTCTTCCGGATGCAAATGGATTTTGCCGGCTGGTTCGACTTGCAGTAAGCCTTTGGCTTTTCGGGAAAATTTCCCGGAATGAAACAGGGATTGTGAGACCTGCATGATCATGTCTTCCGCACCAGCAACGGCATCCTCTACCGGCAATTGATACCGTGTAGCGATATCCCGCTGATAATCAGTCTTAAGGTATCGGGCGATGACCGTCGAATCCGGTTGTGTGGGAAAGGGGGCAGGACCCAAGGTACGGGTACCGGGGAGAAGATTATGGATCTCTTTGCCAATGTCCTTGACGTCTCCATATTCCATCGGATCATTCATCATGACCGACAGTGCGGAAAACACTTCCCAGTCCGGTCGGCTTTCCCCAACCAGATCAATGGCTTTTCGTACCGACTGAATATGCCCTTCCGTGTTGGTAAACGTTCCGTCCTTTTCAGCATAGGAACAGGCTGGCAGAATGACATGAGCTTGCTGGGCCGTTTCGGTGAGAAACAATTCCTGACACACCAGAAACTCAAGCTTCTCCAATGCCGAATGAATACCCGATGACGGCGGCAGGGAGGCCAGGGGATTTTCACCAACCACAAACAAGGCTTTGAGTTTGCCGTGTTGTGCATCTTCAATCATCTGGGGGAGTGAAGAGCCTGGTGTATCGGGAATTGGCCGACCCCACGCTTGCGCCAGGCGTTTCCGCACGTCCGGGTCACCCAGGGATTGTCCACCAGGCAATATCGACCCGGTTCCCCCCATCTCAAAAGCTCCTTGATCATTATTTTCTTCCGCCAAGGGAGCAAGGCCACAGCCGGGCTTGGTAAGTTTCCCCGTGACCAATAACAGATCCAACAAATTCATGGTCATTCCGAATCCACCCACCGATCGCAGGACTCCCGGTCCGACAAGAATAACGACCTTCTGTCCTTTGGCAAACACCTGGGCGGCCTGAATAAACACATCCGAAGCCAGTCCGGTTTGCGCTTGAATCGCATCCCAGGACAGGGATGTCAAAACGGCGGTTATGTCGTGAGCATAAGACTGGGCGGTTATTTGAATATCCGGATCCACCATTTGCTGATCAACCACAGCTTTCAGCATGCCCAAAACCGCCCCCGCATAGGCGGTCGGCTTAACGCCCAGATGATGGTGGGCCAGATTCACAATATTGCTGATGCTCCCGATTGCAGGCTCTAACGCTTCAATGGTGATGAGCTTCGCCCCTCGCCGCTTCACCGCTTCTTTGACCTTCAGCCCTGTAATCGGATTGGTTTCCGTAATATTGGTTCCGATAAGCAAGAGAGTATCTGCGGAAAGAATATCGTCAAAGTTCACCGCCCAACGATGAGTGCCTTGCACTCGTTGCATGGCATGCATCGCATTCAGGTGGCCATATCGCACACTGCTATCAATCCGATTGGTCCCTACCACGCCACGCATGAATTTCTGAAAAATATAGATATCTTCATTCGTACATCTTCCCGTAATTAACCCGCCAATCGCATCGGGACCGTACTTGGTTTTTATTTCCAATAAACGTTGCCCTACCAACTCCAAAGCCTCTTCCCATTGCACAGGTTGAAAGGCTTCCCCTCGACGGATAAGGGGCGACGTCAGCCGATCGGGATGAACACTGACATGGTAGCCAAAGTAGCCTCGGGCACAGAGATCACCATTATTGCGGCCGGCCCCGTGAGTGGAATTCACTTCGATTAAATCATTATTCTTCGTTTGAAAGGTAATTTGACACCCATCCCCACAATAGCCACAAACGGACTCCGTCCGCTTGAGCATCCATGGACGAAATTCATACATAGAGACTCGACTGGTAATGGCTCCCACCGGACAAATCTGGATACATCCACCACAAAACTCACAATCCAGTTCATGGGCCCCGAAGGCTTTAATTTCCGTCATGGTGCCGCGTCCCATAGGCGCCAGGGCTTTCACATCCATGACCTGGTCACAATAGCGTACGCATCGCAAACATTGGACACACCGGTTCATCTGCGTTTCAATCAGCGGGCTGAAATACTCCTTCGGAAAGACCCGTTTGAGTTCCTTAAATCCGCTGGTCGTCGCGGTATATTCATGGGAAAAGTCCTGAAGGTCACACCGCCCACCTTGATCGCAGACGGGACAATCCAACGGGTGATTAGCCAAAATAAAATCCAACACCGATTTGCGGGCGTCCTGCACCACCGAGGAAGAAGCCGATTTCACGACCATACCTTCCGCCACTTGCGTACTACAGGAGGTTTGCAACCGGGGCATTTTTTCAATTTCCACTAAACACATCCGGCAATTGGCGTCAGGCGTCAGTTTCGGGTGATAGCAAAAGTGCGGCACCATGACGCCGACCTGACGCGCCGCCTCAATGACCAGCGTCCCTTTGGCAACCGTCGCCGATTTTCCATCGATCGTCAGCGTAATCATGTCCGTAGTCGTGGTTGGAGTTATGGCCATTTCGATTACACTCAAGGGGTGAAAACCGGAATTTCCTTGTTACGAGGCATCGTTTCTTGAGCCTCACGAATAAGGGCTTCATACTCCCCCCGCCAGTGGAGAAGGGTGCTCACTATCGGAGACACTGCCGCATCACCAAACGCACAGACCGTCCGACCGGGGATATTTCCGCAGAGTTCATCAAGAACCCCAACATCTTCAGGTCGCCCTCGTTTGTTCCAGATTCGCTGAAGAGTCTGAACCAGCCAGGAAGTGCCTTCCCGGCAGGGTGTACATTTCCCACAGGATTCATGATAGAAAAACTCCATCAATCGCAGAGCGGCCCAAACCATATTCGTGCCCTCTTCCATCACCGTAACGCCACCGGATCCCAGCATAGACCCCGCCAAAGCCACTGACTCAAAATCCATTTTCACATCTAAATGGTCAGGCGTCAGAAATGGAGCCGACGCTCCCCCAGGGATAAAGGCCTTGAGGGGCTTATCCGATCGCATACCCCCGCCCAAATCATAAATCAACTCACGAAAGGTGATGCCCATAGGGGTCTCATAATTTCCAGGCCGCTTCACATGTCCGCTTAAACAAAATACCCGCGTTCCGCAGCTTTTAGGTGGCGAGCCAATCGATGCATACCACTCTCCCCCTCGATTGATAATATGAGGAATATTCGCCATTGTCTCGACGTTATTCACCACAGTGGGGTTTTGATACAATCCATGCGTCGCAGGAAACGGCGGTTTAAAGCGAGGCATGCCCCGTTTGCCTTCTAATGATTCGAGAAGTGCCGTCTCTTCCCCACAAATGTAGGCTCCGGCACCAAGGTGGACATAGATATTGATCGTCAACCCGCTCCCGAGAATGTTGTTGCCCAGATACCCGGCCGCATAGGCCTCCTGAAGAGCCTGCTCCAAAATCTTCGCGCCGAGACGAAATTCTCCCCGAATGTAGATGTAGGCCGTTTGTGCGCCGATAGCAAAACAGGTAATGGCCATCCCTTCCAGCATTTGATGGGGATCACGTTCCATAAGTTGCCGGTCTTTAAATGTTCCCGGCTCGCTTTCATCCGCGTTACAGCACAGATATTTCGGACCAGGATGATTCTTCGGAATGAATCCCCACTTCACGCCGGTGGGAAACCCGGCTCCCCCACGACCGCGGAGGCCTGACTTTTTCACCACCTCAATGACCTGATCGGGTTGCATATCCCTGAGAACCGTCCGAAGAGCTCGATACCCACCGGTCCCCTCATAGTCGGCCAACGAACCGGTGTACCCGGGTTGCTCCATATTCTTTAATAAGATTTTTTCGTATGTGGCCATATACCCACTGATTCGTGAACGGGCAGTTATTGATAACCCATGAATTGCTTATCCACGCCTATTCCCTCCAAAGACTTCTGTCATTTAGCCAGGGGCTGAGGATACATGAAGGGTCCTGTTTTAAGCGAACAGGTTCCGTCTCGTTTCAAATCGTCCAGAACACGTCCGACCTTTTCTTCGGATAATTGCTCGTAATAATCATCATTCACTTGCATCATGGGACCTGTACCACAGGACCCAAGACACTCCACCACGCTGAGGGTAAAAAGGTTATCTGCTGTTGTCTGACCTTGTGCAATGCCGAGTTTTTTCTGAATCCATACCACCACCTCATCAGATCCGACCAACGCGCACATAAGCGATTTGCAGACTTGAAGGTGAAATTTCCCGATCGGCTTGAGATTGAACATGGTATAAAAGGTGACGGTCTCAAACACCTGTGCCGGAGTCAAACCCAAAACTTTGGCAATTTCCTTCATGGCCGATTCACTCACAAACCCTTCTTCCCGCTGCGCCAAATTCAATAACGGCAGCAATGCCGACCGCTTGACGGGATAGCGGGAGAGAATGTCTTCAACCTCGTTTTTGAATCGGTCAATGAGCATAGAAGACTCGTGATTTGAGGCGAACAGTCATCGCCCAAGGGCCATGGTGTCCGTAAACCCGAAACTCCCTGACACCGTTCTCCATGTTATCGATCACACTCCCCCATCACAATATCGTACGTTCCGAAAATCGTGACGATATCCGAAATCAAATATCCACGCGCCATATGATCAAAAGCGCCCATATGAATAAAGGAAGGAGATCGGATTTTCAACCGATAGGGACGCGAACTCCCGTCACTAATGATAAAAAATCCCAATTCACCTTTAGGAACCTCCGTCGCACAATACGTTTCGCCCTTCGGGGGCTTAAACCCTTGGGTAAAGATAATGAAATGATGAATGAGACTTTGCATATCCCTCATCACTTCCGGTTTTGGAGGAGGAATGGCTTGAGCATCGACGGCCATGACCGGTCCCTCAGGCATTTGATTGAGGCATTGTTCAATGATACGAGCGCTCTGCCACATTTCTTCCATTCGGATCCAGTACCGGTCATAGGTATCCCCGTCTTTTCCAAGGGGCACTTCCCAATTCACACGATCATACACGCCATACGGCTCCAACTTTCGAATATCATAGGACACTCCAGACCCCCGCAATACCGGCCCTGTGCATCCGAAATTAATGGCATCCTCCGCAGAAAGAAGGGCCACGCCTTTTGTACGGGCAACCCAAATTCTATTTTTTTGCAGGAGCGTGTCGTATTCCCGAATGTGTTCAGGAAATGTTTTCAAAAAACCCCGGAGAGTCGTAATAATTTCCGGCGTGAGATCCGCATCCACGCCTCCGATCCGATAATAATTCAATGTCAGACGAGCACCACACAATTTCTCAAACATATCTAACAAGATTTCACGTTCACGGAAGGTCCAGAAAAACACGGTCATCGCCCCGATATCCAGGGCTTGTGTCCCCAGCCAGAATAAATGGCCAATGATACGTTGCATTTCGGCAACGATAGTCCGCACATATTCCGCCCGTTCCGGAACGGTCATATCTATCAGTTTTTCCACAGCCCGCACATAGGCATAGTTATTGGTCATGGCACAGACATAGTCCAAGCGATCGGTATGCGGGACCATTTGCATATACGTCAGACCTTCAGCCAGTTTTTCCACTCCCCGGTGCAAGTAGCCAAGATCGGGCGTGGCCTTGCTGACCCGCTCACCATCCAATTCCAACACGACTCGAAGCACGCCATGCGTACTGGGATGCTGGGGACCCATATTGAGCAGCATTTCGGTTGTACGTTTGGTGTCACCTGGATGATCATCCGCCATGAATTGATGCCGCTGATCATCGGACACCTCGGATTCCGACCATTTGCCGATCGGTTCATCCAACCTGGGAAGAAATTCAAAGCGACTCCGCCACCCTTTGCCTTCGGCCGGAAAATCTTTTCGTAGCGGATACCCTTCATCATAATCATCAGGCATCAAAATTCGACGAAGGTCGGGATGCCCGCTAAAGCGGATGCCCATCAAGTCGTACACTTCACGTTCTAGAAAATTCGCCCCTTTCCAGATCCCACTGATTGAGGCAATCTCCGGATGATCCTCTGTCACCCGCGCTTTAATTCGGATGCGTGTTCGATGCGGAAGGGAGAGAAAGTGATAAATGACTTCAAATCGTTCGAGGGCATCAGGATAATCCGCCGAACAGATATCGGTAATATGATCCAACGCCATCACGGGGTCCTCATGGAGAAATTGCGCAATTTCCAGCCAATGATCGGCCCGTACCTGTGCCCACAAGTCCAGACGCACCGGATCCTGCTGTGCCGTCAGCACAGCCTGAGGAAATCGGTTAATCAGGGATTCGAGAAAAACATGCATAAATCGGATCTGTTGCTAAATCGAGGAATATCGAAAGACCGTCTACACAAATTTCAGGGCTATTTCACGAAGTATTTTTCTTTCTGAATTTTTTCTTGGAGTTTAATGAGACCATCCATGAGTGCCTCAGGTCTTGGTGGACAACCTGCGATATAAACATCCACAGGGACAATTTGATCCACACCCTGAACGACACTGTAACTATTGTAATGATTCCCGGATGTCGCGCAGGATCCCATGGAGATCACATATCTGGGCTCCGCCATTTGATCATAAATTCGACGGATCACCGGTGCCATCTTCCGACAGACCGTCCCAGCCACAATCATTAAATCAGACTGACGCGGTGATGCACGAAATACCCCGGCCCCAAACCGATCGATGTCATACTTGGAAGACACCGAGGCGATCATTTCAATTGCACAACAGGCTAACCCGAAGGTCATCGGCCAAAGAGCTGACTTCCGACACCAGGCAATACAATAGTCCAGGTTGGTTGTAATAATATTCGGTTCAAGTTGTCGTTCAAGCATGCCCATAAAATTACCCTGGGTACCTCAATGTTCTGTATGGAACTCGGGGCCCACCCACAAAAGATGGGGGTGCCATTGTACTGGGTGGACTCCGGTTTTTTCCAGGAAAAAAGAACGATGTTTTTAATCCCAATCTAACGCACCTTTTTTCCAGGCATACCAAAATCCCACAATGAGAATGGCCAGGAACACTCCCATTTCAACGAGACCCAGGAGACCCAGTTTTTTAAACACCACCGCCCACGGAAATAAGAACACCACCTCAATATCAAAAATGACAAAGAGCATGGCAATAATATAGTAGCGCATCGGGAACTGAACCCTCGCGTCCATAAACAACGGAGCGCCGCTTTCATAAGGAAGCAGTTTCGCCCGATAGGGCCGGCTGGGACGGATAATCCACCCCACAACAAATGACCCAACTCCAAAGAGTGTCCCAAGAACCATGAAGATGATGATGGGGAGATAATTAAAAGGAACCGGTTCACTACCCATGGATTACTCTCATTTCAGAATGATTCATACTCACGACACTCATCTCGGATTACAAAATTTCTTTCATTCTCAATATGAGGACACCGCGTCATCGAAAAAAGCCCGATAACGCAAACCTTGAAGGGGGAAAGGCTCCATTCCTTTTCGCTGAGCGAGAACCTTAAATGTTGTCCCCATCCCATGGGGACGCAATAATTGCGTCAACGCCCTTACATCCTCAGACTCTTGGTCCTGGTCTCGCACCAATTCTTCTACCCCTAATCCGATCAGCCAATTAGCCATCGTTGTGAACCCGATGAGGTCCAACCCGCTGGTCGTTCCGACGCTCGCCAAAGCGGAAAAATTGACATGAGCTGTCATATCCTGCTCTCCAACCCTTGAATACGGATCGGTCGAAATGGCATGCCGATAATAACACAAGAAGGTCCCGTCCTTTCGGTCGGATCGATAATAATCACTGCGCGTATGACCATAGTCGACAGTCACCACGACACCGCGACGGAGAAGACGAGCCACATGCTTCATCCAAATCTCAGCGGCAAGATGGAGTTCTGAAGTTTGGCCTTCACTCAAGGCCACCTTATGAGTCTCGATGTAGTCGATCAGGTTCGGAGAGAGCCTATGATCCAGACATTCAACAAAATGCCCGCCTTTGTAAGCCACACACATTTCATGAAGGCGGTGGTCAGCCATTCGGACTCGATGGACGGGTAAAGCATCAACTAATTCGTTGGAAAAGACAACACCGGTCACCGAATCCGAGTCAACGCTCTCTAACGAAGACTTCCAACTCAGATGATTGTTTCCCCATCCCTCCCCTATCTCGCTGAGCTTGGCTGCCTGACGCGATTGGAGATGGGGACTCCGCTCGATGATTTGATAAGAAAGGCGATGATAAAAATCAGAATTGATCGATCGGCATTCTTGAATGAAATCGAAGGCAAAAGTTCCGTTCCCTGCACCAATTTCCATAAAAGTAAACTGAGCGGGATGTCCTAACTGGTCATCGATAGCCAAAATCTGACGAACCAAGGTTTTCGCCAGAATAGGGGAAAGTTCCGGTGCCGTATAGAAATCACCACCCCATCCGATTCGGTCTGAGGAAGGGAGATCAGGTTCAACCTTTTTGGTCATATAATATCCATGTGGAACATCGTAGAGCGCCAATTCCATGAAACGCGCAAAACTCATGGGCCCATTAAGGTCAATTTCCAACAGAATCTTCTCGATAAGGCCTGGATTACCCTGTACTTTCTGATGATCTAATGGCACGAATGGACTATGGTCCCTCCTGCAATATGCCCATTGAGAATCGGTTACGATAACGGCCTACCTTCAACCAAGTCAAGCAATTTCGCACTTTTTATGGCAATAAAAAACAATAGATTCAACACGTTATGAACAAGAACCTAATCAGGAGAGGAAGGTAGGTGAGTGGCAAACCGAAAGAGGGTGGGGTGACAACGGTACTCGCGTCAATTAGAGGAGCAGGGCAGGCCTTTCAGGTGTCAGGTCCCATGGCATTTTTTGTATTTTTTCCCGCTCCCACATGGGCAGGGATCGTTTCGACCAACTTTCTCTTCGGCACGTTGAACGGTGCGTTGTTGGGGAGTGGAAGCGGACTCACCTCCCCGGTTCAGATTTAATTGTGCCGGTCGAGGCGCTTCCCGCTCAGGCTCAGGCCGTTCACCGCGAACCAATTGAAATTTAAAGAGCCGTTCTAAGGTATCATTTTTAATCCGTTCCATCATTCCGGCAAACATGTCATAGCCTTCACGCTTATATTCTGCGAGTGGATCCTTTTGCCCATACCCGCGCAGGCCGATTCCATCCTTCAACTGGTCCATTCCCCACAAGTGATCCTTCCAATGATGGTCAATCATTTGAAGCAGAATCGTGCGTTCCACATAATGCACTAAATCCTCGGTGGCCCCATGCTCCTGGATGAGTCCTTGGACTTTGTCCCGGTAGGCCTGCTTTAACTTTTCTGGAACTTCTTCCTTGAGCGCGTCTCGACCGATGTCTTTGATCTCCTCCGCTTGAATCACATCAACGCCAAATTGTCCCTGCACTGATTCCGCTAACCCCGCAACATTCCATTCCTCGGCGTACTGCTCCTCAGGACAATACACATCGACCAAGCGTTCGCCCACTTCCTCAATCATGCCCAGAACGTCTTCCGTCACATCGGTCGCATGTAATACATTCTGCCGATGTTTATATATCACCTCCCGCTGCTTACTCATCACATCATCATATTCAAGAAGATGTTTGCGAATTTCAAAATTATGGCCTTCGACTTTTTTTTGGGCATTTTCAATGGATTTAGTGACCATCCTGTGCTCAATGGGCACACCTTCTTCCATGCCGAGCTTGAGCATGAGGTTTGAAACCCGTTCGGACGCAAAAATGCGAAGCAAGTCATCTTCCAAGGAAAGGAAAAAGCGCGAGGAGCCAGGATCTCCCTGCCGTCCCGCCCGCCCTCTCAGCTGATTGTCGATCCGGCGGCTCTCATGACGTTCAGTCCCGACAATGTGCAAACCTCCGGCTTCCAGGACTTCTTTCTTATTCTCATCACAGGCGGTTTTAATTGTGGCGTTCGCTTTATTTTGCTCCTCTTCTGTCAGATCTTCCCCCCGATAAATAACCTGTTGTTTGAAGAGCGCTTCAGCATTGCCTCCCAATAAAATATCGGTACCGCGGCCGGCCATGTTCGTGGCAATGGTCACCGAACCCTTTTGCCCGGCTTGGGCAATAATTTCTGCTTCTTTTTCATGAAACTTGGCATTCAAGACATGATGTTTTACGCCTCGATGCTTCAATAACGCCGCAAGACGTTCCGATTTTTCAATAGAAATCGTGCCAATAAGAACCGGTTGTCCCTTCTCATGATACTCTTTGATCTCGTCTGCAATGGCCTCAAATTTCTCCTTTTCGGTCCGGTAGACCACATCCGGATTATCTATTCGAATCATTTTGCTATTGGTGGGCACCACATTCACTTCCAGGTTGTAAATTTTCGCGAATTCCGCGGCTTCGGTGTCCGCGGTTCCGGTCATGCCCGCCAGTTTATTATACATACGGAAATAATTCTGGAACGTCACGGATGCCAGAGTTTGATTTTCGTTGGCAATCTTCACCCCTTCTTTGGCCTCCACAGCCTGATGGAGCCCATCACTCCAGCGCCGTCCCGGCATTAATCGACCGGTAAACTCATCAACAATCATCACCTCGCCATCTTTCACTACATACTCAACATCCCGATGATAGAGCACATGGGCTTGGAGAGCTTTAATGACGTGATGCACCAAACTCAGGTGTTTCAAGTCATAGAGATTATCGACTCCCAACAATTTCTCGACATGCGCATTGCCTTCATCGGTCAGAGATACCGTTTTTGTTTTCTCTTCAATCGTATAATCCTCTTCCCGTTTGAGGTGAGGAATGATCCGATCCACCTGGAAATAAAGGTCTGTGCTTTGTTCGGCGGGTCCGGAAATAATCAGAGGCGTGCGAGCTTCGTCGATGAGAATGCTGTCAACTTCATCGACAATGGCAAAATTCAATTCCCGCTGAACCCCCTGGCTCAAGTCCGTGACCACGAGATTATCCCGTAAATAATCGAACCCAAATTCATTATTGGTCCCGTAGGTAATATCGGCCCCATAGGCCTCACGTCGAGAACATGGCCGAAGAAATTGCAACCGTTTATCCGGGGCATCATAGGTTGGATCAAATAAAAAGGAGGCGTCATGTTGAATGGTCCCGACGGATAAGCCTAAACCATGGTAGAGCGGTCCCATCCACTGGGCATCGCGCTTCGCCAGATAATCGTTCACGGTCACCAGATGAACCCCTTTTCCCTCCAACGCATTCAAATAGACCGGGAGAGTGGCGACAAGAGTTTTTCCTTCACCTGTGCGCATTTCGGCAATACGTCCCTGGTGCAAGACCATTCCCCCTAACAACTGTACATCAAAGTGGCGCATGCCAAGCTGGCGCTTGGACATTTCCCGGCATACGGCAAACGCCTCAGGGAGCAAATCATCCAAAGACTCTCCAGCTTCCAGTCTTTTTTTAAAGATTGGGGTCTTTGCCGCTAATCCCTCGTCATCAAGGGGTTGCAAGGAAGCCTCAAATTCATTGGCTCGAATCACTTGTGGTCTGAGCCGCTTCAGCTCTCGATCATTTTTGCTACCAAAGAGAATATTTAATAGACGAACAAACATGTCGACCTTACGAAATAGGGTGGGAGAAAATCATAATGGATAGGGAATGAGGGCTAGACACACCTTTCAAACCATACAGTTCCTAGTATACCGAATTACCGGTGGGAATCAACTCACAGGAAAAGGATTCATGATGGCAAAGCGCCATCCTGTGACAGACGATGACACGAAACAAAGGACAGCCATTTGCTTGACAGAATCTTTCGGGTTTCCCTAGCATAAGCTTCCTTTATTATTCAGGGTTTTGAACATTTCTGGTCCGTAGATAACATGCCATATCGAAAAAGTCTCACCGTTGTACTCATTCTGATGCTCTTCCTCATCATGGGGAGCATGCATCGGACCTACGCTTCGCATATTACGGAACATACCCATCACCACACATCGGCCATGCACAGCACGGCAATCTGTTCCTGGATGTGCGCGGCGGCACAAACAATTTCCGGGGATAACCAGGAAATTTCCCCTAGCTTCCAACTCCTTGCCATTATGGAGTATCCGATTCCTAAAGTCCCTACTCTCATTTCCATTCATTTTCTTCCAACCAGGGCTCCTCCTCGATAAATCATCCGAAGCTTGGTTCCCAAACCGCTTTCGCCATAACGAGTTGAGTTCGGGAACGGCCTCAAAACGCGCGGTCAGAGGAGGGGACAGCCGACATCTTCCTGACAGGAGAAACCGAACTAGGGGGCAACCTCTTTAAGGTGCAGTGAGTTTCTTAACGTCAAAGATGCCAGCCGGTTTGATATGCCGTTACCCGCAGCCTAGAAAAACAACCAGTGGATTTGATTCAACACGACCGGTCGTCAGGTTACAAAAGGGGAAAAGCTCTTTTGGTACGTCAACACAATCTGATGTTCTTTATTTTTTTATCTTTATGGTGCACTTTGGCCTCCAACCAAACTTCTTTGGCGGGAAACCCCGATGATAGCACTGAACCCATAGAAACCTTAGACGTCATTGAAGTGACTGGGACAACGGTGACAAAAACCAGGAGAACATTTTCATTTCCGTTGCCCACGATTGACCGCCCATGGCCGTCAACGACATTTCAGGACCTTGGGGTTCCCGACCTTGGTATCGGCAATCTCCCACAACCGCCCATGCCCCGTATTTTCCTAGACCGGATCGGAACGACACGCGGGCGATTGAAAAGGGTCAAACCCCTGAAAACCGAACGGCCCCTCTACCCCAGAATGGCCAGAGAGCAAGGCTGGCATGGGAAGGTGGTCCTACGGACGCACATAAGTGCCGAAGGCACGGTCACAAGTGCCACCGTTCAGGAAAGTTCGGGATTTTCTCTCCTGGACGAAAGTGCCGTACAATCGGTCAAAGGCTGGTCCTTTGAACCAGCGAAAAATGGAGAATTCGCAGTTGCATCCACCGTGGACCTGCCCATTCGATTTGATTTGCTTCAATAAACATCAGGAATTGCCAATATCAATAAGGTTAGCCCATGACACCTCTTTTTTCCAAAATCAGATTCATCCCGTTTATACTCCTCCTCACACCCGTCTTCATGGGGAACACCTCAAGTCAGGCAGGAGATGCCCAGGACCTTCTTTCCCAAGCCTTTTCGTCTTATGAACAACAACAATGGACTTCGGCCATTGCACCCTTAGAGCGCGCGCTGGCCTTGTACCCGGGATACGCTGAGGCGCACCATCTGTTGGGATTAATCCTCAACAATCTTGAACAACCGGATAAAGCCATCATGGAGTTGCAACGGGCGGTGGAGGCCTATCCCAAATTTGCTCAAGCCTATGTCGATCTTGGCTCGCTCTACCAGCAACAGGCCCAGTTCCCCAAAGCCGAGCAATCGTTCAATCTTGCTTTGAAGGCCTATCCCAAGTTTACGGAGGCCCGCATCGCCTTGGCGGCGTTGTTTGATCAACAACAACAAGCGCAGCAAGCCATCAAAGCCCATCAGGCCGTCTTGGAACTCGAGCCTGATCGGGTCGATTCGTTATACGGCATCGCGTTTTGGCTGGCTCAGGAACAAAAGACTGATGAAGCCCAGCGTTACGTCGACCAACTGGTCTCCCTCCATCCCACGTATGTCAATGGATGGTTGATGGCCGGATCACTCGCTCAACAATCTGATCACGTGGACAACGCCATTCAGGCCTACCAACATGCCGTAAAATTAAACAATGATTTAGCCAGCGCCTATTTCAATTTAGGCATCCTGTACCGGCAAAAGGAAGCCTTCAAGGAGGCGGCTCAAGCATTTGAACACGTCACCGCTCTCGATACAAACAATGCGGAAGCTCATGTCAATCTGGGAGTCGTGTATGCGGCTCTGTCCAAAATTGATCAAGCCGAAGAAGAATATCAAACAGCCTTATCTTTGAATGATAAATTGGCCGAAGCCCACTATAATCTTGGCATGTTGTATGAATTTCATCGCGATGCTCCGCAAAAAGCTCTCAAGCACTATGAAGAATTCTTGAAGCTTGGGGGCCAGGACGAGCGAATTCAAACATTATTACAACGGAGCAAATCGTGAACTCCACGTTTGAAGATTCCTCTTCCAATTTCAATAATCGGATTTTTCTCCTGAGCGCTTTGGGAAGCGTTATTCTTCATGCAGGGATTCTTGCCGCCCTGACGTATATGCCAAGTCCCCCTGCAGTTAAAGACCCCACCCCAACGGTCCAGGTGACATTGGTTCCGGCTCTCCAGGAGATCAGTCCCCCACAACCGCCCACGAAACCTCTGACACCTCCCCAACCGGATTTCGCACAACCCACGCCACCGTCTCCCCGGACCCAGCCTACGCCGTCTATGGCGGCGCCACCGATGCAGGCATCGATCAAACCGACACCATCCAAACCCCTGGCTCCGCCGCCGCCTCTTCCTCAGGCAAAGCCCATGCTTAAAGACACACGAACGGTGCAGGCACAGAGTCGTCAGATGATGAAAATGGCCGTTCCTCCTCAACACCGGCAAAGACCTCAGCTTTCACCAGCGACACCACAGCGGGAACACCCCCCCGCCAGGACACCCATGCACATGAACAATCGTCAACCAAGAGTGCAGCACACGCTGCCTCCCCCGCCAAACCCGTCGGCTCGTCCGGCATTAAAAACTCCGCCGGCGATGGCAGCCGGATCCTCAACGTCCAAACCGAGAATTGTCGCCTCGACCAAACCGCTCTATCCTCGTGTGGCGCGTGAGTCTGGGTGG
>BQIW01000053.1 GCA_021604105.1 Nitrospirales bacterium | reverse complement strand
AAAAAAGTTATTTCGCAGCCTCTCCAACCCTTAAGCGTATCGAGGCATCTTGATTCCAAGATGGCCCGGCACAAAGACCTTTGACAGAACCTGTAGTTCCTGTCCTTTTTTTCAGATTCCCAAAAAAATTCAGGAAACGCGGCACTAGCTGGCTTTCTCAAAAGGGCTCAAAGCCCAAGTCTTTGGGCTCAGGGCGACCAAATTGTTTAAGGTGGATGTGGAAGCCACACGGACGGACGTCCCCACGGACTATCTCAGCCATATCAAAATGGCATATCTCGAAGAAGGCCCATCCCCCAGCCACCACGCGTAGGGATGGGTGCGATAATAGATGAATTCAATTACAAGGTTGTGGTTTTGTTAGGCCAGCTGGAAGTATCGTTGCCTCGTTTAAACATGCAAGGTCAACTTGTTCCTGGGTGAGCCCCTCCACCTCACTGAGGTCAGTTCCATGCAATCGGGACTGCAAAAAATTGGCTCTTGTCACATTGGCGCCTTTCAGTATGGTTCCTTCCAAATTAGCCTGATAAAAAATGGCATTTTCCAGATTGCCATATGAAAGATTTGCCCTATATAAATCAACTTGAGTGAAATTACCTCCTCTCATATCGGAAAAATTAAATTGGGCTTCCCTAAGATTTCCTACAAAAAGTGAATCATTATAATCCTTCACCAAGACCTTTTTATCTAAGTTTTCTATTGCGTTATTATTTTCAGGAATCGGAAAGTCATAGAATTTCACATTTTGAAAATTTGTAAAATCAAGGAGGGCTTTTTCTAAATTTACCGATAAAAGATGGGCACCCTCAAAATTAGAGTAAGAAAGCCAAGCCTCCTCTAAATTAACACCTTGAAGCTTTGAACGAGTAAAATTAGAAAATCTAAGGTCCCCCTTGAAAATTTTCGCACTGGCCAAATCCGCATCTTGAAAATCAGAAAATGCCAGTATAGATTCCTGCAAGTTGGCACCAATCAAATTGGCTTTTTGGAAATTTGCACCTAAATCATATTTCAGATTTAACATTGTTCGAAGGTTCTTCTCAAAATTTGAATTGTCTACATTTTTATGATTAAATCCTGAAATTTTATTAAAATTTATAATTTCCCTTACCAAAGCTTCTGATCGGAAATATATCTGATTATCTTCTTCGCCCCACCCAGCATCCACTTTCTCAAGATTAGCCCCTAAAAGATTAGCATTTTGAAAATTTGCCCCCGCAATTTTGGCTCCCTTAAGATTAGCATATCGCAGGTCAGCCTTCACGAAAAAGGCCTTTTGAGCCAAGGCATTCTGTAAATCTTTTCCTGCGAGATTAGCTCCCTTTACCAGGGAAATTTCCTTGCCATCCCAACTTTCTGGTTTTAGTGATACATCTTCTTCAACTAGAATCGCATAGTTCTTAACTAAATAAAGAAGTCCAATGGGTCTTTCTCCAAACGACATAAAACTGGTCGTAATAACAAATATAATTAATATCGAGACTTGTCCAAATGCGGTCTTGAATGGAATATAGTTTTTCCAATTAAAAAAGGCAGGAGGGTTATGATTAAGAGTAGAAATGGCCATCCGATAGGAATATACACCAAACAACATTGTACATATGAATAAAATCGAGAGAAGAATGGTTCCGAATTTTTCCCGGCTACTGAGATAACGCTCCCAAAAAAGAAAAATAGTTATCGGGACTAGATACCAAGCAAGAATTGTGAAAATTTTAACCTTCAACCATGTGAAGAAGGTTTTCACTTTCAATAAAGAAAAATTTTTCCGTAAAAGCCCCTCAATTATCCATGGATAAACTTTTTCATCCAGAGATTTTCCATCCGGAAAGAAAGCCGGTAATTGCGAAAAGCTCTTCCAACATTCCTGCAAGCTAATATGAAACCAAAAATAGAGACAAAGCAAAAGAAAAGGCGTTACCCAAAAAAAGCCAGCGATTGGGATTTCTGTTTGAATAATGGGGAGAGGGGAAGGAATTGAATTGGTTATCAATCGACCATCTGTAGTTGTGGCAATGGTCAACCAAGAATACAAACAAGTCAAAATGATTGTTAAGTTTAACTGTTTGGCATTCTTTATTAAATCAGTGATTCGATTAAGGCTTTCAAATTTGGAAATATGAGACGGAAGCTTAGTTGCTGTTAAATTACTTCCACCAAGCTGTTTTTCCAAGAGACCTTTGGCTTCTGAAAGATCAGCGTTTTCCAAACTTGAATCTATAAGGTTAGCACCCTTTAACTGTGCAAATTGAAGATTCGCTCCCTCCAAGGCAGCTAATCGCAAATTTTTTCCACTTAAATCAACATATCTTAAATTTGCACCACTGAGATTTGCTTTTTCACCGACCTTCCCTTCTGATTCAAGCCATTTTTGATGTGACGAAAAAATGCCCTCTAGAGTTTCGGAAGAAAGCGTTACATGTTTCTCCTCTTGTCCAATTTGGTCAGACAAATCATTCATGAGTTGTTGGCATCCTACTTTCTCAAAGGCTATCTTTTTGTTAAATCCATGTTATTTATTACATCCAGCCTTCGTCGTATTCGATGAGTTCAAACCAGGAGATCATTTTTGGAAGCTGATCGACTGAGACCACAAGGTTCCTAACGATCTCGGCCTTATAGCCATCGTAGACTTTCTACATTTGCAAATTCTTTGGACCTACGGTAACCACCATCTTGTTTCATACTTCCAACCATCCGCCATTCTAACTTGAAAGTCCTGATTTTTAAAAACATTTCTTTCCCCATTCAAGTCAGACACAAAAGCCAGGCATTTGTGAATCATCTTTGCTTATGATTAAATTAAAGAGTCGGGAATGTCATCCTTCCTCTCACCAGTGAGGTTATCCATGGCGACGAGACGGTTCTCACGGATTTCCACTCTCCTCCTGAGCTTTGCCGCATGCCTGGGGTTGGGATTGACAGCTGTCATCGCTCAGGCACAGCTCGAAACGGAACCTCACCCGCTGGATACCTTCATAAAAGGTATTACCAATTTTTCTGAACCCACGGGTATCCGTGGCACCGTGCGTTATATTGAAAAGGACCGGCAGACACTCTGGTTAAATTGGGAACAACGATCAGATGAAAGACCGTTGTTTGACTCAGGATGGAAGCTCGTCCCCGGGGATGCCACCTTAGCGGTCCAACCCCGCGATTCCGAGCAATGGGAAAAACTGTCAACCCTTTCGAAAGGGCTGCCTCTGGAACTGATCGTCCAGGACGACGGAAAAGGTCATCGCCACATTCTCTCCTTCGAAGATATTTCCGGCCCGCCAAAAATCCCGCTATAGATCTATTGAGTTCCGCACCTATCGGGCACCCAATGCCCAGATAAAAATCCGATGCGGTTATTCGCCTACATCCGGCCTTCGTCGTGTTCGATGAGACTCAACCATGTGGTGATATGGGAAAGGGACTCCACCGACACACCACGTTTTTTCGCCAGACCGGCTTTATATTCGTCAAAGGCTTTCTGCGCCATTGGAGCTTTCGGGCCGAATGTCAGCACCATGTCATTCCATTCGGCTTTTTCCGCATCGCTCAGGCTTTTCCCATTAGACTTCACCCAATCGGCAATCTCTGTATCCGTCCCGCCTTGTAGTACCCGCTTTTCAAAATCCTCTCCTTTGATTTCCAATTTATCCAACAAATATTTATCGAAGCCGACGGTGAGATAATTGTAATCTTGAATCTGTCCGGCATTCCGCATCCGGACTTTGTCGATGAGCCGTCCGAGATGGCAAAGCCCGCCGACTTGTTCTTTTGGACTGCGTGGATACTGTGCTGTGTTCATCGCTCCTACTCCTTTTGGTAAATGAATCTATTCAGACCTTATAAGCATTGATCATAATGTATAACCCACTAGAGGCCTGAAAGAAAATGTCTATCAGGATAAACCCCGATCCTGCGCTTATGGATAAGAAGGTAATCGTGAAAGGCCTGGAAATGAATCCGGTCGAACAAGACCAGAAAAATGGTAACATCCATGCCGGTTCCCGATGAAGGATAGCGTAATTGACAAGAGTGACTTCTGCCAACTTGGGAGTGTTGAATAATAAGAATGTTCAAGGGCAAATTTGCACAGGATAAGATTACTCATCAAAGGCTCCGGGTCGGTTCAAAAAAGCATGCCCTGAGTCTTCCCGAAGGGTCCGTCCAGCCAGGCCGCAGCCGTTTTGACGCGCGGAGCGTACGCGTAGTACGTGAGCACGGGAAAATGGCGAGAACGCCGCTGGCGGCTTTTTTCAACAGACCCAACTTAGACCAACAGCAGGCCGATGGCTCTGGCTTTGTGAGCAGAAGCGGACTGCCACCATTTATCAAACCCTTTTGGTCCGCCAAACGGAAAGCCGGCTCGAACCTCTTTGTAAATAGGATACCGATGCCCACCGGCTTGATGCACCGGCACGGCACGTTCGATCAGATTCAGAAACCATTCCCCTTGGCCTCGCTTCAGCCTCACTTCTTCATCTGTTGTTCGATTCGGCAAAATGATTTTGTATTGCTCGCCATTTCCTCGATCAACATCCGGCTGCCCGCCGATCCAGATGAATTTCCGCTCTAACCTGGCATGATCTTCCCGCTCGTCGCTCTGCAGGATCTGCTTGACCCAGGTGCGTTTGACCTTTGGTTTTGGGACCCGCTCCGGAAACCATTCACGGACATCCCGGGTCAATTCCAACCCTTCTTTGTAATGCCAAAGAGCCGTTCGCAGGCCCTCTCCGATCCATTCCGGCATGGATGCCAGGTCATCCACATGAACCAGGTCATTTTCCGCAAACCCTCCGAATGCCGGTCCGGTAAGGTGAATGCCATAGGCCTGAGGTTGCAAACCGATCGGGCTATGGGCGGTGGTGGTAAACCGATGCCAGAAGGCCGATTGAATGAGATCATGGGCAAACAATT
This sequence comes from Nitrospirales bacterium, assembly GCA_021604105.1. Classification (GTDB taxonomy): domain Bacteria; phylum Nitrospirota; class Nitrospiria; order Nitrospirales; family UBA8639; genus Nitrospira_E. Next base: position 27,511 of record BQIW01000053.1, on the reverse strand, counting down.
GACGCACTCGCTCGAGGCTTTCAATGGTTTCCCCGATCGTCTCACTCGGAAGCCCATACATGAGATAGGCATGTACCAGAATCTCCGCGTTCCGGCAGGCCTGAACCACCCGGACCGTCTGGTCGACGGTGATACCTTTTTTGACCAAGGCCAGCAGACGATCACACGCTGCTTCCAGACCCGCGCTCAAGGCAATACAGCCGGAGGCGGCCAGCAGTCGGCAGAGGTCCGCCGTAAACGCCGGTTCAAACCGGACGTTTCCCCACCAGGAAATGGTGACCTCTCGTTCGAGCAAAGATAGCGCCAGATTTTTCAATCCCACCGGGGGAGCGGCCTCATCCACGAAGTGAAACCCGCAACATCCGGTTTCGGCTATCAGGGCTTCGATCCGATCCACCAACACTTCGCCCGGTGAAGCTTCATACCGGCCGATGTAATCCAGTCCCACATCGCAGAACGTACACTGCTTCCAGTAACACCCATGCGCCACCGTTAATTTATTCCAATGGCCATCGGACCAGAGCCGATGCATGGGATTCAATGTATCCAGCACGGAAATATACCGATTGAGAGGCAATCCGTCGTAAGTTGGGGTTCCCACCTCGACCTGCGAAACGTCCGGTTCGCCGGCTCCGTTCTGCCAGACGACATTCTGCCCTGAACGAAGAAAGGTCCGGCACAGATCCGCCACTCTCCGTTTACCTTCCAGGTATTCCAACAGACAGAGAAAAGGTCGCTCCCCATCGTCAAGTGTCACAAAATCAACGACTTCAAACAGTCGGGCGTCCCGTACCCGTCGCAACTCCGTATTGGGATACCCTCCCCCTAGCACCACTTTGATCTCCGGCCTTTTGAGGCGTAATTGCTGCCCCATCCGAAGTGCGCCATACAGATTACCGGGAAAGGGCACCGAGAATCCGACGACGGCGGGTTGATGCCGGTCCACATGCCGCCAGAGCGCGTCCACCATCCACTCGTCAGTGAGACTCATGGGTTGGGCCAGGGCTTCCTCAAGACGATCATAGGCATTCGCCTGCATGGCAATGGATTCGGCGTAGCGACTCAACGCAAAGTGGGGCGCGATGGTGGCCTGAAGCAGGTCGGCGAGATCTTCAAGATACAAGGTTGCCAGATGCTTGGCCTGATCGGCTTGATTGTATGAACGAGGTATTCCATTTTGATTTTCCGAATACTTTGATGAAAAGCGTGGACCTTGGGGAAGGAAGGTGCCCTGACAGATGCGCGAAGCCAGGGTGGGATTTCGACCCTGCAAAAAGCTAATCACCGGATTAATCGTCTCGACATACGCCCGTGACAGACTCAGCATTTGCCGCGCTTCACCAGGCAGTTCGTCAATGGCGCTTTTCCGGAGTTCGGCAAAGACCCGGCTCAGGCCCCCACGGGAGAACAGAGCCAACACCATTTCAATGCCCACATCAGCCTGGTGCGTGCGATACCCTTGTGACCGCAAAAACCCGGTCAAATAGGCGGTGGACGGATACGGCGTATTGAGTTGAGTCAGAGGAGGGATTACCAATAGGACAGATAATGCAGACATGGTATGGTGAGCCTCTGGAAAACAACACGAATACCGATGATTCGCTATTCGCCTATGTATGAGAATGACAAGGCCTTGTCAAGGGAACGGAGAAAGCTTACCCCAGTTCGGACGGGACTACAACTGAGAACAGAAGAGAAGATCGAGAATCCTCAAGGGAGATTCGAGGTCCTTCCCGCAAGGACAACGGCTTTTAAACGGTTTGGGATTGTTTCTGGGATTGAGAAGCGGTGGAATAGCCACTGGTGCGGAAAAATGCCAGGGCAATCAGATTTGAAAGCTGGTCAAAATGTTCGAGTAACTGAGTCAAAAAATGTGACAAGCCGGTGGAATACACCTCTTGCAAACTGCCAAATTCCAAATCCGCCGCCAAGGCCCCGCTTAATCTGACCGCCTGACGGGTTTCAGACCTTCGACTACTTCCCGCCAACCGTTCCACGATTTTACTGATTTGCGCCGTCGTATACCGGACCGATCGAGGAAATTTATCATGAAAAATGAGAAATTCAACGATTCGTTTTGGCACCAACTGGGCCGAGTAGAATTTCCGATAGGCCTCGAAGGCACTGGCCGATTTCAACGCGGCTAAACACTGATGATATTCGGAAATTCTCCTGGGTTCCGTCGTGGGGTCACTGAGCACAGGAATATCAATGAGTCGAGCCGTCCGTCCACCCCGTTCAATGTTCAACCCCAACCGGTAAAAATTCCATCCCTCATCGTGGACCATCGTGCTGCCGACCACCCCGTCCAGGGTATAGCAGGTATTACGCACATACCTGAGCAAATCATGTGTATCGGACCATAGATCAAATTCGGTCTTTCCCTTGAGGCTGAGATAAAAATCATTCATAAAATGCCAAACTTCGCTGGATAACTGATCCTGGATCCCGCGGGCACTATTTCGGGCGGCGGCAATGAGGTTGGTCAGCGAATTGGGATTATCACGACAGAGCGTAACAAATTCCATAACCGGTCTGGTCTGCACTTCCCCAAAAATTTTGGCATAGGCTTCCAGTTCACCGGTGTCTTCCAAATATCGGGTCCAAATATTGGCTTGATCTTCCTTGGTCGCAATTTCCGTCAGTAAATGAAAATGCACATCCACGAACCTGGCCGTATATTCGGCCCGTTCCACGGAGCGTCCGATCCAGAAAAACGATTCTGCGGTTCGGCTTAACATGCCTCATTCATCTCCATAGAGCACCCATGTATCCTTACTTCCCCCGCCTTGCGAAGAATTCACGACAAGAGAGCCTTCCTTCAAGGCGACTCGGGTCAGTCCTCCCAACGACAGGGAAATCTCTTCCCCCCAGAGCACAAACGGCCGGAGATCGACGTGCCGCCCGACCAATCGCATGCTCTCTTCTCCATCCACGACACACGGATGATGCGAGAGGGTCACCACCGGCTGGGCAATGTAACTTCGCGGGTCCGACTCTATTTTCTTCCGAAACTCCTCCTGTTCGGCTTTGGTCGAACTGGGTCCCATCAACATTCCATATCCGCCTGATTCCGCGACGGCTTTGACGACCAACGACCCGAGGTGCTCCAACACATATTGCCGATCTTCAGGATTTCCGCACAAATAGGTGGGAACATTTTGCAGAATGGGTTTCTCACTTAAATAGTAGTCGATCATCTTCGGCACAAAGGTATACACCGCCTTATCGTCTGCGATCCCGTTCCCGATGCCATTGGCCAGGCCCACATTCCCTGCTCGATAGGCCCGCACCAGGCCGGGAACGCCTAATACGGAATCTTCGCGAAACACTTCAGGATCGAGAAAGGCATCATCCACCCGGCGATAAATCACATCCACCTGTTCGAGACCCTGGGTCGTCTTCATATAGACCTTATCATCCGATTCCACCACCAGATCACGCCCTTCCACCATTTGAATCCCCATTTGTAAGGATAAAAAGCAATGTTCAAAGTAGGCAGAGTTAAATACGCCTGGAGTCAGGAGGACGACGGTCGGATTTTCCTTCCCCAGGGGGGCCAGCCACTTGAGATTTTCCAGAAGTTGCGTCGGATATTGATCGACAGGCCGGACTTGCATGTCGGCAAACAGGTTGGGAAACAGTTGCTTCATGACCAGTCGGTTTTCCAGGACATACGACACGCCTGATGGTGTCCGGAGATTGTCCTCCAGGACATAGTATTGGCCTTCATGGTTCCGCACCAAATCAACTCCCGACACATGGATAAACACCTCTTTGGGAGGACAAAAACCCACCAGATCTTTCTGGAAATGGGCGGAACTTTCTATGAGCTCACGAGGCACCACATGATCGTCAAGAATCCGTTGATCGCCATACAAGTCTACTAAAAACATATTCAAGGCCATGACTCGCTGGCGAATCCCCTCTTCAATGACCCGCCATTCGAGATCCGGGATGATTCGTGGCATCAGATCAAAAGGAAAAATCTTCTCCGTTTGCTGAAGATCGCCATAGACGGTAAAGGTAATGCCCTGCCGCAGAAACGCCTGATCGGCCTGCCGCCGCTTCAACTCCAGATCTTTCGACGTAAAATTCCGTAACCGCTCGACGAGACGCCGGTAATGACGACGTGGAACCCCGGCCGACTCGAACATTTCATCAAAACCTGATTTCATCTGATAGCGATCAAATAACGATTTCACAATCCTACCCTTTGATCGGGGGCCTCTTGCACAAGGACAACCCCACCGGAATTTTTGGGAAATCAGTGTAGCATAGCCGGCTGGCCCAAGGGCAATTTCAACGACTGAAGGAGGCCCATCAAAGGCTTACTCTGGAGTAATAATTGGATCATGTTGGAAATGGTTCAGAGGGAAAGAGAATGGTGCAATGAATGAAGGAGAGTGCTAAGATCCGTTGATCCGTCATGTGAAGATGGTCATTTCATTTTTCCCATTTCCTTTCACCAACACCGGTTATTCAGAGGCTATTGATTTTTCATGGCACTCCACGTCGCACTCAATCACCAAACACATTATCACTACGATCGCCGCGTTCAGATGGGACCTCACGTTATCCGGTTGCGTCCGGCTCCCCATAGCCGGACTCCCATTCTGAGTTACGCGATCAAGATTGAGCCCACCGGTTATTTCCTGAACTGGCAACAGGATCCTCACGGCAACTATCTGGCACGGATTATTTACCCCGAAAAGGTTCAGGAATTTCATGTGGAAGTCGACCTTCTAGCCGACATGGTCGTCTATAATCCCTTCGACTTTTTTCTGGAGCCGGACGCCGAGACACTTCCCTTCAACTATGATCCCCTAGTCAAAGAGGATCTGCTCCCGTATTTAACCAAAGAACCACCCGGTCCGCGACTGCAAGAGTGGCTGCGGCAGTTCACCGCGCCGCACAATGATCCTACCGTTCCCTTTTTAATGAGTCTCAATCAGCAACTGAAATCTCAAATCGACTATGTCGTCCGCATGGAACCCGGCGTGCAAACGCCCGATGAAACACTGGAACTGGGACGTGGATCGTGCCGGGACACCGGTTGGCTCCTCGTGCAGATCCTTCGCCACCTGGGCATTGCCAGTCGATTCGTCTCCGGCTATTTGATTCAACTTGTCGCCGACGTGAAATCGTTGGACGGTCCATCTGGTCCCGATCGGGACTTCACAGATCTCCACGCCTGGGTGGAGGCCTATCTGCCGGGGGCCGGGTGGGTAGGATTGGATGCCACGTCCGGTCTGTTGGCTGGAGAAGGGCACATCCCGTTGGCCTGCACCCCTCACCCTCTGACCGCTACGCCAATAAGTGGAGCGATGGAGATTTGTGAAACGACCTTTTCTCATGAAATGTCGGTTACCCGTATTGTTGAAACGCCACGGGTGACCAAACCCTACACAGAGGAACAATGGCAGGCGATCGATCAATTCGGACAACGACTGGATCAGGAATTGGCGGTCAACGATGTCCGGCTCACGATCGGAGGAGAACCCACCTTTATCTCCATTGATCATCCCGATGCTCCTGAATGGAATACCGAGGCTGTGGGTGAGACGAAACGACCATTGGCGGCGAATCTCATCAAACGCTTACGGGAGCGTTTCGCCCCTGGAGGTCTTCTGCACTTTGGCCAAGGGAAATGGTATCCCGGCGAACCCTTGCCACGCTGGGCCTTTAGCCTCTATTGGCGGCAGGATGGAAACCCGATCTGGCAGGAAGACCAACTCTTTGCCGAAGAGCACCAGAACTCCAACATTTCGGCCGATGATGCCAACCACTTCATTCAGGGAATCGCGAAACGGGTAGAAGTGGGTACCAAAACCATTCAACCCGTCTATGAAGATCCCTGGCATTTCATCGGTCAGGAACGCAAGCTCCCCGAAAATCTCGAACCGGCCACCAATAATCTCGACGACCCCATGGCTCGTGCCCGGCTCGCCAAGGTTTATGAACGTGGCCTCGACAAACCGGCAGGCTATGTTCTGCCATTGCAACGCTGGAATGCCAAGGACGGAGCACGTCGCTGGGTCACCGCGACGTGGACCACACGCAGTCAGCACCTGTTTTTGGTCCCGGGTGACTCACCGATCGGTTTCCGGTTGCCCCTCCCATCATTACCGGTCATTGATCCCAAAGACTATCCCTATATTATTCCGACGGACCCATTCGACATCCGAGGGCCCTTACCCGATCCGATTCAGGAATCTTCCCGTCAGGAACAACGGCAACAAACACAACAGGGAGAAGATGGACACCATGAACCGGCTCAAGTGATCATGGGACAGCAGAGCGGGATCGGCGCAGGGGGTGTGGTTCGCGCCTCTCTCACGGTGGAACCTCGTAACGGGCACCTCTGCGTGTTCATGCCCCCTCTGGAATCGGCTGAAGATTATCTGGACCTGGTCGCCGTTATTAAAGATACCGCTGCGGAATTAAATCAGCCCATTCACTTGGAAGGCTACACCCCACCATACGACCCTCGCATTAACGTGTTGAAAATCACTCCCGATCCTGGAGTGCTCGAGGTGAATATCCACCCCGCGAAAAATTGGGGGGACATGGTCGCAATTACCACGGCTATCTATGAAGAAGCCAGGCTCTGTCGGTTAGGCACGGAAAAGTTCATGTTGGATGGACGACACACGGGAACCGGTGGAGGCAATCATGTGGTCATGGGAGGCAACACCCCTGCTGACAGTCCTTTTCTGCGTCGGCCCGATCTCCTGCGCAGCATGATCGCGTACTGGCAACGCCATCCTTCCCTCTCCTATGTGTTTTCCGGTCTTTTCATCGGCCCGACCAGTCAGGCTCCCCGCATCGATGAAGCCCGTCATGATTCCTTGTATGAACTGGAGCTGGGATTTGCTCAGGTCCCCGCTCCCAATGTCGGGGCGCCACCCCCACCATGGTTGGTCGATCGGATCTTTCGAAATTTGCTCATTGATGTCACGGGAAATACGCATCGCACGGAAATTTGTATCGACAAACTCTATTCCCCGGATGGCCCGACCGGTCGACTCGGACTAGTCGAATTCCGGGCCTTCGAAATGCCGCCCCACGAACGCATGAGTCTGGCTCAACAGGTTCTGCTTCTGGCGCTTGTTGCGCGTTTCTGGAAAACTCCCGACCGGGGAAATCTCGTCCGATGGGGCACCCAACTTCATGATCGTTTTATGCTCCCCCACTTTCTCGCTCAGGATCTCCATGAGGTCATCCAGGAAATGAATCGCGGCGGGTACGAACTGCAAGACGACTGGTTCGCGCCTCACCTGGAGTTCCGTTTTCCCCTCTTTGGTTCAATCAACTATGGCAGTCTGGTAATGGAAGTGCGACAGGCTCTGGAACCATGGCATGTGATGGGAGAGGAAGGGGCGCCTGGCGGCACCGTCCGATATGTGGATTCGTCGGTCGAACGTCTGCAGGTCAAACTATCCGGCTTAACGCAGAACCGTTTTATCATCGCCTGCAATGGCAGACGGCTGCCCATGATACCAACCGGACGACAAGGAGAGGCGGTCGGAGGCGTGCGATACCGGGCCTGGCAGCCACCACACTGTTTGCATCCGAAGATCGGCATTGACGCACCGCTGACTTTCGACATTTACGATCAATGGGCCGGGCGGGCGGTTGCGGGGTGCACCTACCATGTGGCCCACCCGGGCGGACGGAATTTTGAGCATTTCCCCGTCAACGCCTATGAGGCCGAAAGCCGTCGGTTGGCCAGGTTTCATTCCTTTGGTCATACCGCTGGACCCTATGCCGAACCACCGGATACCACCCGCCCTGAATTTCCTTGCACGCTGGACCTCCGATGGCCTGCATAATCACATAGGTAGACAGGGTATCCAGGAAACGGTAAGGTAAATTTGAACATCCCTCAGCGAGAAACACCCTGATCAATTCCATGGCGTCCTTCCATTCTCCCGAACCAGCGGACCCCCTTTGCGAACCCGCCACGATGTACCCGCCTCAACCTGATATCTTTGATGAACTTGTGGCTTCGGACGGGTCTGTTCGTCCGCATTGGCAACATCTCTTGAAACAGTTCGAGAGCCTGGACACCAATCAACGCCGTCTGGCTCACGAAACTGCCGCACGTATGTTGAAAAATGACGGCATGGCGTATCTTGCCGGTCAGCATGAACGACAACAGGACAGACCCTGGCAGCTTGATTTATTCCCGCTATTAATCAGCCAGGAAGAATGGCAGCACCTTGAAGCAGGTCTGATTCAACGGGCCCGTCTCCTCAATCATATCCTGAGCGATTTGTATGGCCCGCAACAATTGCTGAAAAACGGAACCTTACCCCCCGCTGTCGTGTTCGGCAATCCCCAGTTTTTACAGCCCTGCCATGGCATACCCGTCGCAGGAGGCACTTATTTACATTTCCTGGCATTCGATGTGGCGCGAGCGCCAGATGGAAAATGGTGGGTTTTGCGGGATCGCACCGAAGCACCCACCGGCGCCGGATTCGCTCTTGAAAATCGCATTATCGTCTCACGGTCCTTACCCAACCTGTTTGCCCGAACACAGGTCCAACGACTCTCTTCGTTTTTCCAGACCTTCAGCGAAAGTTTTCTCCAGTTTTCCCAACGGGATGATCCCCTGGCGGTTGTGCTCTCACCGGGGCCAGGAAATATGGCGTATTTTGAGCATGCCTATCTGGCCCGGTATCTAGGATACCCGATTGTCGAAGGGTCGGACATGACCGTACGCGATGAACGGCTGTTCCTGAAAACCGTCGATGGCCTGAAGCCCGTCGATCTGGTCATGCGGCGGATTTATTCAGACTTATGCGATCCCCTCGAATTGATGACCGAGTCCACCACGGGTGTCCCGGGGTTGCTCCAAGCTATTCGAGCCGGACACGTCACGATGGCCAACGCGCTCGGGAGTGGATTGATCGAAAGCGAAGTCCTCTTAAGCTTTCTGCCGACGTTATCAAAATTCTTTTTTGGCGAAGGGCTCAAAATTCCCAGTGTTGCCACCTGGTGGTGTGGACAAGCCAACGAGCGCGCCTACGTCCTGGATAATATGACCCGGCTGTTAATTCGTCGTGTATTGACTCCCAAACGGGGCCTCACTCACGACCATCTATCCTCCTTCGGGCCAGACTTGAACGAGCAAGACCGTGAAATCCTGGCTCAAGCCATCACCCGCCGTGGGCATGAATACGTGGGACGTGAAATCGTTTCGCCCTCCACCACTCCCTTTTGGACGTCTCACGATAATCTCAAACCGGTCCCGATGACTGTCCGCATCTATCTCACAGCCACGAAAGACGGCTATACCGTCATGCCGGGTGGACTCGCTCGCGTATCAGTTCGATCGGATCCCCGTGGACACTGGCATGAACCTGGTGATTTCAGTAAAGACACCTGGGTCCAATCGAACGGTCCCCTCGATATTCCGGCCTCCGTCACACTCCCCCATCATACGCTTGAGCTTCGTCGAGGAGGACGGGATTTACCCAGTCGAACGGCGGATAATCTCTTCTGGCTGGGACGTTACACCGAACGCGCTGAAGGGGCGATCCGTTTATTGCGAAGCCTGGTGTCACGCATGAGCGGAGAGGCCGGAATTGGAGATGATCCTGAAACCCTGCATCGTTTGGTTTCACTACTCGTCATGCAAAAACATTTATCGCCCCGTCGCGCCAAACGGGCCGTGGAAGGCGGAGCCGGCGCGGTGGAGGCAGAACTTCGAACAATTTTATTTGACCCGGATTCGCCTGATGGTTTGGCCACCATCCTCCAGAATGTACGACGCACCGCAGAACTGGTTCGCCACCGGTTGTCCCTTGACACCTGGAATATTCTCATGGAACTGACCAGCGTGCCAAAGGAATGGGCACAGACCAAAGGACAAAGCATCGATGATGCGATTCGATTGCTGAGCCGGATGATTCAACATCTGGCGGCACTCACCGGTATGGTCATGGAAAATATGACGCGCAGCTATGCCTGGCGGTTTCTGGAAATGGGACGGCGTCTGGAACGCGTGAGGCACTTATCCAAACTCATCCGTCATTTGGCTTCACGAGGAACGCCGGAAACGACCGGCGCCCTCAATCTGCTTCTGGAATTAGCCGACGCCTCCATTACCTACCGAACCCGATACAAGGCTGAAGCCAAACTCGCGGCAGTCTTGGATTTGCTTTTGGCCGATGATACAAACCCTCGTTCAATTATTTTCCAGTTATTGACGATTGAGGCACATATTAACGCCCTGCCCCGGGAGGAAGGCTCTGCCTCCCTCAACCCGGCACAACGGATCACCACACGAGGGTGCACGGATATTCGACTGGCCGACATGATGGAACTTGCTCAATTCAATACGAAAAGCGGCGTACGGGTCAATCTTGAGCGCCTACTTAAACAACTGGACCAACAGGTACACCAACTCTCCGATGTGGTGGCGCATACCTTTTTCAGTCATTCATTGGCCCAACGTATTTCAGGGCCTCAATGGCTGGAGGGCATTCCATGAGGTATCAGGTTACACACCGGACCACCTTTGCCTACGCCCAGCCGGTTGCCATTTCTCATCATATATTGCGTCTCACCCCCCGGTCTCATCCCCGACAACACTGCCTTCGATCGACCGTGACGTTGGATCCCGCGCCATCTGTCCGTTCAGACGGTCAGGACTATTTTGGAAATCCCATGACTCACCTGACCATTCAATCTCCCCATCCTCAGTTGGTTGTTGAAGCCCAAACCTTAGTGGAGGTCCTAAAGCCGGATCCGATACCGTTGGATCAAAGTCCGCCTTGGGAGCAAGTCGTCCACCAACTCCAGGGATCGTTGGATTCGCCGAATCTGGAAGCCCAACAATTTATGTATGATTCCCCGTATATCACGATTGACGACGCCACGTATGATTTTGTTCGTGGATGTTTTCCATCCGGCCGTCCGCTTCTGGCGGGAGTCATGGAATTAACCAGCCGAATTTTTGAGGAATTTACCTATAAAGGAGGTGTGACCGAGGTGTCCACCCCGGTTCGAGACGTGCTCACCTCACGAAAGGGCGTTTGCCAGGACTTTGCGCATTTGGAAATTGCCGCACTCCGCAGTCTGGGCTTGCCCGCACGCTATATTAGTGGATACCTTCTGACACATCCACCTAAAGGGCAGGAAAAACTGGTGGGGGCCGATGCCTCACATGCCTGGGTCGCCGCATGGAGTCCCGGCCTCGGTTGGGTGGACTTTGACCCTACCAACAATATCATTCCCGGCGATGAACACATCACCTTAGCCTGGGGAAGGGACTATGGAGATGTCAGTCCGATCAATGGGTTTATGGTCGGGGGCGGACAACATACGCTCGCCGTATCCGTGGACGTCAGCCCTGCTCCACATCCTTCACTTGTCTAATGGGGCTGTTGAAAAAAGCCGCCAGCGGCGTTCTCGCCATTTTTCCGTGCTCACGTACTGGAAGTACGCTCTGCGCGCAAAAATGACTGTGGCCTTGCTGGACGAACTTTTTTGAACCGCCCCGAGGCCTCTATTATGCAATGTGCCTGTGGGTCAATATGCCCTTGGAAATTATTATTCAACACTCCCCTAATCTTGATTTTCTATCCTGCGCATGTCAGCGAACGAATCGTTCATTCCCGCCGCAATGACATAACGAAATTTGTGCGATAGCCGATTCCACCATAGCCTAAAGCAAAAGGACCATTCGTTATCGCATTGACAACAGACGCAACACCTGGCTGAACCAGACCAAAGCCCTATCTTTTCTGCCCGGTAAGACGAAACCTTTGGGAAACTGTCCGGCACATGATTGGGCATCTCGAATTTGAGAAACAACTGGGGCTTGTTCCCAAATCCCGAATAGACCCAACTGCCACGAGGTGTCGGAAAACTCCAAAGACCCTCCGCGTCTTTCAGAGAAAACCAACGCATCCCATTGTAAAGAGGTGCCATAAAGGAATCTTTCCTTAAAACATGAACTGATGTCATTATGGTATTTCAGGTAATTCTTCCTAATCCGTCATTCCCGCCCTGAAAGTATGTACACAAAGAGGTCAGAGATCTCCGGTCTCTCCGCTCATCGTTGGATATGAGTTGAGGGTGCAAACATCGTGAACAGTACATCCGCTCAAGTTAGCCGGCAGACCATTTTGCTGACTTGCAGACTCCCTCTGCCACCATGACAGGCCTAAATATTCACGTGCCAAAAAGATACGGCCACGATCTTTGCCAAGGTGGACCAGAGTAAAAAATCATGAGTGCACGACACATGGAAATTTACTGCCTTGTAACAATCTCTTGATATTCCTGACATAAAGGAATAGTAGGATCGTCCTCGTATTGAACATATTGATGACCGATTCAACGGGCATCATGTCATTTCGTTCACACCGTTATGTCCGGTGTTATTTGGCTAACATGAAGGAGGATGGTTATGAGAAAAGGGTTTCTGGTATTCAGCTTATTGGGATTAGTAAGTCTGCAAAGTGGATACACCACACACGCAAACTCTGAGGAATTGTTCCCTGAAGACAAGGGAGCCAAAATTGTCACCACCGAATCCCAGTTCGACGAGATAGCTGGAAATTCAGAAAAATATGTCGGCCAGGAAACGAAACTGGCAGGAGCCGTCGTCAGCATGGATGAAACGGACGAAGGGTATCTGGTGTTAGCCAAATGGCTCCCCTATTCAAAAGATAACGTCGATCAAGCTCCACAGAACGGGCAATTGGATAACAACCGACATTTTCTTATTCGATTTGTTGGAAAACGTAAAAAAGAATTTTACACCACTCGTGGAAATAAATTCCTTTTTGAAGGAAAAGTAGAGGGGACACGAAAAGCCTTGGTCAACGTGTTTGGTCCCAGAATGAATCTCCTGTATGTGAATGCTAAATGTATTAAAATTTGGGAAACCGGAGATGACGTTGACAACTCCAGCCAAAGAGATGTCGAATATCCTCCAGTGAGACACCGAATAGTCTGTGCGGATTAAAAGGGTGAGCAATTTAGCACAAAACGAGGAACCCTCCTCGCACTCAACGCCATACACGATTCGGCGGATGTCTTCGTCGCTTTTACAGATAGCCGGCTCTGTATGATCAAAAAATAGGGGCAGTTTCGGATAAGCCCAACATACGGGATGTCAGACCTTCTGGTATTTCGTGATGCCCGACTCTGTGTGTACCGGCCGCATGGCTGGTACACACAGGGGTAGACAGGAATTGCCTGTCCCCTTCAAGATCGACATCTGTATGGGGAATTCATGTTGGGGAAAAAAAACAGCCACCTTCACCCTAAAATTTCACCCCGAGCCCTTCGGCAAGCCTGACCCGAGCGGTGTCGAAGGGTCTCAGGCCAAGGTCCACGAACAAATCTCGCAGAGTGGTCTGTACCGAATAAAGAAGGTGGTTGAGAGAAAAACGAAAAGCCAAAGAACTCCCACCTTTCCTTCCGCACCGATACAACCCGAGAGGAGAAGATAGACGTTTCAGAAATAATCTAGCTCAGGCCTGTCTTCTTCATAACCGTCCCCCGTAGCCGGCACACTCCTCCCACTCCCACGAAGGTTCCACTGTCCATCTAACAAAATCACTTAGCGGCATGTTCGGGGACCAGAATAAAACCCATCACCGAAAATTGCATGCAATAAAACCACATGGGAGTGAGCAGAGACATCGCTCCAGACAGGAAGATAGAATTCGAATATCGGACCAAACCGATGGTCTCACACCTTTTCAGCGTGAGACCACCTCATCATTATGGCAAATGACTTGGCCCGACAAATTTTTTCCGCGAAAGATTATCGGATGTTTTGGGGGTTCGCAGTGCTAGCTGCGGAAGTAATCGGCTTGGACCAGGTAGCATACAAGGCAACCAGGTCTTGGGTGGGTAACGGGAAAAAACCTGATTGGACAACTACCTGCTGGCCTTCTTGACTCACAGCAAATTTAATGATTTCCGACAGAAGAGGAGAATCCTCGGCATGTGAAGGATGGTTCAAATACAGATAGAGCACGCGCCGAAGTGGATAGGATCCATTGCCGGCAGTTTCAAATGTCGCCTCGATAAACGGTTCCCCTTGCTCGCCAGCCACGCGCAGTGGTTTGACGGAATCGGTGCGATACCCAATTCCACTATAGCCGATGGCATAGGGATCATTCATAACGGCATGAACAACCGACGCGGCACCAGGCTGTTTAACACTCGTCTCTTTATCTTCCCCACCCAGGAGGACTAAATCCCTGAAAAACTGTCCGGTACCTGAATTGGAATCCCGAATCTGCGCAAGGATAGGCGCTTGTTCCCATGTGCCGGAAAGCCCCAGTTGGCCCCAATGGTCCAGAGGCTCCTGAGCCCCTCGTCGCCTCTCAGACGAGAATACGGCATCTAATTGTTGAAAGGTGATTTGATCGAGCGGATTATCCTTATGCACAAAGACTGCAAACGCATCCACGGCAACGGGCACCGAAGTGGGCGGGTACCCGACCCGTGTGGTGAATTCCTCGATTTCCTCATTTGTCAGCGGACGGGACATGGCCGCGATATGGGTCTTCCCACTCATCAAAGACTCGAATCCGATATTGGACCCCTTCGTATCCAGAGTAATGTCCATATGAGGTTGAACTTTTCCCAGCCGGTCTTTCCATTTTTTCAGAAGCGGGTCCATGGTATTGGAACCAATTATTTTGATCTTCCCGGACACTCCAATCTCCGAAGAGTAATGGGGAATCTGTTGGTCGATACGGGGAAACAGGTCGTGTTCTCCCATCACCGGTGTCCCAACCAACATCACTCCCAGCCATACACTGGACTTCAGCAGCTTTATGTTTGTTGACTTCACGTGTGTTTCTCCTAAGTAAGGATTAATATGCTTCATCATCCCAAAACCACCGGTTCCAATGTAAGAAGGAAGGTACCCTCATTATCTCATTTTTTATGACTTTAGGATTGAGGCTAGCTTGGTATTGTGTCGGATTTATTTCTCGGGTGTTACATTTATGTAAATTTTCATCCAGGGCCCCCTGCTATAATTTATCTTTTTCTGCGTATGTTATCTATTGCTCTTCGATGAATATCAGGCTATCCCGGGATATGGGGACGACGGCTTCCATGAAACCTTGACTCACAACAAGGATTCAAATTAAATTTCATTCATATGAAAATGCAGTCATATTAAATACATTTTTACATTTCAAAATTTTCTATCAATTTCCATGAAAACAAAAATTATTTCCCCCGCTTGTGCGGATAAACTGAAAGTTTTGTCAGACCCAACCCGTCTGGGGGTGATTGAAACCCTCATGTCAGGACCGAAAAATGTCGGAGAACTTATGGATGAATTGGATGTTGAACAGAGTTTATTGTCCCACCATTTGGCCATTCTTCGAGATGCAGGCTTAGTGGAATCATCTCGAGAGGGGAAAACCATGATTTACCAAGTGCCGGAAAGCGTTTCAGATTCAACCACGGCCAAATCCATCCATCTGGGGTGCTGCAAAATTTCCTTCGATTAACGCGTTCTTCTTCAACGCAGAAATCCTGTTGCACCTTATGCCTTTCTCCACTTTTTTCTTTTTCACACTGAGAGTCTTCCTGGTTGGTCCTCTGCTCTGGGCATGGGCATGGGAATATCCGAGCGCCCGGGCAGAAGGAGAAAGACTGATCATCACCGGCTCCAGTACCATGGCCCCCTTGGTATCCGAAATCGGCAAACGCTTTGAGACCCTTCACCCGAAGGTCCGGGTGGACGTTCAAACCGGAGGTTCCTCTCGTGGCATTGCCGATACCGTGAATGGATTGGCTGACATTGGTATGGCCTCTCGTGCCCTGAAATCTCAAGAACAACATTTGAATGGATCAGTCATTGCCCATGACGGCATCACGATCATCCTCCACACATCAAATCCCGTCCAGGAATTAACCGATGACCAAATCCGGTCTATCTATACCGGAAGCAGCACGAATTGGAGTCACGTTGGCGGTCCTGATTCGGGGATTACCGTGGTGAATAAAGCAGAAGGGCGTTCCACCCTGGAATTATTTCTAGACTATTTTCACCTATCCAATCGCGATATTCACGCTCATGTGGTCATTGGAGACAACGAGCAGGGTATTAAAACCGTGGCCGGCAACCCCAATGCGATCGGCTATGTCTCCATTGGAACGGCGCAGTATGATGCGGCCCATGGCATAGGGATCCGATTGTTAGCCCTGCAACATATTCCGGCCACTCTCGAAACGGTCCGGGAAGGGAGATTTCCTCTCTCTCGTCCACTCACCCTTGTCACAAAATCTCCTCCCGCAGGACTCGTTAAAACCTTTATTGATTTCGCGCAATCACCTCAGGTCCATGATCTCATTCTCCAGCAATACTTTGTCCCGCTCCAGGGGTGATTTCCTGCTCTTAGGGAGCGTGAGACTTCTTGCATTGACGGCAGGAGGCCTCTTATTTCTGGTCGTAGCGTTTCTCTTTCACGAATCCTGGCCGGCCCTTCAAAACATCGGGCTGTCACGCTTTTTCAGCGATCCGGACTGGTATCCGACCGAGAACTCGTATCAACTGACATCGATGGTTTGGGGCAGTCTCCTGGCGACCACCGGCGCGGTGCTGTTTGCCTCCCCCTTCGGAATTCTCTCGGCGCTCTTTTGTCATTTTTATGCGCCTCCTCTGCTTGCCCGATGGTACCGCCGCATGGTTGAACTCCTAGCCGGAATTCCTTCGGTCGTCTTCGGCTTTTGGGGTCTCATGGTTCTGGTTCCGATCATCGGCCGTTGGCATCCACCAGGCCCAAGTCTGATAAGTGGCATACTCATCCTGACTCTGATGATCATGCCCACCATCATGTTAGTGTCCCATGCGAGCCTGGCCCACGTTCCCATCGCCCTGATTCATACTAGCTCAGCCTTAGGATTCAGCCGATGGTCGATGATTTGGCATGTGATTCTTCCCACCACCAGGATGGGACTCTTCACTGGCATCCTTTTGGGTTTGGCCCGGGCGCTCGGGGAAACTATGGCCGTTCTGATGGTCTGTGGAAACGTCGTACAAACTCCATCCCACCTCTTTGATCCGGTCAGAACCCTGACCGCAAACATTGCTCTGGAAATGGCTTATGCGTTGGGCGACCACCGTGCAGCATTATTCATGAGCGGGCTCTTCCTTATGGGAGTCGTGGCCCTGGTCGTCAGCACGGCAGAGGCCCTACGACATCGAAACACCTATGTATCTGCAAAGTAGGCAACTTCAAGAATACTGTCTCAGCGTCCTCATATGGATAGGGGCGACCATGGTCACCATTCCCTTTATCTGGATAATGGGTGATTTACTCTGGAATGGTTGGGACCAACTTTCATTCAGCTTTGTGTTCTCTGCTCCACAGAATGCAGGGCGGGAAGGCGGGATCGGCCCCATCCTCATATCCACCCTGCTGATTGTGGGAGTATGCATGGGGACAGCCGTCCCCATGGGATTGGGGACGGCACTGTTTCTGTCGGAATACACCCGTCACGATCATGTTCTGGGGCGACTGATCCGGGGCTCGCTGGACGTACTCGCAGGCGTGCCCTCCATTGTCTTTGGCCTGTTTGGCAACGCCCTATTCTGCCAGATCCTGGGATTAGGATTCTCTATTCTCTCGGGAGGTCTCACCTTAGCCTGCATGGTGTTACCAATTTTGATTCGCACGGTTGAGGAAAGTTTCCACGCCATTTCCCAGGAACAACGATTATCCGCAGCAGCCCTTGGCCTTTCAAAAACGACGACTATTCGAAGGATTCTCCTTCCTGCAGCCCTCCCCGGCCTGCTCGTAGGAATCATCCTCGGACTTGGACGAGCCGTTGCCGAAACGGCAGCCTTGATTTTTACCAGTGGCTACGTGGCCCGGATGCCGGAATCCTTGATGGACTCGGGACGATCTCTCGCAGTACACATTTACGATTTAGCCATGAATGTGGCTGGCGGGAACCCCCACGCCTATGCGACCGCTCTTGTCTTGGTGGGCCTTGTGTTCATCATTAACGTTTCTTCTTCCTGGATTGCCTCACGATGGACATCATGCAACCGACTTTCCGCATAAATCCTGAGCCCGGCAAACCGGCAGGGCTCAGACCATGGGTCCCCTATCCATCCGACGAACTCTGCTGTGAGCCCGTCACTCATATTCGCGCGAAAAACCTTTCTATCGCCTATCAGGATCATCAGGCGCTTCGGAATGTGACTCTTGAAATCAATCGAGGATGCATAACGGCGTTAGTGGGGCCTTCAGGTTGTGGAAAAACCAGTTTTCTCATGAGCCTCAATCGCTTAACGGATTTGATCCCAGGATGCCAGGTCTCCGGGAACCTGCACATGAATGAATTGGATATCCTCGCCCCCACAACCGATCTTCTCCAATTGCGTCGTGCTGTGGGAATGATTTTTCAAAAACCCACCGTTTTTCCCTTTTCCATTCGCAAAAACCTGGAACTCCCTCTCCGCGAACACGGAACGCATCATCGCACCGTATTACACTCCGCCATGGAAAATGTCCTCCAGCAAGTTGGGCTCTGGCATGAAGTCAAAGACCGGCTTGACCATCCCGCTCAAGCCTTGTCGGGAGGACAACAACAACGGCTCTGCCTGGCCAGAGCCCTGGTGTTGTCTCCGGATCTTCTTCTGCTTGATGAGCCATGCAGTGCGCTGGATCCCCTGTCCAGTGGAATCGTTGAGGATCTGATCGTCAGCTTACGAGGTCATGTTACGATCATGATTGTTACCCACAACTTAGCCCAGGCCCGGCGCATTGCCGACCACATCGCGTTTTTCTGGTCGTTTGAAGGGTCCGGTACACTGGTGGAATATGGCCCTGCCCAAGCCATTTTTGAGAATCCCATACATGAACTCACGGGTGCCTATATTTCCGGGACCAGAGGGTAAACCTCTTCGACCCCTCTATCAAAATTTGTCATGGCTTGCACGTGAATCATCGGCACCTCAATCACATTCCCCGGAAGAACGTTTCAATGAAACGCATTCTTATGGCATTGATATGCTATGGGCTGTTAACCCTAACGCAAGCCTGGGCCATGGACCCTCTCTATGAGGACAGTCTGGAGAATGTGTTGCTGGAAAAAGGAATCATTACCAAGGAGGACTGGGTCCGCATTCAGGCGGAGCAGGAAAAAAGAGAACAAGAGCTCAATACCCGTATGGACCAAGAATTTCCGGTTACCGTGGGATATGGGATAAGAGGTTTTGAATTTTCAACCAAGGACGGCAAATTTTCCACCCAAATTCAATGGCGATTTCAAGGTCGCTGGTCCTATCCCACGGACGAGGATCCAATCTCTGCAGATGATTTTCATGAAGACCCACAAAGTACCTTTCAACTTCGACGGGTTCGGATGAAAATCGGCGGGCATGGCTTTCAACCCTGGATTAGATATTATTTCGAAATGAATTGGCAGTCCACCTCGGAATCCGGCAGTTCCAGTGAAAGTCCCCAATTACTCGATTGGCGGATCTCGCTGGAGAAATTCAAATTCCTCTCCCTTCAACTCGGACAATGGAAAGTCGACTACAACCGCGAACGAAGAGACTCTTCGGGCAATCAACAATTCGTCGAACGATCGATCGTCAATGAAATCTTTACCATCGACCGACAGGTTGGAGCCATGCTGTATGGCCATGTGGCACCCGGTACGGCTTTTGACTCCCGGTATTATGCCGGTGTCTTTACGGGGTCCGGCCGAGGAGAAGCCAACGACGACGCGAACATGATGTATTTCGGACGATACCAATGGAACTTTTTAGGGCGGGATCTGAAATGGTCACAAAGTGATGTGGAATTCCATGAGCTACCCACGGGAAGCGTGGCCTTCGGGGCCTATACCACGATCGGCAAATGTACCCGGTGGTCCTCAAGTGGGTGCGGTACGTTGCCGGAGGACAATTCGGCCGGCGTGCCCTACACCTCTGATTCCAACGCGAAAGCCGGGCAATACCGGGTTCAGGGCATGGTGGAGGAATTCGCGTTCAAATGGCGGGGGCTGTCCATACAACATGAATACCATTGGAAAGAGGTCAAGGACAACAGCTATGCAGAGGGGGCGCCTGGCCATAAGACCAACATGATGGGAAGTTATTCACAAATCGGGTACTTCCCCCATGGCCTCATTCCGGCAGTCCCCCAACCCCTAGAGATCGCCTTCCGCTATGCGTTTGTCGACCCCAACATTTCCGCGCCCAATGACCGGCGGCAGGAATATACCACGGCCATCAACTGGTTCTTCGCAGGACATAGAAACAAGATCACACTCGATGGATCCTGGCTCACGCTGTCTCAACCCGCAGGTCAAAATCAACATGAGCAGCGGGTCCGTCTACAATGGGACGTATCGTTTTAAAATTTTAGTTCATACCTCCTCCCTCCACGTCCCTGCCTGAACACTTTCTGGGTCTGTTGAAAAAAGCCGCCAGCGGCGCTCTCGCCATTTTCCCGTGCTCACGTACGAAGCCTACGCTCCGCGCGTAAAAACGGCTGCGGCCTTGCTGGACGGACCCTTCGGGAAGACTCAGGGCATGCTTTTTTGAACCGACCCGTAGCCTTTGATGAGTAGTCGCATCCTGCGCAAATTTGCCCTTGAACATCCTTATTATTCAACACTCCCTTTCTCTGTCCACCTCTCTTTCTCTGCCACACCCATTTCTCCTCGAACGCACTCATTGAAGTTGCTCCCATCCAGTAGAACGACACTCTGATCCCATTCCCCATTTTTTACTTCTCCTTGACCCCAGCTTAACTCCCTCGTAACAAACTCGGAGTACTCTCCCATTCCAAGATAAGAAAAAATTTCCGCCGAATAACAAACCACATACACGGACTTTTAATAGGAGGTTGTTTGAATGAAAGTATTTTGGTTGTTGACTACCGTGGCGTGCCTAAGCCTGTTTTTTCAGCCGAATGTCCAGGCAAGTGACGCCCTGATCGATCTCTTGCGCGAAAAAGAGATCCTTACGAAAGAAGATTGGATCAAGATTGAGGCGGCAGAAGAGAAAAAGGCTTTGGAGCAACAAAAAGCGTTTGACGATAAATTTCCCGTTGATGTGGGTTGGGGCAGTAAGGGGTTTGAATTTAAAACGAAAGACGGCAAATTTGCCACTCAAATTCAATGGCGGTTCCAGGGCCGCTTTACGTATCCCACAAGGGGAAATCCGGTATCTGCTGCTGATTTTAATGATGGTCCCCAGAGTACTCTGGAACTTCGCCGGGTTCGAATGAAAATCGGCGGACATGGTTATCGCCCCTGGATCAAGTACTATTTCGAGTTGGACTTGCAATCCACTTCCAATGCCGGTGGGTCACCCGGATCGACCAGATTAATCGACTGGCGGATCTCGCTGGAGAAATTCAAATTCCTCTCCCTTCAACTCGGACAATGGAAAGTCGACTACAACCGCGAACGGAGAGACTCCTCAGGCGCCCAACAATTTGTCGAACGATCGATCGTCAATGACATTTTTACTATCGACCGACAGGTTGGAGCCATGCTGTATGGCCATGTGGCACCCGGTACGGCTTTTGACTCCCGGTATTATGCCGGTGTCTTTACGGGGTCCGGCCGGGGAGAAGCCAACGACGACGCAAACATGATGTATTTCGGACGATACCAATGGAACTTTTTGGGCCGGGATCTGAAATGGTCACAAAGTGATGTGGAGTTCCATGAGCTACCCACGGGAAGCGTAGCCTTCGGGGCCTACACCACGATCGGCAAATGTACCCGGTGGTCCTCAAGCGGGTGCGGTACGTTGCCCGAGGACAATTCGGCCGGCGTGCCCTACACCTCTGATTCCAACGCGAAAGCTGGGCAATACCGGGTGCAGGGCATGGTGGAGGAATTCGCGTTCAAATGGCGGGGGCTGTCCATTCAACATGAATACCATTGGAAAGAGGTCAAGGACAACAGCTATGCAGAGGGGGCACCGGGCCATAAGACCAACATGATGGGAAGTTATTCACAGATCGGGTATTTCCCCCATGGTCTCATTCCGGCGGTGCCAAAACCGTTGGAAGTGGCCTTCCGCTATGCATTCGTCGACCCCAACATCTCCGCGCCCAATGACCGGCGGCAGGAATATACCACGGCCATCAACTGGTTCTTCGCAGGACATAAAAACAAGATCACACTCGATGGGTCCTGGCTCACACTGGCCCAACCCGCTGGTCAAAACCAACATGAACAACGGGTCCGTCTACAATGGGACGTATCGTTCTAAATTCAACGGGACGCAAAGGCACTCCTCCCTCTCGTCCCACCAACAGGCCTCTGCCGATTCCGGGAGAGGCCTGTTGGGCCCTGGTATCTATCGATGAAATGGTAGATTCGCGTGACCTCTTACGACCGGCCTGCGAACATTCCCAAAAACCACCTCTTGAGGAAGGGTATGTTTTTCCCCGGCAATAATTAACCTGGAAGTAACGTGAGTGTCATGGATGTGTCACTGTATCCTGAGATAGTCGTACGGCAGATCTTTCAAGAAATAATTGTTTATCGTTCCAATTTAAATTTTCACACTCATGCATACGGAGGGTTCACATGAAAATTCCAGTCCACTTTGCGATGACGGCCATCGCCCTGACTATTACTGCTTCGGCATCCACGGTGTCAGCCCGCGACCTGGTCAAAATAGACGGATCCAGCACCGTCTTTCCAATTACCGAAGCGATGGCTGAGGAATTTCAAAAGGCCGAACGAGGGAAAACAATGGTGACCGTGGGCATTTCCGGCACGGGCGGCGGCTTTAAAAAATTCTGTCGGGGTGAAACGGATATCGCCGACGCTTCCCGTCCAATTAAGGAGTCGGAAATTACACTGTGCCGGGAAAACAAAGTTGCTTATATCGAGTTACCGATCGCCCTGGATGCGTTGACGGTCGTGGTGAATCCCAAAAACGACTGGGTAAACCATTTGACTGTCGAGGAGTTGAAAAAGGCCTGGGAACCTGAGGCCCAGGACACGGTGAACAATTGGAATCAAATTCGCAGCAGCTTTCCCGACCGGCCCTTGAAACTGTTCGGCGCGGGAACCGATTCTGGAACATACGATTATTTTGTCGAGGCCATCGTTGAGGGAAAAAGTTCCCGCGGAGATTTCACCGCAAGCGAAGACGACAATGTCCTGGTTCAAGGGGTCACGAATGACCTCAATGCCATGGGATTTTTCGGCTTGGCGTATTACGAGGAAAACAAGGACAAATTAAAAGCCGTGCCCATTTCCTGGAAAGGCGGGAAACCAGTGGGTCCCTCTGTGGAGCATGCCAAAAATGCCACGTACCAACCGTTATCGCGACCCATTTTTGTGTACGTGAATAAAGATGCCGTGAACAAAAAACCCCATGTCAAGCGATTCATCGAGTTCTATTTGAACAACGACAATGCTCAAACGCTCGTTCGAGAAGTGGGATACGTGCCGCTGCCCTCAAAGGCCTACACCATGGCGTTGAACAAATTCACAAAAGGTCTTACCGGTACGGTATTCCACGGGGCTGAAGTGGGCGTGGGAATCGAAGAACTGCTGGCCAGGGTTCCTCAGTAAGGGACATCGGAACAATCGGATCGGTCCTTTCCGGGGGTGGCCAGCCACCCCTGGTAAAGGGCATTTCATCTGGAGCTGACATCACATGCCAACATTACCATCGTCCTTAACCCCTGCCGGCCCTGCAGGATCTCCCATGCGCGCCAGCGAAAGCTTCCTCCGCCGCCGCGCATTATGGGGCTCTTTCGCCGGCGGGTGTCTATTGATCGCAGCCGCGAGCTCAGTGTTTGTGACATTGGGAATCGTGTATGTCTTGGTCACGGAATCCATGGGGTTCTTTGCTCAGATCGCTCTCCTGGATTTTCTGACAGACACACAGTGGACTCCTGTTTTTGAGAATGCCCACTTCGGGGTGATGACTCTGGTTTCGGCGACGGTGACCGTGGCAGGGATCGCGTTGGCCGTCTCTATTCCGGCGGGATTGGCCTTGGCTATCTACCTCAGCGAATATGCACGAAGGGAAGTTCGCGAGACCGTCAAACCCTGTCTGGAGTTGCTCGAAGGAGTTCCGACCGTGGTCTATGGTTATTTCACTCTTCTCTTTTTTACGCCCCTTTTGCAAACCTTCATTCCCGGATTGGAAGGGTTTAACATGCTTGGACCAGGCATGGTCATGGGAATCATGATTCTTCCCTACACCGCCTCAGTCAGCGAAGATGCCATGCGGGCAGTCCCATCCGGCCTGCGTGAGGCCGGATACGCCTTGGGCTACTCTCGCTTCCGGGTCGCCATGCGGGTCGTGGTCCCTGCCGCTTTTTCCGGTATCACCGCCGCCTTTATTCTTGGCATGTCACGAGCCGTGGGAGAAACCATGGTCGTCGCCATCGCAGCCGGGCAAAACCCCAATTTTTCATTCAACCCCACCGAAGGGGCTGCAACGATTACGGCCTACATCGTGCAAATGGCCATGGGGGATTTGCCTCATGACTCTATCGCCTACCAATCCGTGTTTGCGGCCGGAATCGTGTTGTTTGTCATCACGCTGACTTTCAATTTGATCGGGTTCTTCCTTCGGCGACGCTTTAAGGAGGTGTATTAATGGTGAATGCCGAAATGTCTCAAGCCACTCTTCCCAACTTGACCGGTATTGTTGATGCCAACCGCCGGACAGATCTGGTCATGGCCGGCATCGGGATTTCGGTGCTGATCGTCGCAATGAGCTTATTGGCGGCTGTGGTCATCGACCTGATCGTGGGCGGATGGCCAAGACTCATAAACCCGGATTTCTATCTCAACTTTCCCTCACGCCATCCTCTTCAAGCAGGAATTGTTTCTGCTTGGGTCGGCACAATCCTGGTCATGCTGGTCACCGCGGGCATCGCGATCCCGCTGGGAGTTGGAGCGGGGGTGTATTTGGAGGAATATGCTGCACGCAACTGGATCACGGATTTCATTGAAATCAACGTCAGCAATCTGGCAGGTGTACCTTCCATCATCTACGGGTTATTAGCACTTGGCCTGTTCATCCACGGGTTCGGGCTGGGAGAGACGATCCTGACGGCTGGCCTGGTCCTCGCATTACTGATTTTGCCGGTCATTATTGTGTCCACCCGTGAAGCCATTCGTGGTATTCCCCTTGACTTACGGGAAGCCGCCTATGGGCTGGGTGCTGACAAATGGCAGACCGTTCGCCTGTATGTGCTGCCCGCTGCGCGGTCGGGCATTTTGACTGGAACCATTGTGGGTTTGGCTCGAGCGATTGGAGAAGCCGCGCCGGTCATCACCATCGGGGCCTTGACCTTTATCGCCTTTCTCCCCCCTTCGCCAATTCAGTCCAGTCCTCCGTTTATCAATTTTGAATGGCTCGAAAGCCCATTTACCATTATGCCTATTCAAATGTTCAATTGGGTCTCACGACCCCAGGCAGAATTTCATATCAATGCCGCAGCGGCCGGCGTCATTCTGATGTTGATGACGTTGGCGATGAATGGAATAGCCATCTGGTTGCGCTATCATTTACGCCGCCAGATTCGTTAGCCATCCGTGATGACCTCTTAGCCCAACCAAGGAACCACCCATATGACACAGAAGAGTTTTCATGACCAGCACGTCACGCAACTGTCGCCAAAGACCGAGCCTACCCCCAATACCCAACGGGAATCCCTGGCGGCGGAAGTTCGGAAACTCAGCTTTTGGTATGGTGAAACCCAAGCCTTGAAGGAGATCACCTTGTCGATTGCCTATCGGAAGGTCACCGCGTTGATCGGTCCATCCGGGTGCGGGAAAAGCACCCTCCTCCGGTCGTTTAACCGTATGCATGATCTCTATGCGGGCAACCGGTATAGTGGAGAAATTTGTCTGTTTCCTGAAAATCACAATCTCATCGACCTTGATCCCTTCATGGTCAGGCTTCGAATCGGGATGGTGTTCCAAAAACCCAATCCTTTTCCCAAATCCATCTTTGAAAATGTAGCGGCCGGCCTTCGGATTCAGGGCGTTCAGAACAAAAAACTGTTGAGCGACCGTGTGGAACAGGCCTTGCGGGATGCGGCCTTGTGGGAGGAAGTGAAGGATCGCCTTTCACAATCGGCCTACGGCCTCTCAGGCGGACAGCAGCAACGATTATGTATCGCCAGGGCCCTGGCCCCACAACCTGAAATCCTCTTACTGGATGAACCCACCTCGGCATTGGACCCCATTGCCACCGCCAAAGTTGAAGATCTGATTACAGAAATTCGCCATCGGTTCACGGTGATCATTGTCACCCACAACATGCAGCAGGCGGCCCGGATTTCGGACTTTACCGCCTACATGCATCTGGGCAAACTCATTGAATTCGCTCCAACAGGAGAACTGTTTACCACGCCGCAAGAAACGCTGACGCGGGATTATATCACCGGCCGGTTTGGATAAACCGGCGGAACACCGATTTCGAAAGGATCATCATGAACAATCAACACACCCTACGAATCTTTGACGAAGATTTGAACACCCTTCGGCAGGAGATTGTGGCTCTCTCAAACCACGTGTCGGAGCAACTGCACCGTGCGCTGACCGCCTTGGTGGAGAACAATGCCGACTTGGCGGAGCAGGTTATTGCCAACGACCGTATTGCAGATGCCCTGCAAGAAAAAATCAATACCCATACGACCCGCACTCTGGCCCGTCAACAGGCGATGGCGGACGACCTGCGAGCTATTCTGGCGGCTTCTCGCATCGCGATTCATTTGGAACGGATCGGTGATTACGCAAAAAATACCGCCAAACGCAGCCGGCATTTGGCACGGCCCATCTCTGCCGAATTTGCTGAAGAATTTCTATGGATGGGGAAACGCATCCAATCCATGTTGTCCCAGGTCACGGAGTCCTATATTCACCATAATGCCCCGTTGGCCAATGTTGCTTGGACGGATGACGCCGAATTGGACACCGTCTATGCCAACCTGTTTGAGCACCTGCTCCGCATGATGAGCCAGGAATCCAGGAACATCGGTGACGGGACTCAATTATTATTTATCGCTAAAGGGTTGGAACGCGCCGGCGATCATGTGACCGACATTGCTGAAGAAATATATTTAATGGTCACTGGCCTTCCTTTGCAAAGCCCCCGTCCCAAAGTCAGTGAACTGTTATAAAGAATTAGACGCACACCACATTCAAATCCCCTCGAGACCTCAGAATTATAGAGAAGGCTTCCGTCATCGCAGAGGGACGTCAGGTTGGAAGGAAGATCTTAATCGGCTTTTCGTTTGTTCATCGGTGTTTCAGGAGAGAGTGAATGGCCTAAAAACTCACGATACCCGATGGCCACATGCCAGGGTTTTCCTTTCAAGAAACTCCCTATGTCTTCCCCACCGGACGACTCCGACATGAACTCTCGTGGCTCAAACACGAGCAGACCGGGCTGAGGTTTTAATTGCTCAAGAGCATTGGTGCGAACAGAGTTTACGTCATAACTCGATTTCTGCGCATCCTGCCAGAGCGGAGTTTTCACGGAAAAGTT
>BQIW01000052.1 GCA_021604105.1 Nitrospirales bacterium | reverse complement strand
TTGAACGGGATCCGCGTTTCATTGGTGATATGCCCCATACCTGGGTGGGATCGGATTTCATCCGGGCGGTGCTTGATCTGTTTGTGTATGCTGATACAGAAACCGGTTCACTGGTTATCGGCGCGGGTCTGCCGCGAAGTTGGTTTCAGGGTGAAGGCATCCGGGTGCATGGGCTGAGAACTCCGTATGGCGAAGTGTCCTATACGGCGCGTGATGAAGACGGGCAGGTACGCGTTGATCTGGTAGGATCGACTATGCCACCCGGTGGTTATGTCCTGCCGCCTTCCCTGAAAGGGGATGTCAGGCTGACAGTTAATGGATCCCCTATGGAGGACCTTGAGGTGTCCCCGTAAAACCGGCTGCTGGGAATGGGATTGCGTGCAAACATTTACGGCAAGGTGATGTCATCCTGAGGGGACCGAAGGATCTCGCCGAGCCGTCGCATCTTCAACCTGGACACAGATCCTTCGCCGTTGGCTCTGGATGATACCTTCTCAAGGAGGGGCGGGGCACAAAGTGAATTTGAACGACCCAGGGATACAGGATGTACCCACGAAAACCTTGGGAGAGCCATATTTATCATAAAGGACGAGAGTAGATGAAAAAACACGCGACATTTCCCGATGGTTTTCTCTGGGGTGCAGCCACATCGGCCTACCAGATTGAGGGGGCACCGCTGGCCGATGGGGCAGGTCCAAGCATCTGGCAGCGTTTTGCCCACACGCCGGGGAATATCCTGAATGGCGATACCGGCGACGTTGCCTGTGATCATTATCATCGCTGGCGCGAGGATATCGCTCTCATGAAGGAGCTGGGATTGCAGGCCTATCGGTTTTCGGTGGCCTGGGGGCGTATTTTTCCTGAAGGCAAAGGACGCCTGAATGAGAAAGGCCTGGATTTCTACGAAAGACTTGTGGACGGCCTTCTGGAAGCCGGGATTGAACCGCTCCTGACATTGTATCACTGGGATTTACCCGCAGCGTTGGACGATCTTGGCGGATGGCTGAATCCGGACATTGCGCATTGGTTTGCCGATTATGGCGAAGCGATGTACCGGCGGTTGGATGGGCGGGTTAAAAAATGGACGACACTCAATGAACCCTGGGTGGTCACGGATGGCGGGTATTTGCATGGCGTCCTGGCCCCGGGGCATTCCTCTCACTATGAAGCGCCGGTTGCCGCCCATCATCTGATGCGCGCCCATGGTGCGGCCGTTCAGGCCTATCGTGCTGTGGGGGCGCATGAAATCGGCCTGGTGGTGAATATCGAGCCGAAGTATCCGGCGTCGGATGATGCGAAAGACCTGGCGGCTACCAATCGGGCGGATGCGTATATGAACCGCCAGTTTCTTGACCCCGCGCTCCT
This sequence comes from Nitrospirales bacterium, assembly GCA_021604105.1. Lineage (GTDB taxonomy): Bacteria > Nitrospirota > Nitrospiria > Nitrospirales > UBA8639 > Nitrospira_E. Next base: position 31,077 of record BQIW01000052.1, on the reverse strand, counting down.
GGGATCCTATCCGGAGGAAATGACGGAGATCTTCGGTGACGCCTGGCCTGAATGGCCTGCCAAGGACTTTGACCTTATTTGTCAGAAGATCGATTTTGTCGGGCTGAATTATTACACGCGTGCCGTGACAGGTGATGGGCCGGACTGTTTGCCTGTCCGAGCCAGGACCGTTCGCCAGCCTCACAAGACCTATACGGAAACCGGCTGGGAGGTCTATCCGAAGGGGCTGTCCGACACGCTGCTCTGGCTCAAGAAACGGTATGGTGAGATGCCGCTGTATATCACCGAGAATGGCTCGGCCTTTTTTGATCCGCCGAAAGCGATGCATGGACGGGTTATTGATCCGGTACGGATGCATTACCTGAACCAGCATCTGTGCGCGGTCCGGACCGCGATTGAGAACGGCGTTGATGTGCGGGGATATATGGCGTGGTCTCTGATGGACAACTATGAATGGTCCTTTGGATATGCCAAGCGATTCGGCATTGTTCATGTCGATTTTGAGACTCTTGAGCGCACGCCGAAGGATACAGCCCGGTATTATGCGAAGATTATCGAAACCAATGGTGCGGTTCTGGACGAACCCTTTCTGCCTCTTTCCGTGCATACGTAACATGGCCAGTCTGACCCTGCGAAATATTCATAAACGTTTTGGCAAGACGGCCGTGTTGTCGGGAATTGACCTTGATGTCGCCGATGGCGAGTTTGCGGTGATTGTCGGTCCTTCGGGTTGCGGCAAGTCAACGCTGTTGCGTACCATTGCGGGCCTCGAAGAGATCGATACGGGAACCATCCAAATCGGTGAGACCGATGTCTCGAGGTTTCCGCCTTCCAAGCGCGGTATTGCGATGGTGTTTCAGTCCTATGCGCTGTATCCGCATATGACTGTCTATGACAACATGAGCTTCGGGATGAAAATTGCCGGAGCTTCAGCCGCAGAAATTGATCAGGCGGTGCGCGCGGCTGCCGAGACGCTCGGCCTGACCCCGCTGCTTGAGCGGAAACCGAAAGAACTTTCCGGTGGACAGCGCCAGCGCACGGCTATTGGCCGGGCGATCGTCAGGCGTCCGCGAATCTTCCTTTTTGATGAACCGCTTTCCAATCTGGATGCCTCGCTTCGTGTGAAGATGCGTCATGAAATTGCACGGCTGCACGAGACGCTTGAAACGACAATTATCTATGTCACGCATGACCAGGTCGAGGCCATGACGTTGGCGGATCGGATCGTGGTCCTTAGAGATGGATGTATCGAACAGACTGGTTCCCCCCATGAACTGTATAAGTATCCTGCCAACCGCTTTGTTGCCGGCTTTATCGGATCGCCGGCCATGAATTTCCTGGCCGGGGTCGTGGTCGATCGCCGCCAGGATACCACAACGGTCCGACTGCAAAGCGGAGCGACGATCCTGGTGAATGGCGTTGCCGGAGCATTGCCCCCTGATACTCCGGTTACGCTTGGCATTCGTCCCGAGCATCTGGCGACAGGGGATGATCACAACCTCGTCGAGACGCAGATCAAGCTGGTGGAGCCGCTCGGCAGCCATTCCTATGTCTATCTGGAAACGCCGGATGCCGAGGACCTGCTGATCCTCCGCGCATCCGGCGAGTTCGGTTTCGCGAAGGGAGACCGGCTGACGGTATGTCTTGCGGCGGACCACTGCCATCTTTTCGGGAAAGACGGAAAGGAACTTCGCCACAAACCTTCCGGAAACCTCATGACATGTCAGGGAGATCACTGATGACCTTTAACAAAAGACGTGTGTTGATATTGTTGTCAATTCTGGTTCTGTTGATGGTGCCCGCGACAGGCGCGCTGGCCACATCGAATATCCCGGCAAAGGACACCTGGGAGGTGACCGCATCTTCGATTCAGAGCGATGAATTTCTACCGGGTTATCTGGCGGATAATGACATGACGACCCGCTGGTCCAGTCAGGCAAAGGATGAGGAGTGGGCCCTCATTGACCTTGGGAAGGTCGTGGAGATCGCGGGTTTTACCCTGCATTGGGAGAACGGGTATTCGAGCAAATACAACCTCCTGGTTTCGACCGATGCCCAGGTGTGGACGACGGTGTATATCAACGACGAGGGTGACGGGCAGATGGATGATATTTATATCCGGCCCGTTCCGGCGAGATATGTCCGGCTGGATACACGGGAGCGAGCGACAACCTGGGGGAATTCCCTCTGGGAATTTGATATCAAAGGGACCGACGAGATTGTCGATATCTCGGTGATCGCCGGGGGTGGAGCGAATACCACGGCTCTGATGGATGGCCGCAAAGATACCGTCTGGAAAAGCGAGGCGGTTGACCGGGCAGAATTGCTTCTGGATTTGCGCAAGTCCAGGCCGATATCCGGATTACGTATCGACTGGGGGGATCAATATGCCGGTTCGGTCGATATGGCCATTTCGTTGGATGGCAAGGCATGGAAGGAGGTTTCCTCTATTTCCGTCTCGGCGGGATCACAGGGGCAGTCCGATTTTGTTCCGCAAGATCCATCAGAGGTCCGCTACATCAGGCTTGTGCTGAGTGATCCTATGAAGGCCGGGGGCGGTTTCGGGATTAGCGATATTTCATTGCGTGGTCCCAAGGAAGTGTTCACGCCGTATATCCGGTATCAGTTTGATGCCCGGCGGGCTCCTTTCGGTGATTATCCCCCACATGTCAGGGGCTATCAGACCTACTGGACTCTGGTTGGCCTCCCCATCGATAGCGAAGAAAGTCTCTTTGATGAGTATGGCAATCTGGAACCCCGGCGCGACGGTCCCATTCTGATGCCCTATGTCAAAGAGGGTGACAATCTGTATTCGGCTGCTGTTGCAGCGAACATACGCCAGGAATTGCAGGACGGGTATCTGCCGGCTCCTATTGTGAAATGGGAGACGGGGAATGGACTGCACTTCAGATCCGAGGCTATTACCAGTGGCCCTGTCGATGCCAGCATGACCTATGTGCGACATCGGCTTGAAAATCGTTCCGATACCGTACGGAAAGGCGATCTCATCGTCACGGTCAGGCCCGCCCAGATCAATCCCAAGTGGCAACATGGCGGTTTGTCGCCGATCCATTCGATCAGGTACGTGCATGAAACCGGAAAACTGATCATGATCAACGACAAAAATACCTATCTGGCCCTTTCGCCTGCCGACAGTTTTCTTGGCTTGCAATATGCTCACGGGGATATTGCCAACCATCTGCGAGGCGGGGTCATGCTGAGCGCCGGTGCAGACGGAAAGGACGATGCCAAATCAATCGAGGACCAGACCGGGACCGGTCTGCTCTCGGCAGCCTGGACTTATCCCTTCGAATTGAAACCCGGTGAATCCAAGGAGGTCGTGTTTGCGGCTCCCCTGCATGATACCCTGTCACATCTGAAAACGGCCGAGGATTTCGAGACGTTGCGGCAGGAGTATGTGACCTTCTGGACCGACAAGCTGAACCGTGTGGGATTCGAGCTTGCCAACAAGGCCGTCGTCAATACCGTGAAGTCGCAGATTGCCTATATCCTGTTGAACAACGATGGCGTGGTCATCCAGCCAGGCGCGCGCTCCTACAACCGGACCTGGATGCGGGATGGCGCGGTCATTTCCGCTACCCTCATGCGGCTTGGTTTTTTCGAAGAGGTCAGGGATTTTCTGAACTGGTATGCCGAACGTGTGGAGCCTGATGGCCTTGTGCCTCCTATTCTCTTCACCAGCGGTGAAGTGTATGACGGTTGGGGGAGGAATATCGAATGGGACAGCCAGGGTCAGTTTATCTATGCGATCATGGAGTACTATCGTTTTACGGGTGACAGGGACTTCCTGGAAAAGCATTTTGATGCTGTTCACCGGGCGATGAAGTATATTGTCACGTTGCGGGAGCGTACGCTTGATCCGAAACATTATGAGCATCTTGAGGCCGGCGAACGCCTGAAGGGTATTTTGCCCCCGTCCATCAGCCATGAAGGTTTCATAACCCCGATGCATAGTTATTGGGATGATTTCTGGGCGATTCGCGGTTGGGCGGACGGAATTGAAATGGCGGAAATCCTGGGACGGGAATTCTTGGCCGACTGGGCGAGGACCGAGTCGGAAAAATTCACCACAAGCGTCAGGGAGTCCATTGAAAAAACTATCGCCTGGAAGTCTCTGGACTATATTCCTGTGGATGCGGACAAAGGCACTCCTGATCCGACCTCCATTGCCATAGCCATGTTTCCCACGGAAGCCTGGCACGTGCTGCCGGCAGATATCCTGGACCGGACGTTCCGGAACTATGACCGGATGGTGAAGGAACGGGATGCCAGTTCGACGCCCTATTCCTATACGCCTTACGAGGTGCGGAATATTCTGGCTCTCGCAACGCTCGGGTATCGTAAGGAAGCCTTCGACCTGCATGAAATTTTGTTCAAGGGCAGGCGTCCGGCCAGTTGGAATGAGTTTGCCGAGGTTGTTCTGTCCGACAGCCGCAAGGGTGTGTATATCGGTGATATGCCACATACCTGGGTCGGGGCGGGTTATGTGAATTCGGTCCGGGGCCTCATCGTGATGGAGGAGGATAAAAGTAAAATTTTGAACCTGCTGTTTGGGACACCACGCGAATGGCTTGTGGGCGATGGCATTGCTCTTTCGAATTTTCCCACGCATTTCGGAAACCTGACCATGCAGGCGACGTGGGATGACAACGACCAGAGACTGAATCTGGATGTGGATATGCCAAAAGACACGGAACGAACAATTTATGTTCGCTGGCCTATCCATGTGAAGGGTAAGCCTAAGCATGTGGTCGTTGAGGGCGATGATAGTTTCCGTGTGGATGATCACGGGATCTGGCTGTTAGGGAATACGTTCACGTTGATGGCCAAATGGTAAATTGCCGGTTTGGTGTAAGGAGTCCAGAGTAAGGCGTGAGGCGAAAGGAGTGGGATGAAAGACAGTAGGTTCCTGGGCATATACTATCTTGTGGAAGAATCCTGCTGCCGCATGCCAAGGGAAAACGAACATTGTGGGAGCCGGGCGTGTGGGTGTGGATCACACCAGGTTGTCAACACCCGGTCAACATGAATAGTCATATTCATACATGAGACGCGAGGAGATTGCTTAATGGTTATGGCTTGGCGTACGTGTAAGACAAAAAATCTGGCGATTGTCGGGATGCTGTGTGTGGTCGTGGTAGGCCTGCAGAGCATTCATGCTGCGGGAGCAACCACCGTGCGTCACGCCAAGAATATGAGCTTTCCGTCACAGTGCGCGGAAGAAGACAATATCAATATTCCGATCTATGGCGGCTTTGTCTCCGACTATCAAATCACCGCGAACTTTCCATCCTATTATCCACTCCAGCGCGGGCAGCAGGATCTCTGTGTCGGGGATCTCACCAACTGCGAACAGGCGTGGGACATGCGGCCGACAGCGCAGATCGCATACTACGATGCGGTGCAACGCAAATTGAAATTTGTCTGGCAGTCGCCCGGCTTCTATTGGTATCCGATTGAGACGCCGGACGCGAACAATGCGGATGTTGGACAATATGTGTCGCTGGCTTATCCCCCGACAGACCGGTATTGGGTGGGCTTAGGTGCACCACCGGCCATGGCCTATTATGACGCGCACAAACAAAACCTCATGTATATTGTCCGGGATGAAAAGGGGAAGTGGCGCGAGCCGGAGATTGTCGATTCCACCGGTGATGTCGGGAGATACGTCTCGTTGCGTATTAGTCGGGATAGGCGACATCACGTGGTCTATTACGATGCGGATCATGGAAATTTAAAATATACCTATAAGCCCAATCCGGATATGGTGGGTGGATGGGCCACCCCAACGATCCTGGACGCAAGCGGGGATGTCGGGCAGCATGCGGCCATGGCGATAGGTCCCAGGGGCAGCCTGCACGTGGTGTATTACGATGCGGATGCGAAGGATTTGAAATATGTTACCAACGATGACGCCCATGGATGGTCGGCGCCCGTGGTCCTGGATGCCGTCGGGGATGTCGGCACCTACGCTTCAATGAGCGTGTACTATGAGGGGTGGACAGAGAAAATGAACGGGGCGTATGAAGGGCATTATCCGCATATCACGTATTACGATGCGAGCAACGGAAATTTAAAATACCTTTATCAGGATACACAGGGGTGGTCGGCACCGGAGGTGTTGGATGCGGCGGGAAATGTCGGTCAATATACGTCGACGGCGTTTGGTCCTGCGGGGGATCTGCATGTGGCGTATTATGATGCCACGAATAAGGATTTAAAATATCTTTATAAAGAATCCGCCGCCGCCCCATGGCCGGCGGGGATCGTTCTTGATGCGGAGGGGGATGTTGGCCGGTTTGCCTCGCTGGGGGTAACGGCGAGAGGATATCCGAATATTGCCTATTACGATGCAGATATCCAGAGTTTAAAATTTCTGGCGAAGACGAAAACGACCACGCCGCAGTGGGATAACCCTCAGGTCATCGCCTCCGGTGCTGCCGTGCAGTATGCGAGTTTGGTGACCTCGGGTTTTGTGGACATCGCGGATCTCGACGGGAAGGACATCTATAACGACGGCGACGTCGCGGTTCGAGTGATGGATGTATCCGGGTGGCCTTATGAATCGGGGATGGCCGTGAATATCGTGGGTGGACAATCGGAGCCGGACCACGATTTTATCCAGTTTCTTAAACGGACGGACGACCATCATGCACCCCCGCAAATATTTGTGCTCTATGCGAATGGATATTCACGGATTATCACGCAACCCCCGGTGGGACGGGAGGAACGGGTGTGTTTTGGATCATCGATGATTATCGGGCCGGCGGCAGAGGACGCCTTGTTTCCGTTCATACCGATCGAGAAATTGGATATCGATCCGCAAAGGATGACCATCAACGTGCGATATAAAAACGGATCGTCCGCGGTATTGCAGCTCCAAGCCGAACCGGGCAAGACGACGGTGCGTGTGACGGATGTGACGTATGACACCCTCACGGCTCCGTTTGTCACCATGCGTTCCATGTGGGTGGCCGATGATAATAGCGATATCTCCCGTATCCAGGCCCTTTCGTCGTCCGGTCTCGTGCAGACGTATCCGATTGATCCGACGCATGAGGAATGGACAGCGATCCCAGGCGATTCCTGGATTTTCGACCGGCCGGCTTATTCACGGCACAATACTTCGAGTCCGATTTTCAAAGTTGATGTGCTGCGACCACTCGGCTACTTTGTGACCCGGCAGGCTGAAGACTATCGCTCGGGTACGTTGCTGAAATCCCCTCGCAAGACGGCGTCCGGTGGACACACGATACGAGGGACGGGGGACGCAAACTATATGGTGCACCTGAGCGAGGACATTGCGAATCCGAGTATTCGTCTGAGATATACAAAGGGCAAGAGTGCCGGTGATCAGGTCACGATCTCTGTGGATGGCCGGCGCCAGGCGACGATCGAGATGGAGGATGGGGGCACCCTGGGTGATTATGAGGTGACGCAAGCGATGCGATTATCACAGGCGCTCTCCGCCGGTTCCCATACGATCACCTTAGAGGTGCAATCAAATACCAGAACGTTGGAATTGGATTATTTTGTGATCCACAACCAGGCCGAGCTTCCGAGTCAGTAGAAAAGCCAAAGGGTCATTGTATCCGGCCATCGGGTGTTTTTGCCCCTGAATTCGCGAGTGCCATTGAAGGTGATCTTGCGCTTGACGAGAAGCCATACGGTGGGATCAGTGAACCAGCCCGTGTAGTCGTCGTTCGGCGGTTGGTGGAACATCTTTTTATTGTTCGATCGGCTGGCCTTGCATTCGGCCGAATATCCCCGCTCCTTTTGTTCATTTTCGAATACCGTTTCATCCTACATTTCCCAATGCTTTTCCAACGACGATTCATCCGATACCATTTTTTGTCCTAATTCCTTTATCTCAGGGAGAGCCGAGGGTGCTGTTGGGCAATGAGCGGATATCGGGTCAGGTATAGGTGGATGTATTGGGAAGAAGGTCGGGTATTTCAATGTCCATCTCCATCGGAAATTGGTCATGTTTAATCTGCGCGATCTATAGTAGAATCCATTGTCATAAGCCAGGAATGGGTGGGAATTTTTGTATGTGTGTGCCAGTATCTATAATGGTTAGTGAATCGGGGCCATCTATGGGACATGTGGCAAACGGATGCAGAGGAGGGCATGGACATCGCTGGCGTGATGTAAAGCCCGGAAAGAACCAGAGGCCGTTTCCGGTAGCGTTGCCTTTTTACTGAGCCTTCTTGCAAAGGGGTCTGTCATGCCGATTAAAAAAGTCACCATGCAATTGACGCTCGTCACAATGTTTCTCCTTACCGGATGTGGAGGAGTGCAGTCGGGACAAAAGACCGTTTTGAAAGGTGCCCAATTGCCGGAAAAGCAACGTTGGAAGGTTTCCACCAACGCTGTTTCTCCATTGGACGTGGTGACAAACGGGAGTCATGTCACGCTCAACACGATTGGAGTTCTCAGAGCGGTCGACCAGCTTCCAGGGAAAGCGTTCATGTGGTTTTATAAAGATATTCCTTTCGACTTTGAATACGGGTTCTCCATTGAGTTTACGTTGCAAGTGCACAAAGTGGAGCAACCGCATAATTATCTTGATTCGGGCATTATGTTTCACGGTTCGGTCGATATCTCCGATGGGATCTTCGCCGAAGGACCACGAAGTCATATGATTTTTTTTGATGAGGATGCCATTGGATGGGGAGACGAGAAAGGGACGTTTAAAATGGATACGACTGATACCTTTCACACCTACACGTTAACGGTTCAGGGTGGAAGATTTGCCAAGGTGTACGTTGATGGAAAGCTGGCTTTGAAACGAAATGACTGGGTGGGTATACCCAGGATCGGCTTTGGAGATATGACGAATGATGATGGGGTTAATGGAAAATTTTCTATCGGTGACATTATTGTGACATCCGATCCCCAACGCTTCCCATCGCGACCTGCCCCACGCCGTCACCTCATCCCTCCTTCACGACGTGGTGGTTAAGCCACTCCTGGTGATGCCACCCATTGATAAATCAAAACTATAGACTCACCGTCTGCAAAAATTTGTAAGGGATTTCATTATTCATCATATGGATATGAGGCAGTTTTTGGAGAAACGGGCAAGAGGGAGCAGATGAAGGTGGATGGAGGGATATTTGTTTGCTGGTGACTTGTTTTATTAGCTGAGGAAATTATTGGACTAGTCTTTCCCTTTCCTGGACTCCGCATACGACGAAAAATGTAGAGGAAATATTTCTTGATAGGTGGTTTCCCATTCTTCTAAGGGGTCTTTGTGACCTTTTGAAACGATTTCAAGAAAAGAGCCATATTGTAGGGCTCGGGCACCATCAATGATCTGTGTGAGGCCACATTCTTTGCGAAAATGATATTCTGCAAAAGCTGCCGAGGCACATTGAAGGGGAAAGAACCAGTCTCGTTCCTGATTGGAATGATAATCTTTTAAATACATCCGTATTTCATTAAATATTTTGCAATAATGATTGGCCCTCAACCATTTGCCACACACCAACGTATAGGCCTCATCTTGCGTAGGGCTTGTTTTTTGTTTCCAGTCCAGTTCGCCGGTGTCTATACGTTTTTTGGCAAATTCAGGCAGGAAGTCTTTCAATTCGCCAGAAATACCATGAAAACCGGATAGCTTATGGCCAGGCTCAATCATAAATATTTCGCAATCCACCTGGTGCAACATGGACTCAAGCAACCCTTCACGGTTGGCCAATACTCTATCGGAAGCCTGCCATAGAGTTTCTGTCACAGTGTGAATTTCCTGAAGGATTTTTTTCTTCGATGCTTCAGAAAGTTGTTGAATGCAATCATGGGGTGATTCATGGATATCTTTTTGAATATGGGTTAGAGCTATCTCATACAGTGGGTTGGGGGATATTGGTTTTCTACGATTGAACAGACCTCGTAAGGTTTTTAAAAACCCCATACACAACCTCCACAAGGAAGGAGTAGGTTGTCCGCACAAGGAGATTCATGATGAGACATCATCGGCATGAAGTCTTTTTCCCTCTCTGCTTCGACACTCACGAATGTACTTGATACCTGTTCTTCAAAAACCGGTTTCTGGCAGATTGGGGTTGAATGAAAACGTTGACTTTCTGTGCCAGGGCATCAAGGCAATCCAAAAGCACGTGAGCAGTAAACAGGCCTTAACGGCTATTTATTTTAATATAGCCAGGATTTGTCTTATTGGCCAGAGAATGAAGGTCGCCAGATAACGGGATCTGGAAGGTTTATCCTCGGTGTCTTTGGGAAAAAACGGCCATATCGTGCTCAGCGATTCCACTACGTAATCTGGACAAGCTGAAGCAGCAATCCCTTCAACTTCCTTAACAAAATTCATCCTTCAGTCTTTTTACTCTTCTTGCGACAGAGCCCATTTTCCCCCTCCCGGTTTTTTTCATGATGAGAGAATATCCCCCAAAAGAGGGGTATTTGATTAACGGCACACTAGCCCGTCAAACCTCAGTCAGCTTGACATTCCCAAACCTGTATTCTATTACGTTCCTTTGCTTTCCCTTTCATTTGACGTCATTTTTGTTGACGGGCATTGTTGTCACACGGCGGCTCGAAAATCCTGGACTTCTCACAAAGGAAAGAATGCTTGGCATGGCCTTGGGAAAGGAGAACGTGTATGAAAAATCCCAGACAAACGGTATTACACAATGTACAGGTATTGTTCCTCCTGATTTTCTTGTTTGCGGGTTCGTCGTCAGCCGGTTCCGAATTTGAAAACCGCCATCATGATCGGCATCGACATCATAATGGCGAGGGCGACCAAATCACTCAGCCAAAATTTGCCAATCCCCCCCAGGAGTCGAGCATTGGCGGCGTACTCGATGCAGAGCTGGTTGTTAACCGACATGAAAAAGTTATCGCAGGCCGAAACGTTCTGCTGCGATCGTATAATGGGCTGTATATTCCGCAGACGTTAAGAGTCAAGCCCGGCGATACCCTCTATCTCCGCCTGATCAATCAATTGTCCGACGATCTTCTTGAACAAACCAATCTCCATACCCATGGATGGAATGTTTCCCCACAACCCGGCAGTGATGACATTTTTATGCAAGTCCCGGCTGACGGGCAATTCAATTACAGCATATTCGTTCCGAAAAACCATCCTCAAGGATTGTTCTGGTATCACCCGCATGGACATTTGCCACAACTTAACCCCGACGCGCCAACGAAGGGAAATACTGAATTCCAAATCATGAGTGGAATGTCGGGAGGACTTATTGTCGATGGCATTCTGGACCCTTTCCCGGAATTACAGGGAATCAAGGAACAAATCCTTCTTCTTAAGGACATCCAGATTACCGATGAAGGCACCATTCCTCTGCAAATCGATAGCAACGCCGGTACCACGCGCATGGTGAATGGTCTCGTTAACCCACGCATGAAAATCCGTCCTGGCGAGTTGCAGTTCTGGAGGGTCGGAAATATTGGCCCCGACATTTATTACAAATTGACCCTAGACCGCCATGAATTGTTTCAAATTGCGAGAGACGGGAATCGTCAGAACAGAATATGGCGCCGTGAAGAGATCTTATTGCCACCGAGTTCCCGTGTCGAGTTTTTCGTTCGAGGGGGGAAACCTGGAATGTATACCTTGCGGACCCAGGCCCTGACCACCGGGCCTGCCGGAGATCAATATCCGGAGGCGACGCTGGCCACATTGGTTTCCTCAGGACATCCAGATTATAGGGTGAGAATTCCCAGAGACTTGCCTCCAGTGGAAGACTTCAGGGATGCTCAGCCGATACCGCCAGGCAAGCGACGATCCTTCGTCTTTTCTGAAGACAACGACGGGAACTCGTTTTTTGTGAACGAGAAACAATTCAATATCAATCGGGTCGACTTTACGATTCCAGTCGGGTTTATTGAAGAGTGGACGATTCAAAATGTGACAAAAGAATGGCATGTTTTTCATATTCACCAAACGGATTTCCAGGTGGTAGAAATAAACGGGGTGCGACAGGAATTCATCGGCCATCAGGATACGGTGAATATTCCATTTCAAACAGGAGACGTCCCTGGAGAAGTCAAGGTGCTGATTGATTTCCGAGACCCTATTATCGTCGGCAAGTTTGTTGCGCATTGTCATATTGGTGCCCATGAGGACAATGGCATGATGGCCGTCGTGGAAGTTGTGAAAAATTAATCGATCTCCGTTCAGTTCCACGATGGCTCCGATTCGAAGGCGACGGCTCCATCGGTGGATAGTTCTGTTGGTTCGGATGGGAGGCCTGTCCACACAGTGGCATAATGCAGCCTTGATTCCTGAGAGGCCGAGGAAAAGGGGACGCTATCGTTTCATTTCATGCTTCGGCGGACCTGGATGTCGGTGTTGGGTATGCGGCCCACATTTTTCTCCAGGGTCTTCAGAAAAGCCTTCCTGCAGGGTGAAAGACAAGGGGGGAGAGAAGTGCTGAGTTTATGAGATACCCTTTCGAGAAACACCGAGTTCGTATTTTTTGACCATAAGGGGTCTGTTGAAAAAAGCCGCCAGCGACGTTCTCGCCATTTTCCCGTGCTCACGTACTACGCGTACGCTCCGCGCGTAAAAACGGCTGCGGCTTTGCTGGACGGACCCTTCGGGAAGACTCAGGGCATGCTTTTTTGAACCGACCCGGAGCCTTTGATGAGGAATCTAATCCTGGGCAAATTTGCCCTTGAACATCTTTATTATTTAACACTCCCATAAGACAAATCACATCATCCGAGACAAAATCTGTTGATATATTTACTTTAATCGTCATTTCATACTTCGTACCGACTTACGCCAACCGTTACTCAAAAAAATCAACTTGCACAGCCTGATATCGCATTGGGATTTTCAAAATGGGGTTAACCCTCTTCTGACCACAACAGCTGGTCCTACCAATCCACCTCCATCTCCTCCTTCACAGGTTCTTCTGCACACGAATCTCTTTCCCCATCCCGTGAAGCATGCGCGGAGAGTGGCGAGGGTAAGATTTTGAATTCTGCGCGAATGGCAGGGTGGTCGCTAAGAAGATCTTCGTACTTTTCATTAGGAGATTGTCTGCCTCGGTTAACAGGATGCCGGAAACGTTGATCTTCTCCTCCAGGGCCGATTAACTCAATCCTCGCTCCTTGACCCCCTCGATAGAAAATGTAGTCCACTCGATTTTTCCAGTAGCCATTGGGTTCTGGACGGGCCTTGCTGTCGTTGAGCGCTAACTCATCAATGAGATAGGTTTTTAAAATTTCATAGTCTTTTCCTGAGGCCTCATTTCCCCCATGGTCATATTGTGAGTTGAAATCACCTCCCAAAATGAAGGCCCGATCTTTCGATAATTTCTTGATACATTTTGCAAGGAATTTTATCTGTTTTTTGCGAACGGATCGGTCTTCCTCATCTCTCCCGGCATCCAGGTGGGTATTGTACACGTCAAATTCTGCGCCATTCGGAAGACGAACGGGCACTCGAAGAAGCCCCTTGGTCGACCAGCAATCATTTTTCCTACTCAACCATCCTTCACAATCTGGAAGCGGGGCCTGTGTGACGCCCCCTTCCACAGCTTTATAGTAGGGTGAAGCTATAGTCAGCCCCGACCCATAGGGGACACGGAAAGGAATGCCAGGACTATTAAATAACTGAAAACCAACATTGACGATTTTAATGGGAAGGGTTACCAGCCATAATGGGGCCAGCGCTATCCGTGGCCCGTTCCCCTGTTCGACGAGCTCATAGGTGAATTCATGGACAATTTGCCGGTGAAATTCAAAATCCTCTTGTAATAATATGAAATCATAATCCATGAGCAACCAGGCCATCAGGCCACTTCGGGTATCATCATTCCTCACATCTACCCCGACATACATGGAATTCAGGATCGGAGAAATTCCGTGAACATTGTAAGACAGAAACCGAACGGTACAGGGTTCAGGTATCAATGATTCCGATTGTTCCGGAGCGCATTCTTCTCGTGGTGTCAAACCGTCTGCCCTTGAAATTTCGTAACCTAAACCTATCAATAAAATGCAAAGTAAAAAGACGAATTTCATTAAGCATTTTGGTATGGCCATATTCCACAACTCCTTTTTTTCCCGAACTTGTATTCATAACGACTTCCTCATCAGAGAAGCCAGGGCATCTAATCCCCACAATTCAACCTCCCCTACTTTACTTCCCTCAGTTTAAAAATCAAGTGTTCCTCACATACAATCACCCCATTCTTCACCTATAGCATTTCCGATGATAACGGGTACCAATCGTTGAACACTTTTAGGGTCTGTTGAAAAAAGCCGCCAGCGGCGTTCTCGCCATTTTCCTGTGCTCACGTACTCAGCGTACGCTCCGCGCGTACAAACGGCGGCGGCCTTGCCGGACGGACTTTTTTTTAACCGACCCGGAGCCTTTGATGAGTAATCTCATCCTGCGCAAATTTGCCCTTGAACATCCTTATTATTCAACACTCCCTTTTAGGATGACGTTTTCACCAAAGTGGATGACCCCTGACCGGACTTCCTTCTTCATAGGCCTCACCCAGCGTTCGGCATGGAAATTCAGGCGGACTGCGTGATCGAAATTTGAAGAGGGTGACCCCATCCGCCTTCATGGTCTCTTGAAAGGTGTGGCAGAACTTGGTAACACTGACGCAGAGCAGATGCTGACCGGGAATCAGGAAGGCACACTCTACCATGGTCGAATTGCGTCCCATTTGTGTCATCTTTAACCCCTTGGGATGTCTGGTTATTCCGGCAATGTGTATCTTCCGACGCCCCACCTGGGAAAAAACAAGATGGAAGAGGTCCCCAAGCCAAACATGGTCCAGGCGTCGCCGGTAAAGAAATCGGTCACGGCGGGGAGGTCCTGATGGATACGAAATTATGCCGGGGTCAGAATTTCTCTCTGCTTCGGATAGGAACCAACGTGTTGAGCCTTACCCTTTTGGGTTTTTCTCTTTTTGGTTGCCGTATGTACTACGAAATGGAGGGGGTCGCCACCCTTGCCGGTGTTGAGAAGGATTTGGACATGTGGCTGGGGAAAAGCAAGGAAGAGCAAATCCAAAAAATGGGTGATCCGGTGATGTGCATGCTGTGGGACGAACATGGAGAATTCTGCCATTGGGTGGATTCAGGGGATTCAACAGATGATTCTTTCCACCCCAAACGTATTTTCTATTACGACAGTAATGGCGTTGTGTGTGGATGGACGTATACAGGACAGTGGGCCGATCAAACCAAAAACTTGTGCAAAGGATAAGGGTGCATTTTAAAAACGGGCAAGGGCTTACTATTGAAAGCGCATTGAGCCCCTGAGGCAACCTTGGTAATCATACCCTCATGAGTATTGAGTGAGTATGGTCAAATTAAGTGGACAGGTTCAAAAAGTTAGGAACACACAAATTCAGCATTCGTTGATTGATCAACTTCAGATTACTGAACCGAGGTGGAAAATCTGCCCAAGTTGACTTAGGGTATCAAAACCTCTCCCAGAGTCACGCTTTGTCAGAGGCAATTAACGATTCCTTATGCCCAGGCAGAGAGGAAGATGGTAGAGAAAGAGCCCGTCCGTTACAACTCAATAGGGTGAATACGGTTGCAGAGGCCCCCAATGCAGTCGATCATACGTCCGTAGCCGGTTCGTTTGGTTCAATTCATGCTGTCGGGCCTCCTGCTGGTAACGATCGTGTTGTTGCCGTTGTTGTTCCCGCTGTTGTTGGAACCACGCATCGAAGCTTTGCAATGATTTTGGGATAGATTGGACAGAAGATTGGTCATCATAGAAGGACCTTGGGGGAGTCGGGTGAAGCTGTGAAGTCGGTCGCCAGGGATCTTCGCCAAATTGGGCCCAGGTACTCCCTGCCATACCCAGGAAACACCCAAAGAATATTATTGCTCGCATGCGGTCGTCCTCCTGTAAAAGGGAAAAAGATGTTCCCAAAATGGCCTGTCATTTGGATTAGGGGATAACCTGGCAAGATTGGCAATTAAAGGCAATTCATCAAATAGGTCATGAAAGAAAAGTTTCGGACGCCTTCGCCCGATGCTGTTCCGTCTACGGCTGGATGTCTTTGTATAGGATGGCCATCTCCTCCCGCACATTATCTAGGATGGCCGAAAATTGCTGCGCGACCCTAGATGTTTTCTTAGCAAGCCCCAAACCAGAAAGTATGGGAGTGCAGATTTTGTTTTGGAACCAGACTGTTTCCGATCCTCCTCGTCCACAAATTTTTCCCCATGGTTTTCAGCATGGCCTCCAGTTGGGCCAACGTGTCAAATGTTATGTCATCTAAAGACTAGAATCGTTGGAGAGAGCGCCAACCGTGGCCCTAAGGAAGCCTACCCTGCGGACTTGTTAGGAGTATGCCAGCAATGCAGGGAGAGGGGTGCTCTGCTTAGATTGGTTGACGGAGAGCGTGGGAATTTGAATTCGTGCAGGCCTGGCTCATCCCGCACTCCCACTAGGGGCCCATGCCCATCGTGCCATTGCCAGTTGCGGTCACCCCATGAGGGGAAAATTTTCCCATGACCAAAACCTTTTCTTTGCGAACCCCCTTCCCGAAACGGTCTGGATGTAGTGTGCAAACTCAGTGGTTCTTGCAGATTTGTCAATTAAACGCATGTTTGGCACACTCGGGGTCATGAAATTCGAAACGCCTGGCTATCGCCGACCGAAATTATACGTCATGTAATGTGGCTGTGCCGTCGATTCTTTTTGAGGTTTTGGGAAGTGAAGGAGCTTCTAGTTAAACGATTCATTATCGCCAGCTATAAAACCCTTCCCCCATGATGTTAGAAGTTTTGCCCTGTCTATGCAGGCAAGCTCAAGAAACGACAAGACCGTCCGGGTGATACTTGGCACCTCCGAGGGATTCCAATGCAGGCGGTCAATTATCGCCTACTGTGCAGCCAGGCCTTTCAGGTCTGAAAGGAATCGGTGGGTGCATAAGGGGTGAGAAAAAAACTTGTCTCAATGTGATCACATCAAGTTAAATGAATAATGTCCCGCAATGGGCAGGAGACCTGAGCATGGCGAGCACAACTGGTATGAGAGGGAGAGGCTTCTACGATGCGCACTCATCGGGGCAGCGCGCGGCGATGGACGAGTTCCTTCCCTGGATTGTAGACGCCATGGCAGATTTGCCCTTACCGACGAACGGCACGCCGATCGCGCTGCTTGACCTTGGTTCGTCGGAAGGGGCCAACGCGATTCATGCGGTAGGGGCGATCATCGAGGCGCTGCGTGATCGCTCTCAAGCCGACATCTGGACTTTCTTCGATGATCTGCCGACGAACGACTTCAATCAACTCTTCGCCAACCTTTTTCCCGATGCGACATCTTCGAGTCGCATAGCCGGTATTTATCCGGCTGCCGTCGGCGGGTCGCTTTTCGAGCGGGTCGCACCGGCTTCGAGCATCGACATCGCGACGACCTTCAATGCGGTGGGCTGGATGTCCGGCTTACCTCAGACGCGCCTGCCTCGGTTCATCTCCCCCTCCCCACCCGCGCAGCGTGCGTTTCGCGAGGGCGTATCTGTGAGCCCGGAAGAAAGAGCGGCTTTCACTAAACAAGCCCATGAAGACATCCTGAGTTTCTATCGGGCTCGTGCCGCCGAGCTGAAGTCCGGCGGAAAGCTACTCGTTCAAGTCTTCGGGCGCAACGACGAACACGACACCGCAAATGGAATTATTGACGGTCTAAGCGATGCGATGCTGGACATGGTGGAGGAGGGTCGCCTGACGCGCGACGTCTACGAGAACTTCATTTTCCCGGTATACTATCGATCGCTTTCAGAGTTGTTGCCGCCGACCGGAGAAAACGGGGAGCCGCCGGCGTTTAGTGTCGATAAGGCCGAGGCCCGCGACTGCCGAGTCCCCTTCAACGAGGAATTCGCCCGCAGTGGGGACCCCCGCTCCTGGGCCGAAAGCTACGCCGGGTTCATCCGCGCGTTCTCGGAGCCCGTTGTGACGTCTGGCTTGCCAAACACCCCGGATCGGCCAGAGCTCATCGACGAGTTGTACGCTCGAATGACGAAGCGATTCGCGGCCGACCCTGAGCGCTACGAGTTTCATTTCATTTCTTTGGGGGTATTGCTGACGCGTGTATTGTGAATTTAATGGGGGTTTGGCTGACTGCGCTGCACAACAAAGCCGATACCCAACTACCAACCACACCGTTTTCTCAAGAGAATAAGGTTGCCTAAGGGCAATCAGGCCACGGGCTCTCTCGGTCCCCCACAGAAATGCGCAGTGGGACCGCCAAAATCTCGCCAGAGAGATTTGCATGAAAAAGAGAACAATCAGAAGGGGATGATCGCGGGAGAGCCACTCGATCATGGCGCAAAGGGAGCCTACCCCGCGGACGTGTTAGGAGTATTTCCGAAATGCGGGGAGGAGCTGATTTTGGTGTACACTGATTTGACGGAGAGGGTGGGAATTTGAAGTCGTGCGGGTCTGCTAGCCCCGCACTCCCACGAAGGGGCCAGCCCCCCTCGTGCCTTCGCATGGCTCCGGTCACCCCTTGAAGGGGAAATATCCCCTTCAAAACCCCTGTTCAAATCCCACCCTCTTTGATGTGAGTTCCTGATTTGGTTGCTCCGCTTTCCGCTTGTTGTTCTTATGCTGCGGCAATGGCTGGCGGAGAGGGTGGGATTTGAACCCACGGTCCCTTGTGAGGACAACGGTTTTCGAGACCGTCCGAATCGGCCACTCTCGCACCTCTCCGTGTTCGTTTATGTTATGCGGTAGGAACCGGTTGGGTACTCCGTAGTTGCTGAAAAAATTTCTGTAAGATCGCTCGACAATCATCTGCCAGGATATCTGAGTCGACTCTCACCCAGTGATTAAACCTGGTTTCTGCCGTGAGATTGCAAATGGACCCGCAGGCGCCGGCCTTGGGATCCCATGTGCCAAATACGACACGGGCAATTCTGGCCTGAATGATGGCTCCGGCACACATGGCGCAGGGTTCCAATGTCACATAGAGAGTGGTGTCTGTCAGACGCCAGGACCCCAGTGCCAAGGAGGCGGACCGAATGGCCATGAGTTCGGCATGGGCGGTCGGATCTTGTGTGCTCTCCCGTTGATTGAAGCCCGTCGCGAGGATTTTTTTATTCTGAACCAGCACCGCTCCAACCGGGACTTCCTCCGCACGAAAGGCGTGTTTCGCCAAGTCCAACGCTATTCGCATAAATTGGCTATCCGTGGTTGGATCCAAGACGTCCATGGTCATATCAAAACGTGAACTCGACGGATGTTTTGTGTGAGTGAAAGTTTTTGTTCCGAAAGGGAAAAAAAAAGGTTAACATAGCCACTACCTGATGTATAGCCAACCCACCTGGAAATTCTTGTGAACTCTCCTGCCATCAGCATGCGTCAGGGCCTCGTTCCTTTGGAAAAGCTGCAGGCTATGTGGCAGAGTCTTGCGCACCACTTTTTTGAGAATCGGTTACCCCTGATTACCATTGAGTGGAGTTCACGATTAACCGCATCGGCTGGGCTGTTTGTGAGTCAGATTGGCCCAAGAAGTTGGTGGGCCTCCCGTGAGTATCGACAGGGTGCGGCTCGAGTGATTCGGCTGTCCGCCCCCTTGCTTCGCGATCAACCCGAAGAAGAGATACGGCGCACGTTGGCACATGAAATGATTCATCAATGGCAGTTTGATATTCGAAGGCATCGCCCGTCCCATGGGACCGAATTCCGAGAGATGATGCACCGGATGAATGCGGCGGGACTTGGGGTAACCGTTTGCCATCAGTTGACTGTGGCCGTTCAACGACATCATCGCTATGCCTGGCACTGTCTTCAATGTGGAATGGCCTACCATCGGCAACGACGAACGATTATTCCGGCTCGACATATTTGTAGCCGATGTCGAGGAAAACTTGTCGAAGTTGAGTTACATAACACTCAAAAATCCTATGAGGAATCAATGGATCGGCAAGGGGTGAATCGCGGAGCGCATCGGACAAAGGATGAACCGGCCGGGCAGATGTTGTGTGTGAATGGAATAAGAGATGGCGAAGCCTTATCGGCGAAAGGCGTCTTTACCCCGGATGACTTCTGCGAGGAGTTTGTCGGCGAGTTTGGCGGCTCGGCGATGGCGCCACCAACGAATGATGAGAGCATAGATCACAATGGTACTTATGACGAGCAAGAGACCTGTTGTGATGTTGTCCATAAGGGGAGTGTAGAAGAATAAATTTCCAGATGGCAAGATGGGGAGGCGTCTTGGGAACGGTGGGCGGGCCCTGAAGAAAATTTGAATGACTTTGGTGTGCGTAATTATATGAAAATATTATGAAAATTAGCATGCCCATTGGAATTGCTCCATATTAAAACGTGATCGTACCTTTTCCCTATGGACATCTTGATTCTCTTCGCATCTTTGGTCGTCATTTTGTTAGGGGCGGAGGCGTTCACCAACAGTTTAGAACATTTTGGAGAGCGTCTCGGGATTTCGGAAGGCGTCACCGGTTCGGTGTTTGCAGCGGTGGGAACGGCATTACCGGAAACGTTGGTGCCGGTTTTTGCCATCTTGTTGTCATCGGGTTCTGAAACGCTGCGGCATGAAGTTGGTGTGGGGGCCATTCTCGGAGCCCCCCTGATGCTGGCCACATTAGCCTTCTTTTTAATGGGGTTTTTTGCCGCACGGAAAAGAGGGTGGCATGGCACATTAAATCCCGAGCCAACCGGATTTGCCCGTGACCTACTCTGGTTTAATTGGGCGTTTTGTCTGGGAGTGATTGCCGTATTTGTTCCCCAAGAGTGGGGGTGGGTGAGGCCTGTCATTGCGGGTGCACTGGTTACCTTGTATGTGGGATATCTGTATCAAACTATTCGATGTTCTGCCAATTTGGTGGATGATGGACATGGGACCGAGGCGGATCACCCCCTTTTTATGACCAAAGTGGGGCTTCCCGATAATTTAATAGCGATCTTGTTTCAGGTGGGATGCGGTCTCGGCCTCATTGGGTTAGGGGCAAAAGGTTTTGTGTACGGCATTGAACAACTCGCCCCTCTGTGGGAAATTTCGGCCTTAGCCCTATCTCTTCTCATTATTCCGATTGCAACCGAATTGCCGGAAAAAGTGAACAGTATTATTTGGATCCGGCGCAATCGGGATACCTTGGCTGTGGGGAATATCACCGGGGCCATGGTCTTTCAAGGGAGTTTATTGCCGGCCTTGGGAATTCTGCTGACCGCCTGGGTGCCGCAACATGAAATTCTCATGGGAATGGCCATGACGTTGGTGGCGGCCTCATATTTGACCTGGGTGGTGCGGTGGGGCGCGTTGAAGCCCATTCACTTGGTTTTGAACGGGCTGTGTTACCTGGTGTTTGTGTTCTCGGTACTCTTCTGGTAATGCCTGGTCTGTGATTTTTTCAAGCAATATGAGGAAAAGAAAAAGAGAATAACGATGGCCCTTCCGATAGTTGTTGTTACGCGACGTATCCCGCAACAGGCTTGGGAGATATTGGGGACCCAGGCCGATCTTGTATGCTGGGAGCAAGATTGCCCGGTTGATCGGAAATGGTTGTTGGATCATCTTCCCAAAGCGGAGGGTCTGTATTGCCTGTTGACGGACCGGATTGACCGGGAGGTGCTTCAAGCTGGAGCACGGCTTCGGGTCGTCAGCACCATGGCTGTCGGATATGACCATATCGATGTGGGAGCCTGTACAGCCCGCGGCATTCCGGTTGGGCACACGCCGGGTATTTTAACTGAAACAACGGCGGATCTGGCTTTTGCCTTACTCCTTTCTGCAGCCAGACGAATAGTTGAAGGAGTGGAATATGTGCGACAGGGACAGTGGACAACCTGGAGCCCCGATCTCTTGCTGGGACAGGATGTATATGGTGCGACGTTAGGCATTGTGGGATTTGGACGGATTGGGCAGGCCATGGCCAGGCGTGCGCAAGGATTCCAGATGGATGTGCTGGCGGTGCGGTCACCACATGGTGTGAGCGGGTCGCCACAGTCTTTGGTCTCACCAGAGGCAGGCACTCAGCTCATTGCTCAACCGAAAATGGACCGGAAGGGCTCTTTGGAAGAGGCCAGCCAGGACGAGTCGGTGGGAGCGTTCTTCCACGAGGTTGATTTGCATGAAGCATTAGCACGGGCGGATTTTGTGAGTCTGCATGTACCGCTGACATCTCACACGCATCATTTGATTGGGGAAGCTGAGTTTCGAGTCATGAAGCCATCAAGTATTCTGATTAATACAGCTCGTGGAGGGGTAGTTGATCCAAAGGCCTTGTACCACGCCTTAGTACATGGCCATATTGGTGGGGCAGCTCTAGATGTGACTGATCCTGAGCCCATTCCTGTGTCACACCCGCTCCTTACGCTTCCCAACTGTCTGGTTATCCCACACTTGGGGAGTGCGTCTGTGGCGACGAGGACCAGAATGGCCTGCATTGCCGCTGAGAATATCCTTGCCGGGTTACGTGGAGACGCACTTCCACACTGTGTGAATTCTGAAGTCTACCCGGTGTCACGCAGTTCCGAGACCGGGATGGTATGAATCTCAAGAAAATTGATAGATGATTGTTTACACAGAGAAGGGAGCTCAATGATATGCGAGACCTTGCAGGTCATTCTGACGATTGGCTGTTTCGTCAAAAGGAGAGATCATGATCCACATCACACCACCGGCCGTCGAAAAATTAAAAGGCTTGATCGAGGAACACCCCGAGGATCCCATTGTTCGTTTGGCCGTTCGTGATCGGGATGACAAAGCCCTGGTTTTTTCCATTACCCTTGAAGATGCCGTGACACAGGAGGATTCGGTCTTAGACATTGAAGGGCTCATCATCGCCATAGACGGATCCTGTGCACCACGTTTGGAGGGCGTCACGATAGATTATGAAGAAACTGCTGGATTCAGCTTCCACCACCCGGAACCGCCCGATCCTTATAAATTAAACTTGATCCTCCCGGAATGAGGTAGCCGGAATGGGATTGGGACATCAATGGAACTCGATTTGAGGAATATTCTTCATTCCCAATTCTTGCTAAGCTGAACCGGTCACCATACCTCGCGCGTACATTCTTATGATGGAAAAGTTTTTTGCAACGTGTCCTCGTGGTTTAGAAGACGTTCTAAGCCAAGAACTTCAAGAGTTAGGCGGGCAGGAGATTCGATCGACTCCCGGTGGCGTCGAATGTCAAGGGGTTTTTCCTCTCTGCTACCGGCTCAACTTGGAAAGTCGGATCGCCAGCCGTATTCTGTGGCGGGTTGGGCAGGGGTGGTACCGGGATGAGGAAGACCTGTATCGCCTTGCCTCAAGTCTTCCCTGGCCCGACTATTTTTCCGTGGACTGTCATATCAAAGTTCGCATGATTGCTCAACATTCTCCGCTGAAGAGTCTGGAGTTTGCGACGCTACGCGTGAAAGATGCCATTTGTGACCGATTTGTCCGGGTAACACATGCGCGCCCCGAGGTCAGTAAACGACACCCCGATATTCAAATTGTGGTCTT
The DNA here is from genome assembly GCA_021604105.1 of Nitrospirales bacterium. Taxonomy (GTDB): domain Bacteria; phylum Nitrospirota; class Nitrospiria; order Nitrospirales; family UBA8639; genus Nitrospira_E. The sequence goes on along the minus strand of BQIW01000052.1, from coordinate 7,612 downwards.
TGTCGCTGTCGATCATGTGGTGTGGTATATCGATACCTCCGGAGATCCGCTGTTTAAGCGTGGATGGCGGAAGGTGGCGGGAGAAGCGCCGATACGGGAAAATCTGGCGGCCGGCATCCTCAGGCTTACAGGTTGGACCGGTGAGCGGGTTTTACTTGATCCGATGTGTGGCGCCGGCACCTTTTTAATTGAGGCGGCCTTGATGGCCAAAGGGATTGCCCCAGGCCGTGGACGGGAATTTGCCTTTCGGCACCTAAAGAATTTTGATTCCACAACCTGGGATCATGTACGCCAAGAGTCGATCAAACCGATCCTCCCCGGTCCGAGTCCATCTATTATTGGGTATGATGAGGATGCGAATGCCTTGACTATGGCAAAAAGAAATCTTGAAGGTTTAGGTCTTGAAGATATTCGATTAGATCAGGTGGACGTATTGGATATGACACCTCCCGGCCCGAAAGGTTTTCTGGTGACCAATCCTCCCTATGGAGTGAGAATGGGAGACCGGTCGGAACTGGAGGAGTGGTATCCGAAATTTGGGAATCTGTTGAAACAGCAGTTTGCGGGGTGGGGGGTCTATGTGCTCACAGCCGATTCGCGTCTGCCTAAACTGATTCATTTGGCGCCGTCACGCAAAATCCCTCTGTTCAATGGTCCGTTGGAATCGAGGCTGTATGAATTTCAGATGGTGGCCGGAGGTAACCGGAAACCGGCAAGGCAGGCCAGGCAACAGGCATTGAACAAATCAGGCCTTAAATGAGAGGTTTCCCTGCCATGTTTAAGAGCGAAACCCAGACATCTTCAATGCATCGCAGCACATAAATCCATTCGTCGCAAGTCTTCGGTCGTTTGAAAAGATGGCAATTGGGAGGGAAGGAAAAATCTTTCGATTGAGATGGAGGCTCTTCCGAAAATAAGGCCACCGGAATCGACCGTAAGCGGCGGTCGCGTTGAAGTCCCTTTATAATCTCTTCTCCCGACACATCAGGGAGATGATTGGAGAGAAAAATCAGGTCGGGTTGTGGGGCATCCATGAAGGGATACTCCTGATTTAAAAAGGCCATGCCTTGTTCGCCGTCTTCGGCCTCCAGAATTTCCACGCAGATGATTTGCGCCACCGTCAGGGCTTCTTTGAGGGCTTCTATCTGAGCGATATCATCCTCGATGGTCAAAATCTTAAACGTGTTTTTGACGGCTCCGCGCATGATCCGATGCTCATCTTCCTGGTTGACGCAGGCTGTTCACACTTTAGTCTGGTGAAGGATTGACGTCTGATATACGACAACACATACGTGTGTTGGTCATTCTGTTTTTTCGGTTGAATCCTGCTGAGATTAAGAGGAAACCGGCCGGGAAAGATTTTTGATGAAGAAGATGGGAGAGGAGAATGCCGAGGCCTGGACATTTTCGAATGATTGCAGAATGGAGTGGGGCTCATTACGCTGAAAAATGATACACCAAAACGCGTGAATCTCATACAGGTTGAACAAACATGAAACATTCAAGCAGAGTAGGAATACTCTTTCTCCCCTATGGGTGGAGATAAAGATACGCCTGTGGCGTGATGGAATATGCTAGTCAGGGAGGTGACCGAGAAGTTGTTTGATTACCGGGATGGCATCAGGGCGAGCGGCGACAATGCCATTGACGGTGGGCTGAGGTTGGTTGCATTGAATGGGTTTCAGGCCTCTGTCCACGACGATCCCTCCCGCCGCTTGAACCAGGAGGACGGCAGCCGCGATATCCCATTCGTTTTGTAGGCCAAAATTGATCACTCCGTCAATCTGTCCGGCAGCTACCAGTGCCAATGAATAAGCAATGGAACCCAGAAGCGGGCGGCAATTGGCGGTTTCTCGCCATGAGCGAATGATCGAGCGGTCCATGGGGCCCGTGTTTACCAAGAACGATAAGCGGTGTCCGGTGGCCTGGCCGACATGAATAGGGCAGCCATTTACGGTAGCCGGTTCACCTCGTACGGCACAATAATATTCCCGGGTGGCGGGGTTGAAGATAATCCCGATTGAAACCTGTCCATGGTCAATGAGCGCCAGGGAGATCGCAAATTGTGGGAGGTATTTAATAAAGGGTTTGGTCCCATCAATGGGATCCAGGATCCACACACGGTTTTTTTTCAGTCTGATAGGGTTGTCAGGCGATTCTTCCGAGAGCCAGCCATCATCAGGATAAACGGCAAACAAGGCTTCCTGAACGATACGATTGACTTCCAAGTCGCCATTGGTTACTGGCGATCCGTCCGGCTTGATCCGGACGGCTAATCCTTCATACTGGATTCTGTGAAGGCGACCACTTGCGCGGAGCAGGGCCTGTCGGATGATGGAGAGTTCCTGGCGATAATCAGTCATAGTTAAAATGGATGTGGTGCATCGGCAATATGAAGTCAATCCTCTCTCTTGATATTGTACCCGAGACCATCGATAAAATGTGGAGTGCGCTTAGGGCATCGGGCCTATCAGTTCATAGCATGAGAGGTGCGTCGGAGGCTAGATAGGCTGTATGGGAGTTGGGGAATGAAAAGATCCGGGTGCCTGGAATGAGGCGTGGGGAGAATTTCCGGGGCCTACTATGCAAACCGTGACCGTGAGGCTGAAAATTTCACCAGAACGCTTTCAGGCCTATTACCAGGGAGTGGCGGAATCTGTGGTGGCACAGTCAATCGATGGTCGGACGATCCAATTCCCCGCCAGAGTGCTTCGTCCCTTTGTCTCCCATCAGGGGGTCCAGGGGACCTTCGAGATTACCTTCGATGCAGATTTGAAGTTTCATTCGATTCGTCTGGCACAGGACGACAGGTGAATGCTGCCGCTATGACTGGAGATGAGTATTCCCTTGTCGGATTATTCCTGAGTGCGTTTCTTTCCTCAACCGTATTACCGGGGAGCTCTGAGGTCGTCTTCCTCATTCTGGCCGCACAGGGGCATCTTCCGGCCTGGAGTCTGCTTGCTACGGCGACGGCAGGCAATACCCTGGGTGGGATGAGTTCCTGGGCCTTGGGGTGGTTTATTGGGTGGTGGTATCCACTCCATGAGTTCACCAAGCCGGCCCACCATCTCGCCGTGGAACGGGTTCGTAAGTGGGGCAGTCCAGTGCTGCTATTGTCCTGGGTGCCGGTCATTGGGGATCCGCTGTGTATCGCCGCAGGATGGGTGGGGATGGGCTGGATGCGTTCCCTATTGTGTATTGGGATTGGCAAGGGGTGCCGGTATGTGGTCTTGTTCGCGTTGTTACCCAACAGTGGCGGGTGAAGGACGCAGGCGTTTGCCTATAGCGAGTGTTGAATAATAAGGATGTTCAAGGGCCAATTTGCGCAGGATGAGATTCCTCATCAAAGGCTCCGGGTCGGTTCAAAAAAGCATGCCCTGAGTCTTCCCGAAGGGTCCGTCCAGCCAGGCCGCAGCCGTTTTTCCGCGCGGAGCGTACGCGTAGTACGTGAGCACGGGAAAATGGCGAGAACGCCGCTGGCGGCTTTTTTCAACAGACCCCTATAGCATTCAGAAAACGTTGTTGGTATGGTTGCCCTTGCCTCTCAATTGCCTCCTTTTTGATAAATTGCTGTCCATACGGTCAATTCCTTTAGAGTCCCCAGACAATTATGGAATCGTGATATCGTGAACGTTCCCCTTCTTGATTTGAAATCCCAATACGCCAGCATCAAACAGGACATCCAGGTGGTATTGGAAGAGGTGTGTGAGGAACAAAGTCTTATTCTGGGCACCCATGTTCAGAACCTGGAGCAGACCCTGGCATCATATATCGGTACAGACCATGCGATTGGGGTGGCATCAGGAAGCGATGCGTTATTGTTGTCGTTGATGGAAGTTGGGGTTCAACCGGGCGATCGTGTCGTGACAGTCCCCTTTACATTTTTTGCGTCTGCAGGAGTGATTTCCCGGCTTCATGCGCGTCCGGTGTTTGTCGATGTGACGCCTGATACGTTTAATCTCGATTCCACACGGTTAGCGGATAGCCTCACGTCAGACGTCAAAGCCATTCTTCCGATCCATCTCTTTGGGCAATGCGCGGATATGGAAACGATTCTTCAGATTGCCGATGCCCGGGGGATCCCGGTCATTGAGGATGCCTGCCAGGCCATCGGTGCGGCTCGAAACGGTGTCCGGGCCGGAGCCTTCGGACGCACGGGGGGCTTCAGTTTTTTTCCGTCGAAAAATTTAGGGGGATTTGGGGACGGCGGGTTGATAACTACCCGGGACCCATTGGTGGCCGAACGACTGCAACTCTTACGGGTCCATGGAAGCCGTTCAGAATATCACCATCATCTCATCGGGATGAACAGTCGGTTGGATGCGCTACAAGCGGCCATCCTTCACGTGAAATTTCAGTATTTGGCCGAGTGGACCGCGAAGCGCCAAGCGCATGCGGCCTCTTACCGGCAGCTGTTTCAGGCATGCGGTCTTGATGAGCGGGTGACTGTGCCGATCGTGGCATCAGGCAATAGTCATGTTTACAACCAGTTCACCATTCGCACGCGGCAGCGAGACGAACTCAGTGCCTACCTAACCCACCATGGAATAGGCAATCGCATTTATTATCCTGTCCCTCTTCACCTTCAAGAATGTTACCAGGATCTCGGGTATCGTAAAGGCGATTTTCCGGTCTCGGAACAGCTCTCCCAAGAGGTGCTTTCTCTTCCCATCTATCCGGAACTCACCCAGGATCAACTCCAGTATGTGGTCGACACGATTAAAGCCTTTTTAAATAAATAGATGCCGTCAGAATTGAAGCTGGCGTGTTCCCGTATGAGGACGGAATACGGCTTGTGTCATGCGGGCAACCCTATGTCCTTTTAAGAAATTGGAAGTGGTTCCTATCATTTTCATTTTGTTTATGGAGGATGTGCCAAATTTAGGTTTTTAAAAATAAGGGAAGCTTAGGATTCCAAGATATTCGGGTATGGACGCAAAAATGCCGAAGAATATGCCTGGATATTAAGCGAGTGATATGAAAAAAAATGATTTCTTTGGGAATGTTTTCGAATATTATCCCCACTTAGGGCATAATATTCTCACGTTTTATATTTTCATTCGGTTGTTTCAATGGACCACGATCTTTTTCAGCGACCCACCTTGGGAAGTGTTTTTTAATATCGGTCCTGAGATATACATGGGCATACTTCACATGGCTTCTTTGCTAATAGGGCTTTTCTTAATTTTCAAAGTTCGCTGGAGTCCGCTGTTGGCTCAACTGTATCAACTATTTCTTGTGGCCCATCCCATTTTTTTGCCTTCGAGAGTATCTGAGCTGATTACTGCCATCCTTATTCATGGTCTTTGGATTCTCTACTTTAGTTTCTCCCCAATGGTGAGGGCCTTATACGGCTCTAATGTGGGGTCGTTGATTGTTAAATCTCGCATCATGTGAGAAAAAAGGCTCCTTCCCAATTTAGTTTCCTGAAGGGTCTTTGATTTAGACCCCTGTATTTATTCCCCTTTCCCGGCTGACTGGCCGGACCTACACCATCGCGTTAGAGGACGTTTCTGGGGGCTATACAAAAATTGGACCTCCAGGTGGTGCCGGAAGTGGGCCTGGCGGTCCGGGGGGAGTCGGAAGTGGATCTGGAGGAAAAAGTGGAAAATATATGAATTGGAAATTTCAAAAAGTTAACTGTCCTGCTTGCTCTAGACCCTTGCATAAAAATTTCCTGTTTTATAGGACCGTGGGTGGGCCTGTGCGCAGGTCCGGGCGAAACGGCTCAGCGACTCCCGCTTCAAGAGCTAGGTAGAGCAGGTGGAGACAGCAATTATTCAACAAAAGATTTGACCCCTAATGACCCCTATACATATCCATAACGATCTTGAACCGGTTGTTGGAAGACGATCAATTCACCTACAGCTACGACAACAATGGGAATCTGACGACCAAGACGATTAAAACGACTTCCGCAGTTCCGCAGTGACTACCTATCATTGGGATGCGTAAGATCAATTGAGTCAAATTGATCGGCCGGACAGCACGACGATTACCTATAAATATGAAAGGCTCGGCAGGCGCATCGAGAAGAACACGAATGGTTCCATCATCCGATATGTTAGATGTGAAGGATTCGATGCTGTCTATGGCTATATTTGGCAATTTTAGACATAATTGATATTTTAGGCAAACAGGCCAAAAAGGAGGAGGCACCGATGAACGTCAGCTTTACGAAAAAACAGGAAGAATATATTTCAGCCCAGCTGAAAACAGGGGATTATCAAAACGCGAGCGAGGTTGTCCGGGATGCCTTACGCTTGCATGAGGTCTATCGGCACCGTGTCATTGAAGAACTTAGGGCAGAAATGGCGAAAGGGTGGGAGGGACCAGCCAGTCCCAGGAAGGTGCACGATATTATTCGTGCCAAAGCAAAGGCGAGCCAATCATAGGAGATGGCTTCGCCCAATATCTTTTACGAACTGTCTCAGGAAGCGGACCGCGATCTCGAAGATATTTTTGATTACACCGAGAGTCACTTTGGTCGGAATCAGGCGAGAGGGTATGTCTCCGGTTTTGAAGCCGTTTTTCAGCAACTTTGCAACACTCCCCATGTAGGGAAACACCGAAAAGACATCCGCGTCGGTTTACGAAGTCTGGTCAAAGAACAGCATGTGGTGTTCTATCGGATTCTGACTGATCGGATTCGTATCGTGCGTGTGCTACATGGCAGTCGCGATGTCCTGAACTTTTCGCAGTGGCAGCCATGACGAAGAAAAAATATACTACTGCTGGAACTGAAATGTGCTAGTCATCTCGCCGCGCTCTCAATCCAAGAATTTCTGCCTCCCTCTACCTTCTTTTCCCGGAGCTCAATCGGGCATCCTGGCCTATTGGGTTGCCGAAACGCACTCTTTCAATGAAGCAGATGGCATTAACGTGGCACGTCTATGTCCTAGGATGGAGAGGAGAGAAAAGCGACTAAGGATAGCTGGCTCGGATGACGCTACGGAGTCCGCCTCTGGCAGTGAATTCCCCAGTCACAGTTGCCGAGACCGGGCGGCAGGCTTTGACGAAATCGGCCAGGATTCTGTTGACCGCATTTTCATAAAAGATTCCCAGGTTTCGATAGGCGTGGATATACATTTTGAGGGATTTTAATTCAAGACAGGATTTGTCCGGCACATAGGTCAACCGGATCGTGCCAAAATCAGGGAGTCCTGTTTTGGGACAAATAGCCGTATATTCAGGAATTTCAATGGTAATTTCATAGCCTGGATATTGATTCGGCCAGGTTTCGATTTTTGGCAATTTATCGGCAATCCCGCTCTTGGCATGCCGTTCCGAATAGCCTGATTTTGAAGAATTGTGCGATTTTTTCATGCGTTGAAGGCTCGTCTCCTTGGATGGTTCAGCAAGGCACCCAGTCTACTCTTTTCTGAAATTTCCCCGCAACCTTATGCCGCTGGTTTCTTGAGAATACCCCTACCCTGGGCTATACTCGCGTGTCATTTGTGGCGCGCTTGGTATTTTGCCGAAGCGGTTGTTATTCACCATGGGTCTGTTGAAAAAAGCCGCCAGCGGCGTTCTCGCCCTTTTCCCGTGCTCACGTACTACGCGTACGCTCCGCGCGAAAAAACGGCTGCGGCCTTGCTGGACGGACTTTTTT
>BQIW01000051.1 GCA_021604105.1 Nitrospirales bacterium | reverse complement strand
GGGAAAAATTGACTCGGAGAATTTGGAGAATTGGCGAAAGCCAGTAACACCCTCGTACCCCCAGCCTCCATGTCCGATGTATGATTGATGATTGCGCTGGGCATGAATGTCATTAATCAAAAACCATCGCCTGCCTTAAAGCGTTCATAACCAACACGGACAGCAGTCGCCGGCCTCCCCTCATGGGGCGATTCATTATCGTAAGAACGAACCGATTCTTCCCCGGTTCATGACGTTCCATTCGGGCTCATGGGTCTGTTGAAAAAAGCCGCCAGCGGCGTTCTCGCCATGTTCCCGTGCTCACGTACTCAGCGTACGCTCCGCGCGTACAAACGGCTGCGGCCTTACTGGACGGACCCTTCGGGAAGACTCAGGGCATGCTTTTTTGAACCGACCCGGAGCCTGTGATAAGTAATCTCATCCTGCGCAAATTTGCCCTTGAACAGCCTTATTATTCAACACTCCCCTCATTACTCAAGCCGACGAATTGACGCACCCCCTCCCAGTTGACTGCACATCATGCTTACGCCATGATTCTCCTCTTGTATGCTGGGCATGCCAATTTTCTCAACCCCAAACGATGCAAGGAGTCAAGGCATGAAGAAGTCTTATGTGCTGAGTCTCATATCTCTGATTATATTTTCGACACTCGCCCATGCAGACTCCTACGCTCCCCTGGCCGATTTTTCCGCAGTGAGCAAGGACCCCCAATGTCGCCTCACCGCCATTCAGGAATCATTTCTCGATACCTGGACGCCTTCGACACAATTTTTCTTGGTTCCTCCATATCCGAATGCCGTCCTTGCCAGTGCCATGCCCAGCGGGAATGCACAAATTCATGGACACGCCTATCAGACCATTCCTTCGGCCGTGCTCCTCACCCCTGATCCGCCTGAACGAATTCTGGAATTTTACAAGAAAAGTTTGGACACAAGCTGGTTTCAAGCAGAAGATATCGACATGATCTATCTCTATCGCCTGCCACGACCTGTGGCTTCAGGCGAATCACTCACCCATCAACTGATGAGCAAACCCGGCTCCATTCCCAGTATTGCCATCGATACGCAACTCAGCCCCTGCGATCAAGCCATTGGACGAGGCGCACAGACTCGCATTACGGTGATTTCTCCTCCACGGTAGCCGCATCCGGTTGCGGTTCCGGTGTTCTTGGCTTCCCCTTACTCCAGGATAAACTCTCGGAATGCCAGGGGAGCCCCATATAGGGGATCGGTTCGATGGCGCACCACCATCACCTGGAGACCACTTCCATCAAGGACGATTCGTTCTCCTACTTTTGGGTTTTTCCCCTGCTCGATCAAATGGTCGGCAACTCTGAGCACGGTGTCTTTCACCTCTCGACTCGATAGGCCCGTGGAGCGAAAGGTCTCGATTTCGTCCAGGCCGAATTTCGTGAGGCCCCTGGAATGGAACCACATGCGCGCCCGATGAACATCTTCATGATGTTCCACCTGAACATGATCAGTGATTCGAAAGACCTCCAAATTCCTGTCACGCCAATCCGAAGGATTGAGATACGTGCCGGTCGCCACATCATAGGTCGTCCCCTCAGTGAGTAGGGTTACTCCCCTCGCCATTCTCGCCACATGCAGCAAAACATCACGACGATCGGTCGCTGTGGTCGGAGGGAACAGGAGTGCCAATTGAGTCTGTTCCCACTGTAAGCGACTCTGCCATTGTTCCACTATTGCCGGTGAAGGCTCAATATTGATTTCGGCAATCCAATTGGTATGCGCCGCCTCAAAATGATGATGTCCGGTCGAGGCAAGGAAACGTATGCGCAGTGGCCCGCCATACGCTTCATCGAACCAGGCGGCGATATAGCCTGGGGGAGGTGGATGTCCATGAGTCCACCCAACAAGAAAAGCCGGCACGACCTGAGAAGCCGATTTCTTTTTTTTTATTTTTTTCATGCGTTCGACAACAGATGCGCCTGACAGGAATAACAAGGCAAGGGGGATAACACAAGAGGGTGATAAGAGGAAATCTCACGCCCCGACACAATCCCAACGATTATCGCTTCGCTTCCTCAGGGGGCCAATCCAATTCCTCCTGCCGCCCGCAGAAAAAACACGAGATGCGATAGCGAGCCCGACGACGTGGGTTCGGCAGGGAATGAAAATCCACCGGCGCCTGGTCATAGGGACAGACCGGTTCTAAATGAAGAAGATGTTCCTCGGTAATTTCCATCAAGGACCCCTCGTCCCACGGTGGATCGACTTGTTCATCACCCGTTATCGTGTCGTGCCAATCGCATTGCTCACAGCGCAATATAAATGATTTCACCCGGTCAGTGGACCGGGAACACTCTTCCACAGCTACGGAGCCGGAACAATCCGGTATGGGACACGTCATAGGTTTTTTATGGAGGGCGTGAATAAATGCCTCGGGCGCCTTAACCATTTTCATGGGACCTCTCCTTCTTCACCACACGTGACGCCATCGATTCTCTCTTCAAGAGACCGGCCGCATCCTGATTGACCAACCATACCATATGCCCTGACGGAGGATTCACGACCTGGGCGGGATAACGAGCAGGATCTGCCGGCCCCTCCAACACGACCTGTAAGGCCGTCGCTTTATCTACTCCACTGACCAAAAAGACCACGTGCTTCGCCGCATTGAGGACCGGCGGGGTCAACGTCACCCGATGTGTCTGTAATTTCTCAACCCACGGCGCCGACACCAGCTTTTTGGATTCTGCCACAGCCGGTGTTCCAGGAAACAAGGACGCCGTATGCCCATCCGGACCCATGCCCAATAGAATCAGATCGAACTGTGGAACCTCTCCTGATGGCAAATTGAATTGTTCCTGCAAGACGGTTTCATACCGTTTTGCGGCTTCATCAGCGGGGATTTCCCCTTCAATCCGAAATACCTGATTGGGAGGGATGGGCACCTGAGATAATAACGCCTCCTTGGCCATGCGGAAATTACTCTCTTGGTGATCCGGAGGGACTGTGCGCTCATCTCCCCAAAAAAAATGAAGATGGTCCCAGGAAATCTGAGTTCGGTAGGGCGCACCCGTCAAGAGCCGGTACAACCCTCGAGGGGTGGACCCACCCGCCAATGCCACTCGACAGTCGCGATCGGCTTTCCGACAGTCCACCACCACCTGCACCACTTCCTTGGCGGCAGCCACATACAACTCGTCGATTGTGGGTGTAATGACAATCGTTCGGGACAATTCAGACTCCTACGTCCAACGAGCGAGCAGACAGCCTAAAGAAAGAAACCTTGTTTGGAATGGATTGTTCAGTACGACACTCTCCTCAACTCGAGCAGGTACGACGGACACGAGAGTCCCTAGCAATCCGTATAATCATAATCTTCCAGCTTGCCTTCTTTGTCGAAATCTAAATTAATGTGACATTGATTCGGGGAAAAATTAAAGTAGGGAAATCGCGACTCACCTCCGGAAATACGTGAATACATCCAGGTTTCTCCTCCAAAGAATCGAGCAGATTTCGCGCTTGGCTTTCCCCAGTTTTCTTCGAACCAGGCATTATCTTTTCCTTCAAATTTGGCGGGGTCAAGGGAGGCGTCCAAATACGGATTCCCCCCACAACCGGCACACAGCAATCCCACCAGTCCTATCAGCAAGTATTTGTAGATCACACCCGGCTCCTTCTCCCAATTATAGCTGGGAACGCGAACACGCTCTGTACTCTGTGAAAATTCTAGCCTTCGATTCTCTACCAGTCAAACGATGTTACCCATATTAATAAAAGGAAGCCTCCATCTTCTTCATTCCCGAGCGTCAGGATCGCATGAGGATCCTACCCTCCTGGAGTGCCGGCACGCCCTCCCGGCGCAAGCCACGTCAAACCGCCTTATCAGAGAAATTCTTCTTTCATCCAATGAAGTAAGAAAATTTGTACAAGGCAAGCGCGTGGATTACAATAGGACACGAGACTATCCAGGCAACACAACTCACCCACAAAAAGGGGATTCAATATGAAACTCTATCTCGATACCGGAAGTGTCAAAGAGATTCGTGAAGCAGCCAGTTATGGTCTGGTAGACGGCATTACCACCAACCCTTCGCTCGTCTCAAAAGAAGGGCGTGATTTCAAGGATCTCCTCCTAGAAATTTGCGACATTGTGGATGGACCAATCAGTGCCGAAGTGGTCAGTGTTGAAGCTGCGGCCATGGTGAAGGAAGGAAAAGAATTAGCGAAGATTCACAAGAATATCGTGGTAAAATGCCCACTTATTCCGGAAGGGCTCAAGGCAACGAAGCAATTGTCCAGCGAAGGAATCCGGGTCAATGTCACCTTGTGTTTCTCCCCAACCCAAGCCTTATTGGCCGCTAAAGCAGGGGCATGGTGCGTCTCCCCATTCATAGGTCGACTGGACGACATCAGTTCCAATGGCATGGAGCTCATTCGACAAATCCTGACGATCTTCGAAAACTATAATTTCCCCACACAGGTTCTCGTCGCCAGCGTTCGCCATCCCCAACATGTCGTCGAGGCGGCTCTCACCGGCGGGCATATTTGCACAATGCCCTTCGGCGTATTTCAACAGCTCATTAAACATCCGTTGACAGATAATGGTTTACAAAAGTTTCTTTCGGATTGGGAAGCCAGGCCCTCCAACAAAGCCTAGTCGGACCGTCATGGCCAGAGGAACCCAGAAGGGTCACGACGGTGTGATCAGCTTGCGGACGGTATGAAATATCCCGTGAAACATCGGGCGGGTGAGTGTCCCTGTGAAGGTGTTTTGCTGACTGGGATGGTAAGACCCGACCAGGGTCACACCCCAGGATAAGGCGTATTGGGCCCCATGGCTGAATTTCGGTCGGGGAGAAGGTACCAACCAACCCATGCTCTGGCAGGTCCGCAAATATTCATCGAAGGCGATCTTCCCAAGCGCCACAATGACCTTGACCCGCCGCAATAATCGCAATTCTTCCTGCAAATAGGGACGGCAGGCGGCGAATTCTGCTTTTGAGGGTTTATTAGCTGGTGGGGCACAGCGTACCACCGCCGCGACATAACAATCGTTCAGCGTCAGCCCATCCTCCCGATGGGTCGAATCCGGCTGGTTGGCAAACCCGAACGCATGGAGCGCCTCATACAACCAGTCTCCGCTTCGATCACCGGTAAACACCCGCCCTGTGCGGTTTCCTCCATGGGCCGCAGGGGCTAAACCCACCACGAAGACCTGAGCCTTGGGATCCCCGAATCCGGAAATGGGCCGTCCCCAATATTCCCAATTTCGAAACCGTTTGACCTTTTCCTTAGCAATGGCTTGACGATAGGTCGTCAAACGCTGGCAGGTCGTACAGTCCGTAATGGTCTTCTGAAGAAGCGTGAACGATTTCATCTTATGGGGATCGTATCATAGATAGACAGACACACATCATCCCGATCTCGGAAAATCCAATCAAGGCTCTCTGCACCAATTCTCATCTTCTCCCTATCCACTTTCCCTATGTTCCATTCTTTATCCCGACACGTCAGTCATCTTGACATTGTCATTGATGAAAGGCAGGCTATATGGTGAAGAAGGGGGGTGATTCCGTTCCGAGTATCCCTTTTTCATCAACTTGACGGTATGAACATTTCATGCCGGGTTACTGTCCATGCCTGGACTCCTTGGATATGGGAATAGCGTTGATGCGCACTCGGCCGGATTCTACCCCCGTTCAATCCTCAGAAACACCATCCTCGCCTCAGGCCCTAATCGAACTTCGTCGTCAACAGATTCATCAACTGCTTTCTTTAGTCCCCGTGGCCATTCTGGCCTCTCTCATTAATTGTGGGCTGGTCGCATTTATTCTCATGGATGTCATTCCGGCCACGATTGTGTCGGGATGGATCATCGGCATTGTGGGGATTAACGTTCTCTGGTCAGGTTTGGTCTTGGCCTATCGCCGCGCATCGAAACCCTTGGTAAACCCAAGTACCTGGATGGCCTGGTTTGTTGCCGGCAATTGTGCGTCCGGACTGATCTGGGGCATGGCCGGCATTGCACTGTATCCCCCTGCCTCACCAAGCCATCAAATGTTTTTAGCCTTGGTGCTGGGAGGAATGGCGGCGGGCTCAACTGCTGTCCATGCAGCCTATTTCCCGGCTTTTTTGGGGTACAGTCTTCCCACCACCTTGCCCATCACCTATCAATTTTTCGCACAAGGTGACCCTCTCCATCAATCCGTGGGGATCATGGGCTTCACCTTTCTCGCTGTGATTACAGTTACCGCCTACAGAAATTTTTTCATGGTAACCAATACTCTTACATTGGAAAAAGAGAATTTTCAATTAATCCACCAGTTGGAACAAGCCCACTCTCAGGCCGAAACCCTCAATCGTTCATTAAGCCAGGAAATCAAAAACCGTATAAAAATCGAAAAGGAACTCCTTCATCACAAAGATCATCTTGAATCTCTTGTGGGAATTCGAACGGCCGATTTGCAAAAATCAGAAGCGCGATATCGAATGGTGGTCGAAAGGATTTCCGATGTCATTTGGGTCATGGACCTGGAGGGATCGAGGTTTTCCTACATCAGTCCTTCTCTGGAACGCCTGTTGGGGTATTCGGGCTATGCCCTTGACACGCTATCGCCAGATACCATTCTGACACCTGATTCCCTGATCACTCTCAGGGAAACCATTCAACAAGAACGCGCTCATCACCAATCCCACACTCGTGAACCAAATCAGTCGTTCTTGCTGGTCTTGGAACATCAACATCACAATGGATCCTCGGTATGGGCGGAAGTGCGAGGAAGCCTCCTGCTCGACAAAAGCAATCTCCCCATAGGCATTACGGGAGTCACAAGAGATGTAACGGAACGAAAAAAAATTGAAGAGGAAAAACAGCGTCTTGAAGCCCAATTGCTTCATTCCCAAAAATTGGAATCGGTGGGGAATCTCGCCGGGGGCATTGCCCACGATTTTAACAATTTCCTGACGACCATCCTGGGAAATATTACTCTGACCAAACAAATCCTACCTTCCTCCAAGCAGCATCAGTCCTACTTAGAGCGGGCTGAACGGGCGGCTCTCCACGCCAAACACCTCACGCACCAATTGCTTACATTCTCGAAAGGCGGCGATCCCATTAAACAACCGGTGGATTTACACCAATTGATTAAGGAATCTTCCGAACTGGCTCTTTCCGGGTCATCCCTTATTTGCCAAACGTGGGCTGATCCCAACCTCTGGATCGTTGAAGCCGATCCAGGGCAAATCAATCAGGTGATGCAAAATATTCTCATGAATGCCATCCATGCGATGCCCCATGGAGGTTCAATCACTATTCGCGCCGAAAACATCCAATTGTCCGATCCGGACGTCAGAAGTCCACTGCCGCTTTCTGCCGGTCCGTATGTGAAAGTCATCATCACCGACGAAGGAATCGGGATCGCCGAAGATCATTTGCCAAAAATCTTTGAGCCGTACTTTACGACAAAGTCAGCGGGACATGGGTTGGGCTTGGCTTCCACCTATGCCATTATAAAAAAACATGCCGGCCATATAGCTGTGGACTCCCAGGTCGGGGGAGGCACCACCTTCACTCTGTACTTTCCCGCATCTCCCAAGGCCGCCTCCTCGCCCAAAACCTTAAACCTGGGCATTCGTCGGGGACAAGGAAAAATTTTAGTCATGGATGATGAAGAGTCTATCCGAGTCATGGCACGGGAAATGTTATCGCACTGTGGATACGAAGTGATGATAGCAAAGGATGGAGAGGAAGCGCTGGCCCTCTATCAACAAGCCATGGAGACTCACACGCCTTTTCTTTTAGTGATCTTAGACTTAACAGTGCCGGGAAAACTTGGCGGCATGGGAACCTTAACACGGTTACAGCAACTTGACCCACAGGTCAAGGCACTCGTCTCCAGCGGATATTCAAATGATCCGATCATGGCCAATTATGCCTCCCATGGATTCGTCGGAGTGATTACCAAGCCCTATTCGCTGATCGAACTGAGCAACATGGTTCACCAAAGACTCTGGCGTCAGTCTTCCCTCGCATCCGGACAAACTCCCTCCGACCCACCAGGACAGGTGTCCTCTTTTTCCCCTTCCTCTCATTAATTGCGTACGGGTCTTTTCCTTCATACACTCGGTGAACCATCCAACGGCCTCTTTCTCTTCTGAATGGCTCCTTGTTTTGACAAATGATGGCAGAAGTTCGCCTTGCATTTCTCAAACTCGTTTCTATTGGTAATATGCTACATGCCAGGCAATGTTTCCCCAAAAGCCATCACGCTCTTCACCATGAATTCTTGATCAATCACCTCTATGTCATTATCACACCTCAACACAACACGAGTCATCGTCCAACAGGCCAATCCGGCCGCGAAACGAATATTGAAATCCCTTATTGATGCGGGCTTGGAGGCGTGCGATCCTGCTCTCGCCATCGCAAATACCCTCCATCTCACCAGGAACCGACTTCAGGTTCATGATCTCCGCTACGATCTGACTCACTATAGTCGCATCGTCTGCGTCGGAGCTGGAAAAGCCTCTGCACGCATGGCGAAAGCCATGGAACAGATGCTCGGAGATCGGCTTGAAGGCGGAATGGTCATTGTCCCGGTCGGACTTGGTGTCCCCTGCGACAAGATTCGCATGTTTGAAGCCGCGCATCCGACGCCGGACGGACGAGGAGTCAAAGCCACAAAAAAACTCGTGGCCTTGACTCAATCGCTTTCGCAACATGACTTGTTGATTGTCCTGCTTTCAGGTGGAGCTTCAAGCCTGCTCTGCGCGCCATCAATTGGCCTCACCTTAGCTTCCAAACGACGGACCACCCAGTTACTCCTGCGATCCGGAGCCACCATTCATGAGATAAATATTGTCCGAAAACATATGTCCGCCATCAAAGGCGGACAATTAGCCCAAGCCACCCCGGCAACGATCCTGACCTTAATCATGTCTGATGTTTTAGGAGATGACCTCTCCACCATTGGATCCGGCCCGACCGTCACAGATCCCTCCACGTTCCAGGGTGCCATAGACATTCTTCAACAATACTCAATTTGGCACAAAGTGCCTGAATCCGTACAACGCCACTTACAACAAGGTCTCACCAAGTCCCTTCGGGCACCCAAGAAACCAACCAGAAGGCAGTCGTTACGAAATCAGCATATTGTTCTTGGCAACAACCGCCAGGCCCTCGAAGGCGTGGCCAAAACTGCCAAGCGGTTAAGACTCAAACCCTTCATTCTCCCCTACCCCTTGCAAGGCGAAGCCAGGGAGATCGGCAGCATCCTGGGAGGTTTAGCCAGGGATCTCGTCGAATTCGGCAACCCGGTTCATCCACCAGCCTGTCTTATCGCCGGAGGAGAACCGACGGTCACCGTCACAGGAAAAGGCCGAGGTGGGCGGGCACAGGAATGCGTCTTGGTCGCAGCCCGGGAATTGGCTGGACTCACGGATGTATTTGTGGCAGGGTTTGGCACAGACGGGACCGATGGACCAACAGATGCGGCCGGTGCGGTCGTCGATGGGAAGACGGTTCAACGGGCCAAGAAGAAAGGGCTCTCAATTGAGCACGCGTTACAGGAACATGACAGCTATACCTTCTTTCAGCAGATCCGCGGCCACATCATGACCGGCCCGACCGGCACGAACGTGAACGACATTTATCTGATAATCGCGACTTAATTGATTATTTTGCATTCCTGCGCCTTTATAAGTAAGGCCAGAGGAGGTCAAGAACATTGAACGACGCGCAACGCATGGTCCAGGAATTCCACAAGCAATTCGAGATCCACGTGTCTCCTACTCCCTCTATCCCGGATGAACCGACCCAATTCCTTCGAAAACGTCTGATCCAGGAAGAATTCGATGAACTTCAGGAAGCCATGCAGGACAAAGACTTATCGTCAATTGCGAAGGAACTTGCCGATTTATTGTATGTCGTCTATGGCACCGCCGTTTCCCTTGGCATTGACATGGAACCGGTCTTCCAGGAAGTCCATCGGTCGAACATGAGTAAAGTTGGCGGACACAAACGGGAAGACGGCAAATGGGTCAAACCCCCAACCTACTCCCCGGCTTCTCTTGACAAAATTTTAGAAGCCCAGTCTCTTCAGAACCAAGGTTAATCTATCCTGACAGACGCCTTCCGACCCGCCCCATGGGTGGACACCCCACTAAACCGGCGGGCCCTGTCCGGCATCGCGAGTTGGCCCGCCCTCCGCCAGTTTGCCATCGTCCCCTCTTACGAGGCCGGACAAGGCGTCAAACTGACATAAGAAGCCGGTGACCCGCTTTCCCTGTCATACCACCCGACATACGTGTCCGTAACGGCGGTTCGTCGGGTTACGCTATCGGCCACCAGTAACTTTTGAAATTCCGAGCACGGCCCAGTAGGTCTTCAGCAGTGCTATTGTCAGTGCGGGACTCTGGGCTAACCGCCATGGGCCATGGACACTTCGCGCCGTCCGTGCGGCCAGCCCGACCTCCACGCCTCGTTTTCGCAACGCGACATCCCTGCCCCATCCTCGTTTCCCCTGCTTCCACATCGCCGACCGAAGCCGGCGTCTGACTCACTCGGTTCAGCTCGCCAGCCATTCGGTCAATGGGCACACTGCACGTCCGACGCGTCACGGCCCGAATGCGCCGCTTCGGGGCACAAGCCGGCGTAAAGCTGAACCCGGGAAACGCCCGTGTCGCTCCCAGTTCCAACGCACTCTTCTGCTGGTTCACTTGGAGCTTCAACCGACTCGTGAGAAGCGGCCGGATCAGTTTCAATACGTGCTTGTCCCTGATCCGCTAGGCGTGCTGACTCTCATTTCGTTACTCGAACACCGGATTGGAATTCTAACAGACCGGGCTATCCTGGATCCGGTTCCCCCAGAAACCTGGAACAATTTGCTGGCCTTGATTCAGGATGGCGTTCACAAAGGGAACCCCGTGGAGTCGTTGTGTCGGGCCATTACATTCATGTGGTGAGGTCTTAGGACAATATTTCACTGTAGATCCGCCCAGTCCCAATCCCAACGAACTCCCGAACAACCTTATTACAGGTTAACCTTGTGATCGGGGACAGCGGACGAGCAGATTATCAATCAACCGAATATTCCCCACCCTGACGGCCCCTAAAATCACAACCGTTCCACGCACCTTAGTCAGTGGCTCCAGATTCTTGGAATCACAAATTGCCAGATACTCCACATGTACATCGGGGTCGCTGTCTAAGATCTCATCCATCCTGGCTTGTACGGTCCGAACATTCCGGACGCCGGTCCGTATGGCATCGCTCCCTTGGCGTAACGCCTTCGATAAAAGCCCGGCTCGCACACGTTCATCGGCTGATAAATATCGATTGCGGGAACTGACGGCTAGACCATCGAATTCCCGCACCGTTGGACAGCGGATCAGTCGCAGATCCCAGTTCAGATCATGAATGAGCTGTTTCACCACCAGGAATTGTTGATAATCCTTTTGCCCGAAAAAGGCGCGGTGGGGACGAACCAGACAGAATAATTTCGTCACCACCGTCGTCACGCCTTGAAAATGGGTCGGTCGGGATTCACCCTCCCAGCGTTGGGTGAGACGATTCACCGTGACGGTGGTTTGAAAATTTGAGGGATAAAATTCTTCCAGAGAAGGAGCAAAGAGGAGATCGACACCCGCCTCTCTGCACAAACGCCGGTCGGCGGGAAAATTCCGGGGATAGCGGCCTAAATCTTCAGCCTCCCCAAACTGAAGGGGATTCACAAACACACTAACGACAACAGTCCGGCAACGCTTTCGAGCCCGGTGTATTAACGACAGGTGGCCGTCATGCAAGGCGCCCATCGTGGGAACAAACCCGATTGGGCCATGCAACAACTCCTGTTTTCTTCTCCAGCTATGCAGATTTCGAACAGAATGGATGACGCGCATGGATCAAGCGGAAGGCCCGGAGCAGGCCTGTCGTGAGCCAAACTTCGCCCCGGGGAGGACATCCAACTTGTTGACCTGACTGGTATCTGTCAGAGACTCTAACAACTCTTTCGCCGAACGATGAAACACCGGATGAGTCCAATCAGGATCTACTTCCACAAGCGGTTCCAGCACGAATCGTCGCTGATGGAGGCGCGGATGGGGAACGGTGAGTCCTGGTTGTTCAATCACCTGTTGGCCAAAAAATACAAGGTCAAAATCCATCGTGCGTGGACCGCGACGGTTGTCTTCATCACGGCCCAACGCTCGTTCGGTTTCTTGAAGAATATCCAGAAGTCGTTGAGCACTGAGTGTGGTTTCCAGCCTCACTACACCATTATAAAACCAGGTGGGCCCCAACATTCCCTGAGGATCAACCGGTTCCGATTCGTAATACGAGGACACTCCGGTGACACGGGAAAGAGGGAGAAGATTCATCAGGGCCACCGCCCGGTCGCACAAATCCTGGCGATCTCCTGCGTTGGAACCAAAGGCGATAAACACGATTTCTTGAGTCATTTGTTTGTCCACAGATCCGCCGAAATAAATAGCTACCAGCCGATCTTTTTCATTCGTTCCACCGCTTCTGCCAATTTAACTTTTGTGGTCGTAACCGTCATTCGGATATAGCCTTCTCCGGGATCGCCAAATCCATTGCCAGGCGTGGTAACAATACCAGCTTTCTCAATAAGGTGCGCCGTGAAAGACGCCGAGGTATACCCTTTCGGCACGCCGATCCAGACGTAAAACGCCGCCGACGGCGAATCCAGTTCCAATCCCATGGTTTTCAGGCCGGGCACCAGGACATCCCGCCGTTCTTGATAAATCGATCGCAAGTCTTCCGTCACCGAATCTTCCAGTTGCAACGCGGTCATGCCTGCTTCCTGAATCGCTTGAAACACGCCGGAATCAATATTAGTTTTGACCTTCCCCAAACCCGCGATAACTTCCTTCCGTCCCACGGCGAACCCGATACGCCAACCGGTCATATTGTACGTTTTGGACAGCGAGTGGAATTCCACCCCCACGTCTTTTGCACCCGCCGCTTCCATAAAGCTCGCCGGCCGTTTGCCGTCATAATAGATTTCGGAATAGGCCGCGTCATGGCAGACAATAATTTTGTGCTCTTGCGCAAAGTCCGCCACTTGTTTGAAAAACTCCTTGCTCGCCACCACCGACGTAGGATTATTCGGGGAGTTGAGAAACATCATTTTGGCTTTTTGGGCAATATCCTTGGGAATGGCAGACAAGTCCGGCAAAAACCCATTCTCTTTCGTCAACGGCATGGTGTAGGCAATTCCCCCGGCAAAACTGGTTGCGACGGGGTATACCGGATATCCGGGACTCGGAACCAACACGATATCGCCCGGATCGATAAAGGCCAATGGAATATGGCCAATGCCTTCTTTTGACCCGATCAGTGTCACAACTTCTGTTTTAGGGTCCAGGGTCACGCTAAACCGACGTTGATACCAATCGGCGACCGCAGTCCGAAATGACAACATGCCATCATACGACGGGTACTGATGGTGCTTGGGATTCCCCGCCTCGCGTCGTAATGAATCAATGATTGGTTCAGGTGTCGGCAAATCAGGATCACCTATACCTAAATTGATGATATCCATGCCACGCTCGATGGCCTTGCGCTTCATGTCATCGATGGCGGCAAATAAGTAAGGGGGGAGCGTGCGGATTCTTTCTGCGTACTGAATAGGAAACCCTGCCATGAATTCGTACTCCTTTTCAAAAACTAGTGAATATGAACCTGCTACGGTACCAAATATGGAACTCGTTACGGTACCGTCCCGGAAAAAAGCATTTCGAAACGGGATATGGGAACATGAATTACGAGGCAGGTGTCATCAAGCCCGAACCAAATGTTCCATAAAGCGATCAGCCAATTGATGAAGCCTAGGCAGATGAGGTCTGGACTGGGCTTGGATTGACTCAAGTGCCATTCCACCCCGTTCTACGTCCTGAGGGCATTCGCGGCATAAAAGCCCCACGTCCACTTCCTCCAATTCCAAATGAAACAGAAGGCCATACGTTCGATCCGTCATCCGGAATGCTTGAACGGGAAAATCCGCAGAAGTCACCAGATGCGTGCTTCCGGGAGGAAGGGTGATGCCTTCTCCATGCCATTGAAACACGAGAAAGTCAGGAGGCATGACACGCAAGATGGGATCGATTTTTCCCATGTGGGTCAGGAACACGGAACCCATACCAATTTCAAACTTCGGCCCTGGTACCACCGAACCGCCCAACGCTTTGGCCAACAGTTGGGCGCCAAAGCAAATGCCCAAGACAGGAATATCACGCGCAAGAGCCGTTTTCACAAATTGGAGTTCGGCCTCAATCCACGGTTCACGATCATTCACGGACATCGGTCCGCCCATGATGAGCAGAAAATCACCTGGATCTGCAGGCAAACCCTCAACAGGAACGACCACATTTCGTACAGCATACCCACGAGTTTCTAGAGCTTGACGAAAGACTCCAGGACCTTCAAACAAGACATGCTGGAGGCAGTGGGCAATCTTCATGAAGCAAATGTTGGGGTTGGTTCAGAACTCGGAGCCAATCCACGAGGGACAGGCCGCACCCTACGTCACAATATGGCTTAAATAAGGAAATAGGTCAGAAGGTAGGGAGGGATGTGAGGGAAGAAATGGGTGGAAAGGTTTACGAATGTCCATTCAACGCAAAACCATTTGTGAACAACGACTGCTGCCCATTCTTCTTATTCACACATTCCACTAAATGCCAGAATCGCAACGGATTCACTTTCTTTTTATTGACCACCATGAGACACGTGCCTTCCAGGACCGTGTGCAATGCCAGATCGGTTCGGAAACCAATATGCTTACATAGTGGAGAAATCCATTTTTCCACTGCCGCAATTACTTTATTCCCATTGCTGAAGTGATTCAGCATAATAATCCGGCCACCGGGTTTACACACTCGAATCATTTCGTCCACCACACTTCGATAATCAGGAACTGCCGTGACGACATAGGCCGCCATCACGATATCATAATGATTATCCGGAAGATCCATTTTCCCGGCATCCATTCTCTTAAGGGTCACATGATTCAAGCCGTGCTCCTGAACCCGACGTCGAGCATGTTCCAACATGCCATCCGAGAGGTCAATACCAAGGACTTCGCAACAGGAGGGATAGAGAGGAAGGGCTTCTCCGGTTCCTACACCGACCTCAAGAACCCGATGTCCAGGCTCAATAGGAAGCCCTCGGACTGCCGATTCGCGGGATTGCTGAAAAACTTTACCAAAGGTATGGTCATAAACAGATGCGTACGCACTGTATACACGCTCAACTTTCTCAAGATTCATTGTTTCTCCATGATGGTGTCCTTCGCAATCCACACCCCTTCAAGGGAAATTGACGTCCGACATTTATTCAGTGTGATAAGGGATTGCTTACCTGAGGCGAGAACCCCAAATAACTGGTGCCGTAGGGGGACGGCCCACCTATGTATGTAATTAATCAAACAGGCCGCTAATCTACCGGAGCGGATTGAGGGAGTCAACTACAAAAAAGCCCCATTCCAGCCTTCCCACCCCGTCCAGTGTATGAATTTGTCCGGACATGCCCTCCTCTGACCGGGCACCATCCAGGGATTGCAATGGCTTAAGGTGTCCTCTACAATTCCGGCATTCATACTGAGTCATGCCTCGAAAGTACTAAGGAGAATGCGCATGGTTTCATTGCTGTCTTTGTCCGTTCGTCTCCCACTTATTTTTTGTGCCGTCACCGTGATCGGTGTGGGGACTTACCCATCGCTCTCCTCCGCTATCGAGCTATCCCTTACATTAGATGAAGCCCATAAGGCAATGGCAGCTGGTCGCAAAACTATGGAACAAGCCGATTCGGTAGAGGATGTGGCTGCAGTAATGAAAGCCTCGGAGCGCGCGGTTCGGGTCGGCGCTGACCCGGAAGTGGAACCCTGTGGGGCACATGCCATTTTAAGAACGCGTCTCTACTGGTTGGAATACTTCGGCCGCCGCGAAGCGGCAGAATCCAAACGCCAGAAACAAGACATTCGTATGCCAGAAGCCAAAATCCAGGAAATTCTGGAAATGCCCTACCTTGAGGTTGAGGTTCGCCTTTGCGGAGAAGATGAGTTCTTTGCGGAAGGAGCAGAGATTGCTCTCCAGCAAGGCTCAACAACCATTCGCCCTGTGGATATTGGCCCGCCTGAGCGCGGCCGAAAAATTCCGGGGGATACCGTCAGCTTTCGGTCGAGGTTTACAGCCCGCTTTGCCTATGCCGACTTCGATCCAATGGCGCCTGGAACCCTGGCCGTGTTTTTTCCTGATGGAAAACTGATTAACATCCCAGCCGACTTCTCCAAAATTCAATAACCCCATTTTTCACGAGAACCGGGTTAACGAATTCTCAACCGCTACCTATTCCCGTTTCAATTGCGGGCAGGATAGGGACCTGCTTTTCTTCTTTTTTCGCTTGGTTTGTATGACTCTTTATTGGGATAACGGTTGGGCGGAGTCTTCTAGGGGCTCCGTTATGCCCTCCACCTCTCTTAGTGTATAGAGGTGATGATAGAGGCCACGCTTGGCCAGCAGTTCTTCGTGCAGGCCTTCTTCCACAATCGTGCCTTTATGCAAGACCAGAATACGATGCGCCCGCTGAATAGAAGAAAACCGATGCGCAATCATGAGGGTCGTGCGTCCCTTCATCAGTTCCGTTAAGGCCGACTGGACCAGCGATTCAGACTGGCTATCCAATGCTGAGGTTGCTTCATCCAGGATCAAAATTCTCGGGTCCTTGAGCAGCGCCCTGGCAATGGCGATGCGCTGCCGCTGCCCACCAGACAAATTGATCCCTTTTTCACCGAGAATTGTATTATAGCCATCAGGAAGCGACTGAATAAATTCATGCGCATTGGCTCGGCGACTAGCCTCAATCATGTCAGATTCAGAGGCGTCTGCTCGACCATACACGATGTTGTCTGCGATCGTTCCACCAAAAAGCAGCGTTTCCTGCGGCACAAGCGCCAACTGGTGATACAAACTCTCTACTTGGATGGATCTGAGATCATGTCCATCGATAAGCACCCGACCGGCAGTTGGATCATAAAAGCGATGCAGTAAATTCACAATAGTTGTCTTCCCGGCTCCGGTGGGTCCTACTAACGCCACACATTCCCCGGCCTGAATTGAAAATGATACCGAATCCAACACGGAGGATCGGCCCTCATAGCCAAATTGCACGTGATCGAACTGTACCTGCCCATGTATGGGCGTTAAGGCCTTCGCCAACGGACTATCCTGAATTTCCAGTGGGGTATCCAGAAGCTCAAACACCCGGGTCATCGCTCCTTGTACTTCTTTCACTTGGGAGAACATTCTGGCAGCTGACCCAAACGGGCCGATTAAAATCCCCGCAAAAAGAACAAAGGCAAATAATTCCCCAGGCGACAGCTGGCCTTCGATGACCTGTTTGCCCCCATACCATAAGACGCCAATCGCCATCACAAAGGTACAGAAGGTGATCACGGGAACAAAAACAGCCAACACCGCTGTCCGTTTCATGGTGGTCGCTAATAAAGTCTCGACGGCTGAACGAAACCGTGCGTCCTCTCGTTTACCCTGAACAAACGATTTAACCACACGAATGCCAGACACCACTTCTTCAATCAATGTGGTAACGTGGGCCGTTTGATCCTGAATCTGCATGGATAAGGCTTTCAACCGCCTTCCAAATATCCTGGCGACGAGGGCCAGCAAAGGCAAAAGAATGAGAATCAGAACACACAACCGCCAATTCATCACCAAAAGAAATCCCACACCCCCAATGATAGTCACGAGATGCTTCAGGGCATCCATCGGGGTTTCAGTTAACAAATTTTGAATCACCCCGACATCGTTCATCAATCTGGAAATCAACTCTCCTGTTCGCCGTTTTGCAAAGAAATTCAGTGACAAACGATGGAGGTGGGAAAAAACGTGGGTCCGAAAATCCGCCATCACATGCTGGGAAGCCAGCGCGGTCAAATAACTATGAGCCATGGATAAGAGGCCCTGTCCGACCACCAACCCGACAAAGACCCACACCATGCTTGTCAATTTCGGTAAATCGCGTTGAACCGTAATAAGATCCCACAATGAGCCGCCCAACCGGATGAGCAACAGATTGCAGGCGGCAACGCCCATCACCAAGACCCCCGCACCGACCATGGTCATCAAATACGGACGAAGGAAGGGAGTAAATCGAGACAAATAGTTCATAGAAGCCTTACTCGAACACGTAATATCATCCGTTGAGGGAAAGAATGGGATGCCCCAAAACCACAATCGGAAGGTGTAATCAGGCGAGAGAAAAGACGAATTGGCGGCTAGTCGAGTTGTATAACCGATTCGATCTGATTTTTATTTAAAGCCACAAACGGAGAATGTTCAGTGTCATTGATCAGCACGTCTGTTAGGTTAATAAACAAGACAGACTCATCATTTAAAACATCTGAGATTCGATTTCGCATAGGCGGGATCAAGATATCTCCCACATAAGATGACAAAGAGGAACGGACCCGAATACGAGTTTTTTTCCCCTGGGTCATATGCAAGCCCTTGACCATCCCGGCCTATGGAAATTAATTACGACGTTTGGCAAATTTCATTCGGCGAAGGAGCTTTTTATGTTTATGCTTACGCATTTTTTTCCTCCGCTTTTTGACAACACTCGACATAAAGTTACTTTCCTGGGTGAAATCGTTCCTGGTATACCGTGGTTCGAAAAATTCTCTCCGCGTATTGGGTAACTTGCCCCAAATGCCGGCTGACTACCTATCATAGGGCCAAGAAAGGTGTCAAGGAAGCCATCTGCATCATACCTGTTCCGTCACACCATAATCATCTACTTTCTATAAATTCTCTTGACCCCCTACGGCATTCTTCTTCATGATAGAATTTCATGATTCGACTTCGGTTTTTAAACAAACGGGTTTTTGTGTTTTTGCTAACAATTCCGGTCATGTTTTCGCTTGCCGGAACGGGATGTTCGAAAAAAGCCCCCAAATATCCTGAGGACCACGCCAGATTCCAACGAATAGTGCAGGCCATCAAAGCATTGGAAACCGCCTATGTCAATCAAGATGCCTCCGGCTTCCAGGAATTACTCCTTCCTCTGGAAAATCTTGACCGCCTGGAGGCCAATGTTCGGGAAGACTTTGCGACCTTCTCAAGTATTCAGCTAAACCTGACCATCGACCGCATGGTGATTGATGGTGACCGAATTTCGTCCTTTGTTTCCTGGCAAGGCAACTGGGAACGCACTCCCCAGGAATCCTCCGCTCAAGCCAGCGGTCATGGAATCCTGTTATGGAGTGGCAATCAAGTCATTCTGCTCCGCAGGGTCGAAGGGGACCTGCCGTTTGGTGTGACACACCGTCTCAATTTTCCCTCATAATCATCAATTCTTTGTCCCTGTTCCAGTCATTACCATGCCTTCCGCTGTCACATCTCACCATTCCTCTCACGTGATTTCCACCGATTTTCTAATATTAGGCGCGGGGGTGGCAGGCCTTCGAGCCGCAATTGAATTGAGTCGACATGGACGAGTCACCATGGTCGCCAAAGGTGGACCCCAGGACAATAATTCCTTTTACGCCCAAGGAGGCGTGGCGGTGGCCCTCAGTGAAGAAGATGACGTGGTGCTCCATTTGGCAGATACCCTCAAAGCCGGGCATCAACTCTGTTCGCGACCAGCCACCAAAATACTCGTTGAAGAAGGCCCTTCGCGCATACATGAATTGATCGAATGGGGAGCAAAATTCGACACAGTTGATGGCAAATTGGCGTTCACGCGAGAGGGAGCCCATAGCCGTCATCGGGTGTTACGAGCCGGAGGGGACGCCACTGGCAGCGAAATGGTTCGTGCGCTCAGCGTTAAAGCCCAAACGCTGAAAAATCTGACATGGATGGGCAATCATGTGGCAGTTGAGCTGTGTATCCATGATGGACAATGCCGGGGAGCATTAATCCTGGATGAATTAAGTGGACACCTTAAGATCGTCTATGCCCCCGCCACGATTTTGGTCACAGGAGGTGCCGGACAAGTCTATGCTCGAACCACCAATCCAGCCAATGCGACCGGAGATGGGATTGCCATGGCATTTCGAGCCGGCGCCGTGCTGGAGGATATGGAATTCATCCAATTTCATCCGACCGCATTGTATCTCCCCTCGAGTCCTCCCTTTTTGCTATCCGAAACGCTACGAGGAGAAGGAGGAATTTTGCGTAACAATCGCTGCGAACGCTTCATGAAAAACTATCATCCGAGCCAGGAACTCGCGCCGCGGGACATTGTATCCCGAGCGATCTGGACGGAAATGCAACGAACCAAAGCTCGCCATGTCTATTTAGATGTGACGCATTTGGGAGCAACATTTTTGAAAGAACGGTTTCCCACCATTTACTCAACCTGCTTACGGTACGATATCGACATCACTGAGGAATGGATCCCCGTCTCCCCCAGTGCTCATTATTTTATGGGGGGAGTCAAAACCGATCTGCATGGGGCCTCTACCCTTCCAGGCCTGTTTGCAGCCGGGGAAGTGGCCTGCTCAGGCGTGCATGGTGCGAATCGACTGGCGAGCAATTCTTTGCTGGAAGGTCTGGTCTTTGGCTATCGTGCAGCTCAAACCGCTTCAACATGTTCAACGAGCGGCTCTTCACCCAACTTCTCGGATTCCCCCCTTCTCCGAAAACCCACTGGCCGGAAAATGTCCACTCAAGATGTGGAAAAAATTAGAAACTCTTTGCGGCGCTTGATGTGGTCTAAAGTCGGATTGGTGCGAACAGGGAACTCACTCAAGAAAGCGGTCGACCAGATTCAGCAATGGTCACACAAGCTGTCGGCGGCTCCGTGGAACCGGCCAGGATTAGAAACACGAAATATGGTTCTGGTTGGGCAATGCATTGCCGAATCTGCACTGTGGAGAGCCAATAGTGTGGGCGCGCATTTCCGTGAAGACTTTCCGTTCTATAAAGGCTTAGCCTGGAAAACCCATAGCCACTGTCAACAGGAAATTCCTTCCAAGGCCACTGAGGGTACCCGGAAGGAAATAGGAAAAACCACACGGAGTTGAATGTCACGATGGGTGTGGGCCCGTAACAACCGGTCCCAACCATCGTTCTAAATTTTCTTGGAAAGCCCGCCATAAGGTCATCGTGATTTCCCCACTCCTGCCTTGACCAATAGGATTTCTTCCAATTTGAGAGACCGCCATAATTTCCAGCCCCGTATTCGTCATAAAGCACTCATCCGCTTGAAGCACATCCGCGGCCGCATACGCCCCTTCTTCCACTTCAATCCCTAACTCCCTGGCTAAGACCATCACCACTTCCCGAGTGATCCCTTCAAGGATCCCGCAAGCAACCGAAGGAGTATGCAACCGGTGGTTGGACACAAAAAAGATATTGCTCGTCGTACATTCCGTCACATGACCATCCATATTCAACATCAGGGCATCAAACGCTCCGGCCTGCACGGCTTCCTGCTTGGCCAGAATATTGTTGAGAAAACTCAGTGACTTAATTTGCGGCGATTGGGCAGACTCTGGATTCCGTCGAACTGAGACGAGCTGCAACCGGACTCCCTGCTCTCGCATGTGAGCAGAATAGGACACGACAGCCTTTGCCATCACGACGGTAGTTGGGCGGGGACAGAGACCAGGGTCAATCCCGAGTTCCCCTTCTCCACGAGAAATCGTCACGCGGAGAGCGGCATCCTGAAGCCCATTCCGAATCAGCATTTCGGTCATGATGGGGGCCCAGGCATCATCCTGGATTGGAAGAACCAGGCCAATCAGCTCACAAGATCGTCGAAGTCGCGCCAGATGCCGTTCTAATAAAAAAATTCGTCCGCCGTAGACGCGGAGAGTTTCATAAACTCCATCCCCATACAAAAACCCATGGTCAAAGACTGAAATCCGAGCCTGCTCTCTTTTTACAAACTCACCATTGAGAAATATCCACATCTCCTATCCCCGATTTATCATCAGCAGTTGCCTTTCAGAACTTGAAAAAATGCTTCGGCTTTTTGGAGCGTTTCCTGATACTCCCGGTCCGGATCGGAATCGGCCACAATCCCCGCTCCCACATGGAGGAATCCGTGTCCTTCTCTGAGCAACAACGTGCGAATGGCAATATTCAAGTCAAGATTCCCGTTCCATCCAATAAATCCTATCGACCCGGTATATATTCCCCGACGAACCGGCTCAAGCTGCTCGATAAGTTCCATGCAGTGGACCTTCGGCACTCCGGTAATCGTCCCTCCGGGAAATGTGGCTCGAATGAGGTCGAAACCATGGTAAGGGTCCCGCAAACGGCCGGAAATCTGGGAAACCATATGCATGACATGGGAATAGCGCTCTACCGTCATGAACTCATTGACCCGAACGGATCCATACTCGCACACCCGCCCCAGGTCATTTCGAGCCAAATCAACCAACATGAGATGCTCCGCCCGTTCCTTGGGACACGACAACAGGTCTTCCGCCAGGAGTCGATCATCGTGAGGTTCTCTGCCACGAGGCCTGGTGCCCGCGATCGGACGCATATCTGCATAACCCTCTGAAAGGCGTACTAATCGTTCCGGGGAATTACACACAATGACGTCGGACTCCAACACGAGAAAGGCTGAATGGGGAGAGGGATTCACCTTACGTAATTGCCGATATAAGTCGGCTCCGGCTTCCACCTGGCTTGCAAAACCGTGAGTCACATCCTCTATCCGAAATCGATGCGAGAGATTAGCCTGATAAATATCTCCCGCAGCAATGTACTGCTGGCAGGTACGCACGCGATCCATATACTCCAGAGACGATTGTTCCCCCTCTATGCGAAGTGAAGACCTGGCGGAGTGCATCTTCGTCGGGAGATTTCCAGGGATCATCACCTTGGCTTGCAGATCAGACAGGCGCGCCTGCCCTTCTCGATATAAGTGATCCCAGCTTTCGGTCGCCAGGCGGTCTGGCGAAGGCGAAAAGATCAGCCAGGCCCCTGGGGCGTGATGATCCACTATGACAAACATCTCGACAAACAGAAAGTACAGATCAGGAAAATGCAGATCATCCCGTAGGCGTTCCGGTAACAACTCAAATCTACGAACAAGATCGTAGCTGAAACAGCCGACGGCTCCTCCCTGGAAAGGCGGGAGGTGGGGCCGCGAACGGACGGGCTGATCTACAAAGGTACGCTGCAACAACGCGAATGGATCCCCAATGTGGGTTTCCTTCCTATCCATCGAAACCGTTTCATACGTGTGTCCCTCCCCTCGCACGATGCGATAGGGGTCGCACCCCAAATAAGAAAAACGGTGGACCACTCCTTCCTGAACGGCATCATGCTCCATGAAAAATGAATGCGGAGTATAACCGGTCACTCGGCTAAAGAGATCAAAGGGATCATCAAAAGCAGGGAAGCAATGCTGAATAAGCGGAAAACACGAACTCGAATGATCTGAGGAAGGAGCTCCTCGTTCGGCATGCTTGGAAGGGTATGACAAGGGTTACGGGCTACCTGATGAAGGAGACTCCAACACCCGCCTGGCGTCTTCTTGAGACAACAAACCCTTTTGCAACAGGGTTTCCACCAGATCCTTGACGCCTTTTTCAGAAGACATCCGAATACCCCGAACCCGAACACCAGGAGGATAAAATCGAAGAAAATCGGGATTCGTCACCCGTATGGTGACCGCCTCACTCACTCCATAGGGCGAAAGTTCCGGGCCGGTACTGGGAATTCTGAAAAACGGTTTTCCATCCTGTGTCATCCCATCGGATCCTTCGATTTTGACACGGTTGATGATTTCTTTTCCAGAAATTTCCAGGACAGAATCCACGACAATAACCAATGAATCGGCAATTAATGGATTGCCCGTTTGGTTTTTAACCTTCACCGTATATTCAACCTCACTGACTGATGTTAATATATCGTTTCCAGAGAAGGGGTCGAGCTGCTTATATTGAATGACAGGCACTACCCCACCCGTTAAATCCGGCAAATCATCAACCCCGGATGAAGTGGCCCACACCGGATTTCCACTCGGGACAACCGCCAGGACCATGAGTGCCACAAAATGTTTTATCATCATAATTGGTCAAAAATGAAATCGGAACTGAACCCGCGAAGAGGCTTCATGACCCCCTCTTGGCTGCTCGTACCTTACCATAACAATATTGTAAAATGGGATCTTTGTTGCTTGACATGTTTCAGGATTTTTTGTTTGAATGTGAACCCTTCCAACGACTCGCCTTGCCGATTAAAAAAATGGCACCTTCTCAGGATCCAATGTTTGCGGGGCTGGGACAGGCAATGCGAGTGGGGACGGATCTTCTTGCCGCCCTTATCGTCGGTGGATTCCTTGGTTGGTTAATTGATTCGTATGTGTTGGATACCACACCATGGGGCGTGGCGATAGGACTGTTACTGGGATTAATCGCTGGAGTTCGCAATGCCTACCGTACAGCTCAGCGTTGGAAATAATGAGTCGCTAGACACTAAGGTTTAGTTTTGGAAGATCCGT
Organism: Nitrospirales bacterium; assembly: GCA_021604105.1. Taxonomy (GTDB): domain Bacteria; phylum Nitrospirota; class Nitrospiria; order Nitrospirales; family UBA8639; genus Nitrospira_E. The sequence goes on along the minus strand of BQIW01000051.1, from coordinate 8,465 downwards.
TACATCCATTCGAACTTCATAACTTTCTTCCGCTTTCCATTTTCGGCCTTGACGTTTCTGTCAATAAGGCCGTCTTGATGATGTGGGTCGTGGTGGGACTTGTTACGCTCTTATTATTAAGGGCCGGTGGCGCAAGGGCACTCGTGCCTTCGAAACTCCAAAGTCTTGCGGAGTTGCTGGTTGACTTCATTCGCGGGATTATCTACGACACGATGGGAGCATCGGGGATGCGATACTTTCCCCTTATCAGCGCCCTCTTTTTGTTTATTTTATTTTCAAACCTGGTTGGTCTTATACCTGGATCCTATACGATTACCAGCCAAATTATTGTCACCGGCGTTTTTGCTGTCGGGGTTTATCTACTGAGTCTTATCGTCGGATTTCAACTGCATGGGGCGAAATTCCTGGGCATACTTGTTCCACCTGGCACCCCAGGGTGGCTTCTTCCTTTAATGATTCCCATTGAATTAATTAGTCAATTAGCCAGACCCATCTCACTGGCCGTCCGATTATTCGCCAATATGACTGCAGGCCATGTGATTCTTGGCGTGTTGTTCGGCCTCACTATTGCCGGCGGCCTCCTGATAGGATGGCTGCCCTTTTCCTTCACCATCGCACTCTATGGATTAGAAGTCGGGATTGCCTTTATTCAGGCCTATATTTTTACCGTTTTAACCTGCGTTTATATCAGCGACGCGATACATTTACACTAAATTGAAATCGAACAAAGCGATCAGAGGACGTTTTTACAATTAGTCCCTTTTAAACTGGGAGGACATCACCACAATGGATTCTGCAGCAGCAGCACTTTTAGGAATGGGCCTAGCGGCCGCGGGCTTTGCAGGTGCCGGTATCGGCATCGGGTATATTTTCGGAAAAATGATTGAGGCAGTTGCCCGTCAACCCGAGGCAGAAGCCCGAGTCGGCAAGTACATGTGGATCGGGTTTGCCCTGGTCGAAGCCATCGCACTCTACGGATTGGTCATTGCCTTTATCATCATGGGCAAAGGATAAAGGGTTCCTGACCTATGCCACAATTTGACTCACATTTCTTTTCATCGCTGATATTTTGGGAACTCCTGTCATTTGGGATCCTCCTTTGGGTGCTCTATAAGTACGCCCTCCCCCCGATCCTAGAAACGATGGAAGCCCGAGAACGAAAGATTAGGGAAAGCCTCGACCAGGCTGAACAGAACCGAGTTGCAGCAGAGCAAAAGCTCAAAGAATATGAAGGCAAGCTTCAGTCGGCTGCCAAAGAAGTGGAAACGATCCTGGCAGAAGCCAAGCAACAGGCTCAACGACTGCTTGATGAAAATGAGCAACGGCTTCGTGCCGAATCCCAGAGAATTAAGGAAGAAACAACTCAAGACATTGATCGGGAGAGGCGTAAGGCCATTCAAGAGATCAAAACCCAATCCGCGGAGTTGGCCCTTATGGTTGCGGAAAAGGTGATCGGTCGAAGCTTATCGGACGATGACCATCGGCGATATGCACAAGAAGCTCTTGCAGCCGTCGCGGCTCAATCAAAAAACTAAGCCTTTCCCCATTCTCTCGGAATAGCCCAAAACGCATGAGCAATTCGCTTAAGGTTCATTTCCATCAAAACTCCGCGCACCAAAAGAAAAGAGGGAAGAATCACCTCCCTCTTTTCTTTTGGTGTTCCCATGAACACCTGCAAACAACGGTTTTTAAGTGAGACGCTCCCAGTGACCCGCTCCCAAAAATCATGATCTACGTTTCAATCGTTCGTTGAGGAAAGATTTCCACCTCCGGCACGATACCCTTCCAAGTCAAGCGTGACTGTTTGAAATCCCAGTTTTTTAAACTTCTCCACTAAACGGGATCTTTCCGGTTCTTTTGTCAAAATCGACATTTGGGTTGGATCAATCTCGATTCTTGCCAGATCGCCGTGAAGGCGAACCCGCACCTGTGCAAGTCCTTGAGCGCTCAAAAAGGCCTCGGCCTGCTCTACCCGGGAAAGATAGGCCTTCGTGATTGGGAGGCCACGGGCGATTCGTGAAGACAAACAGGCAGCAGCGGGCTTATTCCAATTGGCTAGCCCCAAACCTTTGGCCAATTCACGAATATCTGTCTTACTGAGTCCCGCCTCGACTAAAGGGCTCCGCACGCCGAGTTGTCGGGCTGCAGTGATGCCGGGACGATCTTCACCCAGGTCATTCACATTTGTCCCGTCCACAATGGTATGAAATCCCACGGCATCCCGAAGATTGGAAAGCAACCGGTATAAATCCGTTTTGCAATGAAAACATCGGGTCGCATCATTTTTGACAAATGACTCAATTTGCAATTGATCCGTTTCTACCAATTGCAATGGCGCACCGATCGCCGTACTTAATCGTTTCACCTCTTCCACTTCCAGTGCGGGAAAGGTTGGCGAAACCGCCGTCACCGCTTTAACCTGATCCCCAAGCGTGTCAAAACCCACTTTTAAGACGAGTGTACTGTCGACCCCGCCAGAAAACGCGACCACCACCGAACCCATATGGCCAAAGATTTTTTGCAGGGCCTCATACTTCCCCTGCAGAGTTGGTTCAAGATTGAACATAGAGAGGGAGACTCCTTTTTTTGTTCGTAGTCATCTGATTTAGGACTTCAGTAGCTGATCGACCTAATTGGCCGCAAGCCCCCAACACATCGTCTCCCCGGCTTTTTCGAAGAAACACATCCAGACCTTTCTTTCTGACAATATCCTGAAAGGCATCAACTACACCCGATGACGGGCGCCGAAACGGGTTACCCGGAAATTCATTAAAGGGAATCAAATTCACCTTACACCGGATTCCCTGTAAAAGGCGTACCAAACGCCTGGCATCATGAGGTGAATCATTGACCCCCGCTAACAACACATACTCAAACGTCAGTGGGCGTTCGCTGAATTGAGTATAATCGCGACAGGCATCGAGCAATTCGGATAAATCATAGCGCCTATTCACTGCAGGCATCAGATGTGACCGCTGTTCATTGGTTGTGCCATTTAGGGATATGGCCAAATTCACGCCTAATCGCCGCACGTCTGGAAATCGCGGAATCCATCCTGCTGTTGACACCGTAATTCGTCGTGGGGAAAAACCCAACCCCCATTCAATATTGGTAAGACGCTGGATTGCTTCGGCGACAGGCTCAAAATTCACCAATGGCTCTCCCATTCCCATGAATACCAGAGAAGACAAATGCTCCCCTTCCGGCAGATAGGCCTGGACATTCAGCACCTGTCCGACAATTTCATGCGCACGCAAACTTCGCTTCAGGCCCATCTCGGCCGTTAAACAAAAACCACAATCCAGCGTACACCCGACTTGAGATGACAGGCACAATGTCCGTCGACGACCATCCGGGATCAATATCGTTTCCACAGCCAGCCCATCCTCCAAATTCCACACAAACTTTGCGGTGCCATCGCTTGAAGTCTTTGGAGGTGAAAACCCCATGCGGTGAATGGTCGCCACCTCCTGCAACCTGGCCCGGTCGGCTTTTGACAAGTTGGTCATCGATTCAATATCCACTGCACGATGTTGGTAGAGCCACCGGAGAATTTGGTCGGCCCGATATCGCGGCCAACCGAATTGTTGAACGAATGCTTTCAGTTCATTCGCGTTGAGGGCAAGGAGGTTAAGAGGAACGGCATTTTCGGTCATCAGGTCTAATTCCCACAATCAAATATTTCAACATTCATCATAGCATCCCTCCATTTCCCAGCCACCTCAAGAAAGGTGGAGAATTCCTCAAAATACCAAATTAATACTAGGTATTTCTACAACACAACCTGTCGTCATTTTCTCCATGGAATGCTTCAAACAACGTGTTGTTCCATACCATACTTCCAAACTGGAAATCCTCATCAATAAACGATATCGCGACATTTTTGCTAATTCATAGAAATTCTGGCCGATGTCTTCACCATACTAAAAATCCAGATACAAGCTCCCTACCACGATACATTACCTAGTTAAAAAGTCACACTCATGATTCGTACGGGTAAATAACATACCAAATATTGAATTTTTAAAATATTAAACCACTAAGTTTAGGCTTTTATTGTCATCATGTAATTGTATAATGATCTCTTTACAAACATGTCATTGATCTATATTCAACCAATCGTAATTTGCATATTTGTTTGAAGTCACCCTTTAAAATTAAAAATTTAAAGCTTGCTTGTTGACTTTGCTTTAAAACACGAATAAAATGAAGCTCAACATATGGTGGAGCTTGCGAAATGGAGGACCAAAATGACCAGCTCAAAGATATCAGCGATGGGCTGGAACAGCGCATCAGTGTTTATGAACGCAAACTCAAGGATCTCCAAAAAAAACGGGAGCAGGTAGGTGAGGAAATTGCGACGGTTGAGAAATATCTGGAGTTGGCAAAAACCCTCTATCGCGTCGAAGCTGACAAAGCAAAACTGGCGAGTCTCTCAAGCCAAATCTTCTCTGAAAAAGAGGAACACCTGTCCTCAGCCGACACGGATGTCGCGTCTAAGTCGAGGGAGATTCTTCTAGGCCGAAGCAAATACGTGGGTATGAGCGTACCCGATGCAGTGTACATGGTTCTTCAAGAGGTAGGTCGCCCATTGCACGCCAAAGAACTTTTTCAACGTCTCAAAGAAGGCGGGATGCCTATCCGGGGAAAAACTCCAGTCACGTCGGTTGCTACATCCTTAAAAAGGGACCCTCGTTTTCGTAAAGTCGGGCCCAATACATTCGAAGTCAATCACGAAAAATCTTTAACCAAAGCCGTCTGACCCACATTGACGGGCATGATTGTATGATTTGAAAGGGGGTGAGTGAATTGGCAGCAACGAAAAAGAAAGCCGCTCCAAAGAAAAAGGCTGCGGCCGCGAAACCCAAAGCTAAAGCAAAAACCAAGAAGAAGTAGCTGTAGATCCCACCTGCAGTGCCACCGGGGGTGGGGCCACCCACTCCCGGTGTGTTTTTCTCCTCACCTCATTTAAACATTTACACAACAAATTCACATGATCGCATCCTGACGCTTGGGATTTCCGCAGACTTCAGGTATGCTGAAAAACGGTCTGTTTCCCATCATCTATGCCACTATCCCCTACCGAATATCACTCGTTAACCCGCATCGCCATTCAAGCCGCCAGGCAGGGCGGAGCGATCCTGCTCGACTATGCCAAAAAAGGATTTCAGATCCATCAAAAGGATCAAGCCATCAACCTCGTCACCGAAGCCGATTTACGCTCGGAAGAAACCGTTATTCAGATTATCCGACAGGCGTTTCCCGAGCACCAGATTCTCAGCGAGGAACAGGGCCTGCAGGACATCCCCACCCACCCCGTCAAATGGATCGTCGATCCCTTGGACGGAACCACTAACTTTGCCCATGGTTTTCCCATGTACAATGTCTCTATCGGGGTGGAATATGAAGGCACGTGTATTTTAGGGGTGGTCTATGATCCCACACGGGACGAATTGTTTCTGGGGCTACAAGGGAAGGGGGCCACACTCAACGGCACACCGATTCAGGTCTCGGCAACACCTCAATTAAACCAAGCCTTGCTCGTCACCGGCTTTGCCTATGACGTACACACCGCCACAGATAACAATCTCAAGGAATTTTGCGCATTCACCCTACGTGCGCGAGGGATGCGGCGCACCGGCACGGCAGCGATTGATCTCTGCTACATCGCCTGCGGCCGATTCGATGGCTTTTGGGAACTGCAACTCAATCCGTGGGACACTGCAGCTGGAAAAGTCATCCTGGAAGAAGCCGGGGGTAAGTTAACCAATTACGCAGGCGCACCCTACTCAATCTATGGCAGCACCCTGATCGCCACTAACGGCCATATCCATCAGGAAATGGCTGAGGTACTCAAGAAATGTCGTCAAGAATAAGCCTGTTATCTCCCCCTTAATCGAAACCGGATCACGATTTCATCAAATGCGCTTTCCTCCAACCTTCTCGCTACCCATTGATACGTTGTATACCTCTTCACAAACTTGGCTGTTTATGTTGGTTCGGCAAGTAGTTGCTGAATAGTTTTTTCGGTTTCCTCATAACTACCTTCACCGATCTTGGTGTATTGAATATTTCCCTTCTTATCGATCAAATACCGCGTCGGCCAATAGCGATTGCGGTACAGCCGCCAGTTCAGGAATTCATTATCGATGGGCACCGCATAGGAAATGTGGTGCTTCTGGACATATTCTTTGACTTTCTTCACATCATATTCGTATTTGAACTCCGGCGAATGTACCGCAATCACAACCAGCCCTTGCTTGGCGTACTGGTCGTGCCATTCCTTGACATAGGGTTCAATATTCCGGCAGTTCCAGCATCCAAATGTCCAAAACTCCACCATCACCACCTTGCCACGGAGATCTTCCATCTTGAGTGGCTCTGAGTTAATCCAGATTGGACTGATGATGTCAGGTGCTGGAGTAGTTTTCCCGAAGATCGTAGAAGAAAAATAGAAGAAGCCACTCATTATTCCGAAAAGAATCACACTCACCAAAATTTTCATTGGCGTCTTGAACATTGTCACAGCTCCTTGTTGGATTTCTGGCCGTCCTTTGTTAGAACATTCACACACCTGCCGCTCTGCTTGGTCTTTCCAGTCATTCGACTGTTACACAGCCCATTTCCTAAGACTTACCCATTGCGAGACAAGAAATGCTTGAAGTTATCCTCTGATTTTGTTCTGATAGTTGCCTTCTGCCGTAGAGAAGACATGAAGCGCGAGCAGTTGGCGGATCAATATTCCAAAACCTAGAAATTTGATTTATAGAAACTTGCACTCCTTCATTCAAACTATGTCCTATGAATTCTTGGCAATGAATGAATGGAGCAAGTTGAGGAAGACCCTGTAACGAAATATTCTGCTAAGCCGTGTCATCTTCAACCTGGGCATAGATATTTCGCTGTTGGTTAGGATGACAGACTTGGTGTGAAAGGTAGAATCTCAGTTTTTGCAAACAATGGTGCTCATGGAAAATGCAACCCAGAATTGGCGGCTTCGTTCTACCCTACAATGACTGTCACCAACTCTGTCTCAGCAGGGGCGAAATATGCCCCATCCCGCCTTTTTTCCTATGCCCGCACCACCAACCGCCAACATGCGGAAGCGCTTAATCGTGACCTAAGGGGCCTGTCCTTTGGCCTACATCGGACATTGAAACCGGAAAGCGCTTTTCTGAAGCGCACATCGATGCACTCCTCGACACCAAAGTTGTTGTAGTGTTTGTAGACGAACGATATTTTCAAACCCGGTACTGCCGGAAAGAATGGGAAACCGCCGTCAAGCCGTTTGAGATTCCATCTATGCAATCAGGACACTCGCAGGATAAGTAGAACAGGAGTCTTGATGAACCTGTTCTAGCCGTCTTGCCCAACTAACCAGGAGTGAGGCCCCAGTTGCTTTATAATTTCCTACCACGCATTGGCACCGCCAACCGACCAATGGCTGATAACACCGAAACCCTCGGCACACTCATCCGCACACACTAACCGCTATGCGGAATCTCGCGTCAACCTTGTCCGACCAGGGCGAGTATATGCAGATGCCACCACCCTCCAATGCACGGCGGAAGGGAGTGTATCCAATATTTAAGGATTGCAGTTTACATTCAACAGAACATTCAATTAACAATGGAACCCCAAATTAATTAGCAATACTCTTGAAATGATATGTTCGAGTTGTTCGCATAATAAACAAGCGCCATACCGGGGTTTGGAGTTCTCACATGTCTGAAAACACCAGGACTCTGATTGGATATACGACTTATTTGATCGGTACGTTTGGATGCTTGCTGTGCGGAGTGCTAGTTAGCGGCTTAATGACACTAAAGGGATGGTCAGTTGGCTTCTTTTGGCTCACCATCATTGGATTGATTACATGCACCGTCATGGTCATTTTTTCAAGCTATTTTCTGGTACCCCCTTTTGACCGAATTGCCGAAATTGACAACCGACCGCCGGTGCTGTTCCTCCGTCCATTTCATGAAGACCAATCAAGGACCTATGACGTTATTTCAGCAGGCGAAAGTACTGTCCCCATCCAAGGTACCAGCGAGGATTTCCTCCTTGCACTTAATGCCATCGGACCTTTTGTATCGATAGGAGAGCCCAATTGGGAATCACGAATAGGAATCTTTCCTCAGGGAGCTTATCGAATTTTTGTGCGGCATCATGGCTGGCAGAAGAAAGTGGAGGAATTGCTCAGTCAATCTCGATTAGTTGTATTAACCGTTGGTGAATCTGCTGGCATAGAGTGGGAGATCGAGACGGTAAAAAACAATGTTCACCATACCTCTCTACTTCTTTATTTACCACCACGTCCCACTGATGCTCTAACAAAAAAAGGAAGAGCTAAAAAAGAGAAGGCATTCTACGAGGAATTTAAGGCAATAATAGAAAAACATTTTCCAATCCATTTGCCAAATTTTCAGGATGCCATTTATATCATTGGTTTCACAGAAGATGGA
>BQIW01000050.1 GCA_021604105.1 Nitrospirales bacterium | reverse complement strand
TTATGATGAGGAAAGTGGTGGTGAGTCGGGTTCGCGTTGGAAGATGACTTGAAAGCCTTGAAATTGTTTTTGAAACAGGGTCTTCAATATAAACGGGGTGATGCCGAAGAATAACACCCCATAAATACAGATTTCTAAAATATACTGAGAGTCTGCAGAGATCGTGCTATTGAAGATCACCGGAACCGCCCATCCGATCGTCATACTCACAAACATCAGAATCACCACGTGTCGCCACACCAGAAACCAGACAAGTTTTAATAATTCACTATAGGTCGGTATCTCCATTATTTCTAAACTTCCTTTCTCCTATACGACTTTTTTTTGTTTTTAATGGGCTTTGTCCCAGGAGTGACCCTGTCCGGCTTCGACCGTTAGCGGGATCGACAATTGTAGGGCAGGCAGTGTGGCCCCTTCCATGACCTGCTTGATGACCGCAGTGGTTTGCTCGACCGCCCCTTCTTCTACCTCGAATAGTAACTCATCGTGGACGGTTAACAGCATTTTCGCCTTGGGGGATAGCCCATGCTGTGCCAAGGCTGCGGGTACGCGGATCATGGCCCGCTTCAGGATGTCTGCCGCCGTGCCTTGCAATGGGGCATTGATGGCCGCTCGTTCAGAGAAATTTCGTCTGGCGGGATTTTTATCATGAATGCCAGGGACATGGCACCGACGTCCAAACAATGTCTGGACGTATCCATATTGTCGGCAAAATTGTTTGGTGCGCTCCATGTAATCCTGGATGCCGGGATACTGTTCGAAATAGGTTTTGATGTAGGCAGCGGCCTCGCCCGGCTCCACGCTCAATTGGCGGGCCAATCCGAAGGCGCTGATTCCATAAATGATGCCGAAATTTATGGCCTTGGCTTTACGTCGAATTCCCGGATCCATCTGTTCCAGGGGGATGCCGAAGACCTGGCTGGCGGTGAGTGCATGAATATCGTGGCCATCCCAAAAGGCTTTCTTGAGTACGGGAATATCCGCGACGTGGGCGAGCAGACGCAGTTCAATCTGTGAATAATCCAGCGAAAGCAGTGTCCAACCAGGTTCCGCGACAAAGGCGCGCCGGATTCTTCGACCTTCTTCGGTGCGAATAGGAATGTTCTGGAGATTGGGGTCTGTGGAGGAGAGTCTTCCCGTTGCGGCAGATGCCATGGCATAGGAGGTATGCACCCGGTTCGTGTCGGGATTGATTTGACGGATGAGCGCATCGGCATATGTGCTGCGCAGTTTTTCCAAATGCCGCCATTCCAGGACCCGTGACGGGAGTTCATGGCCTTGGGCCGCTAAGGATTCGAGGACATCGACCCCTGTGCTATAGCTGCCGGCTTTGCCTTTTTGACCCCCTCCCAAGGCGAGGTCGTCAAACATCACTTCGCCGAGTTGTTTGGGGGAACCAACATTGAAGGTCTTTCCGGCCAGGCGATGGATCTCTTGTTCCAATTCACGTAGACGAAAAAAAAACTCCTGGCTGACCTGTTTGAGTTGGGACACATCGACTTTGATACCTGTTTGCTCCATGGTCGCCAGCACGGGAATTAAGTGACGCTCGAGCGTTTCGTAGACGGTGGTCATGTGTTCACTGATGAGACGAGGCTTGAGGACCTGATGGAGCCGCAGGGTCACTTCGGCATCTTCAGCCGCGTATTCCAACGCTTTTTCTAAAGGAACCTGATCAAACGTGACCTGGGACTTTCCAGTACCCGTGATGTCCTTAAATTTGATTGTCGTATGCCCCAAAAAGTGTTCGGCCAATTCGTCCATGCCATGGCCATGCATGCCACCTTCTAAGACGTATGAGAGCAGCATGGTATCGTCCACGGGAGACACGTTGAGTCCATACCGGCGAAACACAACCATGTCGTATTTGATATTGTGCCCGATCTTGAGCACCCCGGGGTCTTTCAGCAGTGGCCCAAGGATGTCGAGCGCCTTCTGGAGAGGAATCTGTTCCGGTCTTTCCGGTAAGGCAGCAGACGTATCGTGTGAGAGCAAATCCTGATGCGACGTGGATCCGGGAGCCACATGCCCGACAGGTACATAACAGGCCTGGCCGGGTTCCAGGCTCAGAGAGAACCCAACCAACTCAGCTCTGGTTTGATCGAGAGAGGTGGTTTCGCAGTCGACGGCCACCACCCCGCGACGAGTCGCTTCCTCCACCCAGCCTTGAAGGGCTGACACTGTTTGAATTAACTCGTACTGGGCTTGGGTAGGCAGCGGCCTTGGTTCGGAATCTTTCGTGGCTGGTGCATCGCTGGCCGGTGTTGGAGAAGGAGTGATCCCGGGTTCCTGTTCACCCTTCACGCGGCTTTGTATGCGAGCCAGAATCGATTTGAATCCTTGTTCATTGAGGAAGTTGACTAATAATTCCATGTTCGGCTGGCGTCGCTCCAATTGTTCTAATGGGATGGCTAATGGCACATCGAAGCGAAGACGAACCAGTTCGCGGGAGAGGCGGGCCTTTTCGGCATGCTCCATGAGACTTTCCCGTCGTTTGTTCTGCTTAATTTCTGATGCGCGCGCCAGGAGGGTATCCAGATCACCATATTCCTGAATGAGTTGTGCGGCTGTTTTGATGCCGATACCCGGGACCCCGGGCACATTGTCCGTCGAATCTCCTGCCAAGGACTGAACGTCGACAACTTTTTCAGGCGGCACGCCGAATTTCTCCAGAACCTGTGCGGGCCCGATCCTGCGGTTTTTGATGGAATCGAACATACTGACTTGATCCGAGACCAACTGCATGAGATCTTTGTCCGAGGAGACAATGGTCACGTCCGCGCCGGCTGCCAATGCTTCCTTGGTGTATGTGGCGATCAAGTCGTCTGCCTCGAATCCGTTTAACTCAATGCAATCAAAATTAAAGGCCCGGGTTGCCTCACGGACGAGGCCAAATTGGGGCACCAATTCCTCTGGGGGCTCGCTGCGGTTGGCCTTATAGTTGGGATCAAGCTCGTTCCGAAAGGTTTTGCGTGCGGAGTCAAAGATGATGGCGATGTGGTCGGGTTGCATATCTTCCAAGAGTTTCATCAACATGGTGATGAATCCATAAACGGCATTGACGGGAGTGCCATTCGGACTGTTCAAAATCTTGATGGCATGAAATGCCCTGAAAATAAATCCTGAGGCATCGACTAACACGACATGACGAATAGGGAGACGGGAAGCTGGTTCACTCACGGTGTTCACGGGAAATATCCTCTTTGTGTGATTGTTGGCCCTTGAAGATACCTGATAGTCCTTGAGGTGTCGATATCTTAGGATGGTTTATCTACGGAGAGAAATAGAACATGGTAAACTACCGAATCCTCTGGCTCATGACGGGAGCATGTCTTCGTGAAGAGTACTATCATGGTTGGTCTCGCTATCCTCATTGGCCTGGTTATTGTGGTCATCCTGCTTCTTCCGGTTTTGCTGGATTTGAATCGGTATCGGGATCGGTATCTCCCCTTTCTGGAGCAGGCCCTTCATCGACCCGTGGATGTTCAGGATGTCCGCTTAACCGTTTTTCCTAAACTGGGTTTTCGGATGAAGGGCATGACGGTTGGAGATGATCCGTCCTTCAGTTCTCAGGCCTTTGTCACGATTCCCTCTGCTGAGGTGGAGATTCGGTGGCTCCCCCTGTTGCGCCGGCACATTCAGGTTGAGCATGTGCGTCTTCATGATCCGAGCGTCCACGTTATCCGCAGGCATGATGGGACGTTGAATCTGGCCACTGTCGGAGAAGATCCCAATCTCCATCCGCCTGAGAAGGCGGATTCAAATCCAGCCAATGCTCTCAAGCCCTTATTCGGTGTGTTTGCGGTGGAGCGGTTCTCCATGACTGGAGGGACTCTTCAGTATGAGGATCGTGCCAAAGAACCCTTTCGTTCCTACCATCTCGAGCAACTGGAGTTTGTCACGAATTCCGTTCAATTGGGACAGACGGCCAGTCTGCGCATGAAGGGTGTGGTGATACCCAATCAGCTCCCATTGGAGATGACCGGGCGATTTGGCCCCCTTCAATCCACTGTTGATCTGTCAATGATTGATCTCGCGGGCAGCATAGGCAGGATAGAGGGAACCGCACAGGGCCAAGTGAGGGATGGAAGGCTTGAGTTGGACGTGCGGATTCCGGACCTATCGACGGATGATCTGCCCCTGAATATAGCGTTGGATAGACCTGTGTTCGTCAAGGACCTTCAGGCCCATCTGATAGCATTTCTGATCCCCCAGGGGTCACCGAAATCGTTTACAGGAGTGAGGATTGATCCATTGACCGTTGATCTCCAAATGGGTGGGACGACGATTCACCTTTCGGGGCAAGGTACTCCTGGACGTCTGATTTTGTCAGGTGAGGCCCCTGTTCTGGCCTCCGAAGATCTTCCCTGGGCGCTTTCCGTGCACCGCCCCTTTTCACTGGAGCAGGTCCGTATTGAAACAGTGATCCAAGGGACAAAGGTGGACCTGGTCTTGCTCAAGGCTCAAGCGTTTAGGGGAAATCTTGAGGCCCATGGAAGGTGGGATGGGACACCAACTGTTCCCTTGCTCTCGTTCCAGGGAACGTTCACGAATTTTGCGGTTGAATCAATTACGCAGGCTTTACGGTCTTCCTCACCCCGGTTGACCGGTACGGGAGAGGTGCATTGGAGCGTCGCGGGTGCGGCGCACTCGCCCTCCGGGCCATCAAAGATGACGGGACCAATCCGATTGATTATTCGGGATGGACAATTAGTTGGATTTGATGTCATGCAAGGGATTGAAGATGCTCTTCAGCTACCGGACCTTCTGGAGAAATCCACCGGTGCGACAAAATTTTCCTTGATTGATACCAACATAGAACTGGAAGACCGGGGATTGGTGATTCGGCAATTGACCGTTGAGGCACCCGATTTCTCAATGACAGGGGCAGGAAGCCTCGCCTTTGATGAATCGTTGCATCTTCAAGGCAATCTCGCCGTTTCACAGATGATCGGCGACCGGATTATTCAGCGGTTTCCGATGGCCAAAGTTGCGTGGCATCAGGGAAGGTTAGTGCTGCCTTTTACCGTTCTGGGAACCGTTCAGAAACCGCTCCTGCAATTGGATACGCAATCCTTTGGGCGTCAGGTCAAATCGAACGTAGAGCGGAGGATTGAGAAAGTTTTACAGGGAGATGAACAGGAATTACAACAACTCTTACAAGACGGAGCGGATGTTCTGAAACAGTTATTTGGACATTAGCCATAGGAGCACGCTTTTTTTGAAGGAATCATTTCTTCATCCCTGTTTCATGCTGGAGGGGGACTATAGGTTTGGGATACGTTGGAAACCACGAAAGAATGGGGTTGTGGGAAGCCGGCTGGAGGACATAATTGAGTGACTATGGCCCGTAATTCCCCAAAATCATAGGGTTTGCCGATAATGGCATAGGCTCCTAAGCGTGTGGCGTTTTCGCGAACGACGGCGTTGAGGAATCCGGTCACCATAATGATCGGGATGTCTGGCTTGCGTGGGATATGCTGAAACCGTTCCAAAAAATCCATGCCGGTCATGACGGGCATGGCATTATCCAGAATCACAAGATCAAAAGATTTTGATTCAATAAGTGATAACCCTGTGGCTCCGTTTTCGGCTTCCACGCACTGACATCCATCATATTCCAGGACCATCCGGAGCAATCTGCGACTCATTTCATCATCATCAATAATGAGTATGTTTTTTGACATCAAGGTCTCCTTTTTACCCTTAGGCTGAATAATCCATCATCCTGATGGATCGAGCAGGCTGAGTGTCTCCTCTTCGTTTGTGATCATCACGGTAGGTATGCCTTTTGATTCCTACACAACTGTTGTGCAGGTAGAGGTCTGTGTTGTTCCAGTTATCACTGTTTGCTGTGCGTGCAGTGTCCGCTGCTCTTTTAAGGGTGCAGGGTATTGCCCGTTCCAAATGACGAGCATGCCTCCGAAGATTCCAAGTCCTGTTATACAGATGGCTAAAATAATTTCCATGGCTTCCCCCATATCCATATACTTTGTGTTTGCCATTTACGAAGCAAAGAATGTACCCAAAAGGGATACGAGAGATCTTTTAGGGGTCTCGTGCATATAACGCATTGAAATACTGTTGAATGGATGGCGAAATTTTTAAAATTGGCATTGTGATTTTTTAAAGAATGAAAAGCGGATGAGGTATTAGGGCCTCAGTTGTGGGACAGGTTGTTATTCCACAGCATACACATTGTATCTAAATGGATAACTCGTCGGAGAGGTATATCGAGGAGAGAAGGCAGCACCAGGCGCGGGTGTGGTTTTGGGAGAAAAACCCTGCAACCTGTTGGGCGGGATTTATTCTTGACGAAGTACGGACAGGGGAGGAAATCCTAGCAATCGGTACGTTCCGAGAAAACCCGTCGCGAGGCATAGCAGAATGGTCAAAAGCAAACCGGTGCTCAATATGAAGAGATCGAAGGTCCAGGTCAGGTCAAAAAAGAAGTACAAGAGAGACCAGGAGAGGAGACACCCCAATCCCAGTCCAACAAGGCCTGCAAAGGCTCCAATGACACCGAATTCTACTCCCAGCGAGAATACAAGGAGCCTGCGACTTGCTCCCAGTGCTTTCACAATTGCCAATTCATGCAGACGCCGGTACCGGTTGATGGAAATCGCTGCAATCATGACTACGGCGCCGGTGACCAGACATAACAGGGCCAAGGCTTGAATCCCCAGGGCCAATTGGTGAAAAATCCGACCAATACTCTCCAGTACATCTCCCACTTTAATGGCTGTCACATTGGGCATGGCGGCGACGATGGCTTGCTGTAAGGGGACTTCGAGAGTTGTTGGCACTCTGGTTGTGGCGATGTAGGTGAACGGGGCGCCGTCAAAAGACCCAGGCTGAAGGATCATGAAAAAATTTATGGAAAAACTTCCCCAATCCACCTGTCGAAGACTGCTCACTTTTGCGACAAGTGGCACCCCTTGAATATCCAACGTCAGAGTTGAACCCAGGGTGAGTCCAAGATTTTTTGCGGCGTCTTCCTCCACGGAGACCATGGGGAAATTTGATGATGCTCTCGTCGCCCCATCTGCGTCCGATTCCTGGGTATAATCCCACCATTGTCCTTCAGTGAGGACGTTATCTTCTGGCAGACTCCGGGATGTCGTCAGTACGTATTCCCTGGTGAAATACCATCCGTTTCGTTTGCCTTTATGCTCTTCAGGATTGATGGGTTGTCCGTTGATGGCCGTGAGGCGAGACCTCACCACTGGAACTAATTTATACGGTGAACCAGGGAATTGTTGTTGTAGCACGTCCATAAATTGGGGAGATTGGTCCGGTTGGATGTCTATGAAAAAAAATGAAGGAGCCTGGGAGGGTATCTGGTTTCCTATCAGATCAAGTAAGGACCGTTGCACAATGGTTAGTGTGGTCATGAGCATGACACCAATTCCAATGGCCAACGTCATGGCTTTGGTAAAATTTCCAGGCCGTTGAAGATTCCTCACTGCATGGCGCAACAAATACCGCTGAGGAATCGGCACATGCCGGAGAATGCTATACAGAACTTCAGTGCCTCCTATTAAGAGGAGAATCGCCACTGCACATGCACCGGAAAAAAATAAACCGAGGGTCAGTGAGTGGGCTTGCCACATGGCCAGGCCGGTCACGCCCACCATGATGCTGATACTGACCACGACCTGTGCCCGGTCATTCCACCAATGCTGGAGGATGGTCCGCCATCGTTTTAATCTGGATTGGGTGTTGGCCATAGTTTGGGACTGGTTCACCGATTGTCGATATACCAATGCCGGAGAGACATTGCGGATGGCCAATAGAGGCCAGAGTGAGAAGGCCAGTGTGGCGAGGATGCCAAGAACCATCCCACGCAGGATAGGAGCGACCGTGGGATTCATGGGCATGGTTTCAGGAATAATGCCTTGAAGCAATAGCGGTAAGCCTTGGTGAAGCACCACGCCGACTATGACTCCAAAGAAACTGCCGATCCCTCCCAGGATGAGGCTTTGCGTGAGGTAAAGCCGAATGATTTGTGAAGAATCCGCTCCCAGGGTTTTGAGAGTAGCTATTATGGGTATTTTTTGTGTGAGGAAGCCTTGAATCGTGCAAGCCACTCCGATCCCACCGACCAATAAGATTGTAAACCCAATAAGTCCAAGATAGAGGTTTAATTGGTCAAGGAACCGGCGGAGTCGTGGCTGGGCATCGCGAAATGAGGTGACCCGGGCTCCTTCCTGGCTAAGGCGCCCACGTAACTCACCCATCAATGGCTCAAGAGAGGTAGAATTGGGTATGGACAGACGATATCGTTCCTGAATCCGGCTACCGGTTTGGATCAAGGCAGTGGCCTTGAGCGCGTCCTGGGAAATCATGACCCGTGGGCCCAAACGAAATCCATTAGCAATCTTGTCCGGTTCTTTTCTCAGTATGGCGGTGATAAGGAAGTTTCCTTGGCCAATCTGCAGCTCGCTGCCAACGGTCAGGTTGAGCCGGATCAGCAAGGATTCCTGGACCAGTGCTCCAAAACACGGCGAGCGACTGCAATTGGATTGAAGCGGATTCAGCAGTTGCGCTGCCGGGAGATCAGGCTCCGCGACCAACCGACCATAGAGGGGATAGGCTGAATCTATGGCCTTGAGTTCCACCAATTGAGAAGTAATTTTGGGATGGGGCGCTTGGGAGTTGTTAGGGTTGTTCACCGTCGCCATTGCAGCGATTTCAGTTACGTGGGAGAGAACGATATGACGGTCAGGGAGGGAGGCCAGCACGTCATGGCCCTTGTTGGAAATAGCCCGTCGCCATTTCAGTTCGATATCACCGCCTAGCAGAGCGCGGGTATCCCCAAGAATGACTTGGGCGACATTCACGGCAAACAGGTCCACGGCCACAATGGCGCCGACACCGAGTGCAATGCAGAGAAACAAAAATAGGAAACGAGACCAGGCGCTGTGGATTTCCCGCCAGGCGAGTTTGACAGAAACGGGGATCATGCCTCTGAGCCAGAGGATAATAATTGGGGGGGGAGCTCGTTGACCATTGCTCCATCCCGCAAGGTTAAGATACGTTGTGCGCGAGCGGCCAATGACATGTCGTGAGTGACAAAAACGAGAGTGCTGCCGTGTTGCTGATGAAGTTCCCACAACAGATCAATCACCATTGCACCGGTCGAGCTATCCAGATTGCCGGTGGGTTCGTCGGCAAGCAGGAGCGGAGGGCGGACAATAAAGGCTCGGGCCAAGGCTACTCGTTGTTGTTCGCCACCGGAGAGTTGAACGGGATAATGGTGGAGACGATGTTCCAGTCCGACGGACTGTAAAAGTGTTTGGGCTCGTAATGTACCTGTGGTTACTCCTTGCAATTCTAAAGGCAGTGCCACATTTTCCAGGGCAGTCAAAGTGGGAATGAGATGAAAGGCCTGAAATACATAACCAATGTGCTTACGTCGAAAGTGCGCCATTTCGGTCTCGCTTAAGGTCGTGATGTCAGTCTGGTGGATGTGGATAGATCCCTGTGTTGGTCGATCGAGGCCTGCAAGTAATCCCAGAAGAGTGGATTTACCGCTTCCAGAGGGTCCGACAATAGCAACTGTCTGATTGGTAAAGACCTCGAAGGAAATGTCCTGTAAAATCTTGACAGATTGACTACCCGCCCGAAGCTGCATTCCAAGATGATTGACAGAAATGAGAAGCTGGGATGCTGGAGTTTGGGACGTCAAAGAGGGTGAAGGCGACGTAGACGATGAAGGAACATTCACGTTGATTACACAAACGGGTTCAAATGATGAATAATAGAGTTGAGAGACCTTATCCAGCTATTATGCATATATGTATCCTATCAGTCCTGGTGCTCTTCTGTCTGGGAATCTGGGGGTGTGGTCCTGAGGAAAGCCCCTCTTCAGTATCGGAATCCATGAATCGCAGTTCCGACTTGTTAGACTCTCGGGCCCAGTACCCAGCCGAAGAACAATCTTCATCCGGGCTTTTGGTGCGAAAGAACAAATCCTTTCCTAAAATCGTGGCATTTGGTGATAGCTTAACGGCTGGATTAGGCGTGTCAACGGAGGAATCCTATCCGGCTCAATTGGAAAAACTTTTACGGGAACGTGGATTTCACTATGAGGTGGTTAATGCCGGAGTGAGCGGAGACACCTCAGCGGGGGGAATACGACGGGTAGAGTGGATTTTAAAAAGTCGACCGACGGTTGTTATATTAGAATTGGGAGTCAATGATGGACTCCGGGGATTACCTCTGGAACAAACCTATGCCAATCTCCGCAGCATCATTGACCGGTTGCGGGACGAAGGAGTGATGGTCATTTTAGCAGGCATGCGCCTTCCGCCAAATTATGGCGAAGCTTACACCGGGAAGTTTTTTAAAATGTATGAACAACTCGCCCAGGAATTGACTCTTCCACTGATACCATTTTTATTGGAAGGAGTGGCCGCTCACCCGGACTTAAATCAGGCGGATGGAATTCATCCCACAGCAGAAGGCTACACCATCGTGGCTCGGAATGTGTTTCAATCCTTGGAGCCTTTCCTCCAAAATGGATCGGGGCATCCGGCCAACTGAGATATAGATACTACCCCTTCCCATGTTTGGGAAGGGGTAAAAAGGTTATTCTCTAATTGGCGTGTTATGGAATGCAGGAGGTGTTATGACTTCTTGAAGAAAATGTCATAGACCCCATAAGCCAGGATGACTCCGATCATTCCATAGTACATGGCCGTAATCCCCTCATATCCTCCGCCTGGTTCATTGGCAAAGGCTGGGTTTGCGGCCAATACAAGAAGAGCACTCAGAAAGCTGGTAATCCGCCTCATACGAAAATCCTCACTTTCGGACATTGAAAAGATCTTACATAACCTAATTTTTGGGATAGCATTCCAACTGCTAGATCAGCTACCCATGATCGTTGAGGATTGTAGTAAATTTTATTTCCGCGATGCAAGCTATTGGCTAGTAATTTGTAATTAGATTTTTTATGCTAGTTTATAACACTTAAATCAAATATGAAGTTTTGAGTGTGGGTAGCTGCGAAGGCTACGGTTTTATGGGCTACATCCAGGAGAGAAAGATGGCCAACCCGGTTGTGTAAAATATCCGGCGTAATTCAATGAGTCGAGAGCTGTAATTTACGATTCCAGTCTGGAATGTGTGCCGTCGCAGAAGGGAGATTTTTTGCTGTGTTTGCACCCACACCACGCCACCTTTTGTTTTTCTTTGAGTTCCACCTCGATAGGGGAAATGTCCGTTCCAGTGTGAGACCCATCACAAAATGGCTGGGTTTTTGATCGCCCACATCGGCACCAATAATAAGTTCCTGGTTCCATGTCCATGACGTACGGGGTTCGTTGTGGAATGATAATCGGGTCGCCCATGTGTTTGGTTCTCCTTCGTTTTTCAAGAATTTGGTAAAAAATCCAATTAGCCGCAACGGGGCTGAAGACCCTGGGGGCCCAAAGGGGTAAGCCAGAGAAAATCGGCAATACCGGCCTTCATCTCCGAACGAACCTCCTCCTTTTTGGAGGGATCCCATGCTTCGAGATATATGGTAACGGATTTGACGCCGGGGTGCTTTCGTTCAACCCGCTTAGGGACAGGGATTTTATACTGAATATGACCGCCGCCCGTGTAGCTCACCAGAGGTCCGTCGGTCCGGGATCGCGTGTTGAGGTAATTGGCGATAATCTGAGCCATGCCCTCATCCCTGAAGATGGATGCTTCGAAGATTCGGCGATACACGTCCTTTGGCAAGCCGGGATGGCACGCTTCAATTTGTTCAAAGATTAATTGCTCATATGCGGGATTATCGGTCACGATTTCTTGAATGGGCCATTTTCCCATTTCCGGGTCTTGCAAGGCTTCGGCTAATCCCTTTTTGGCGACCAAGCGAACAAGGGGGCGTGGCGGGTTAAGGCCAAAGATTTTGAGTTGATGGGATTTGGCAAAGGTCACCAATGGTTGATAATCGGCAAACTCTCCACCCCAATTGGTGTTCCATTGTGAGTCCTTTATCATTTGTTCGGTCGTAAAGTCGGATTCCTGGATGTACCGGTCTAGCCCGGATTGTCCATCCCAACTAAACATTTCCATGGCCAACGCTGGGTGTTGGTTATGGGCAAGGAGAGCATTCAGGATTTTCTGGGCTGCCTCAAGGTGTGAGGGGGTATAATGTTCCTCGCCGATATAGATCACATCGGCGGCTAAGAGGTGTGGGAGCAGATCGTTGAATGTGGTGACTTGCTGCCGGGAAACATCGTAGATGTGGTTGACTTCAAATGTCGGGTTGGCTTGTGACGTCGCACATCCGGAGCTGGCGCTCATCACCATAATACCCAGGAGTAGGGTGAGGAAGTGTGGTTTCGCCCGTGAAAAATATTGGGTGACCATAACGAGGCAAGGTGTAGCATAGTTCTCTCCTGTGGGCAATATTTCGGGAGCCATTCGGTTGTTTCAGAATATTCTGAACGGCTAAGGTGCGGGAAGAATCGGATCGAGGGTCTGTCGGAAGTGGGCAATTGGATTATTCAAATATTTGGGCTTTTCATTAACATGTGAGGACTGAGACCCACTGGAAAAATCATGGAGTGTTCGAAAAGGCTCGTCTGGTCCTGTCCTGAGGCCTCTGGAAAAGAAGGCCGCTGGCGGCCTTTGTCAACATTCCAATTTAAAGTTGACATGTTATGAATGAACGGGAACTCGGGTTGGCAGCATTTCGGGAGACAATCAAGGTCTGTCGGGAATCCTTTCCGCACCACTGGGAGGCAAGTAGGAGATACATGGTTTCTGAAACCTTTCAATCCATGCTGCCTGCCCTTATTCATCGTATACAAGAGGCTTCGCTTGATTCTTCCCTTCGTGATCGATTACTCGATGCCCTGCAACAATTCTCCAAACCCTCCGGAAGCAAAGAGGGGAACAGAGTTCTCAAAGAATTGACCGGCTTTCCTCCCTCCAAAGCCGTGCGTGCGCTCATGGTATGGGGCCTCTTGGCCAATGGCAGAAGTCAAGGAAATCCGGAAGAACTGTCCGGAGCCCGATGGGAGGAAATTATTCGAAATGCCTCAAATCCCTATGACGCGTTACGGCATACGGCCACACCCTCCCTGTTAGATGTGGGGGCTGGAGATTTGTCCTTTGAGCAGGAATTGGTGGACCACTATATCCCCTATCTACGGACGCAACGTGCTTCGCTAACCTTGCATGCGTTTGATCGGTTGATGCCGGGATCTCGGGTAGGCGGCGTTTATCACAAAAATCAGGATCGTGAGCGATATTTGCAGAGCTTCTCGCCTGAAGAATTACAATTTAAATTCTGGGGGGGCATGAGCCTGGATACATTTTCAAAGGGCAAAGGGCGGTTGCCTCGTTACACCCTCAGTACGTGCCATGCTCCGGCTAATCCCACCTTTGCCTACGAACCCAGTCGCGTGGCTCCTGAAATTATCCAAACATATCTTCAATCCAGTCGGGGGGATTATCACAAGAGCCGCTATGAAGGGGAACACGTTTTGGAGGTCTCTCACCAGGGACGCACCTTAACCTTTCCCCATTGGAAATTTGACATACTGGGTCCCTTGGCCCTGATACGATTCATGGCGGAACGAAGTAGGGTAAGTATTCTTTCGGCAATCGATGATGAGGTGTTTTGGGAGGTGCTCAGCCAGTTGTTGGCGGATAATCGATTCCGTCCAATCAATACGATTTTTACTAAAGCTCTTCTTCCGGGAATTTTTGGGGAAGTGTATAAGGAGTTGTTCACCATGGCCGTCGGAGAGAGAAAAGACCTATCCCGTTTGGCCAATCTGCGAGATCCTATGCCTTTTAAAATTGGGACAAAGGACGATCTGCAGATTCCTTGCCGGTTCCGGTATGTGGAAATTCGCCGGGGGGCAGTCCTGGAGGGCGTTCCTAGCAGTTTTACTGCCAGGCAGTTTTCCCGGATGCATGAAGAATCCACCCCTTGGTGGGTGATTTTGGTGACCGACTGAATGGAAGGAATAATTTCCTCCCAATGCGTGGGAAATAGTGAAAAAGTTCATCTATCTGACCTGTCAGAGTCTTTTTATTCTTTCATGTAGAAAAGGAAAGAATTGAAGTGCTAGCAGCGCAGAAGGAAATAACATTTTTTATGGGAAGGGACAAACCATGACAGTTGGACAAATGAAAGATTTTCTCAAAGATTTGAATGAGGATTTGGAAATACTGGTAAAAATTCCCGGGCCAACCAAGGAGGAAAGTCTTTGGGAGCCACTAGACGGCATGAATTTGAAAGTTGAACCTCAGCCCCCCGGCAAATGAAGGGTGAGAAAGCAGGAGTCGCAATAAAGTTGAAACTACCCGCTTGAGATTGGAGCGGGAAAGGGGATTTGAACCCCCGACCCTCGTCTTGGCAAAAAGGAATGAACAATTTCCCAAGTGCTTGATTTTATTTCTGGTTTCCCATCCATTCATAAAATCAATAGCTTAAAGCCCTACAGTGATTCCCTGATAGTTCGTAATCACAACATGATACTCGCTCCATGGGCCTGTCTCGGCTATAGGGGAACTTACATATTACGGTTCCGGAGATATGAAATAGAACAATGGTAAGCTTTGTTTTGTCGAGAAATTTCATTTCTAGTTAATTTTGAGTGGAAATTGATCTACCAGAAATCAGTGGGACAGATTCTCCCAGTTAGGTCGTAGTCCAATTAAGTTATAAACAGGAACAGCGGGGTGAATTCCCTTTAGGGGAAAGTTTCCCAGTGGTTCGGCAATAATGCGTTTCTCCATTTTGTGAAAGATGCATTGGGTAATGAGAATTTGGCTATTTTTAGCTATATCACACAAGCGTGCGGCCAAATTAACTACGGGACCAATGGCAGCATAGTCCACACGTTCCTCTAAGCCCATGAGACCCATGGTGGCCAAGCCAGTGGCAATTCCTATCCCGGCCCCAAGCGGAATTTCTCGATTTTCCCAATCTCTGCACAATTGCTTCATTCGTTCCCGCATTGCAAGTGCTAGGTTTAAGGCCAGATCGGTGTGATTGGGTGAAGGAAGGGGATCATTAAAAAAGACCATGATGGAATCACCGGTGAATCTCTCCAATGTGCCGTGAAATTCGATAATCAACCTCCCCATTTCAAACTGATATTTTCGAAGTTCATTTTGCAAATCTTCAGGGTCGGCAATTTCAGCATAAGCGGTAAATCCACGCAAATCTATAAACATCACTGTGATTTCTCTTCGATGACCTTTGAGGAATTGGTCAGCATTTCCCTCAAGGACAAGTTCAGCAAGATGACGAGGAAGAAAACGAGTCAGTTTTTGTTCGCGAAGCTCCCTGATTTCCCGTTCCTGCCTTCTTGACCGTATCAGGTTGTGAACTCGAGCCAACACCTCGTTCTCGTTGAAGGGTTTGATTACATAATCGTCCGCACCCTTTTCGAGTCCCTTGAGTCGTTCCTCCTCGTCAGCGCGAGCGGTAAGGAAGATGACAGGGATATTGCATAGAGTTTTTTCGCTCCGAATAGATTGCAGCAAATCATACCCGCTCATTTTCGGCATCATGACATCAGTCAAAATCAACTCAGGTTTAACCATCTTGGCCTTTTCAAAAGCCTGAAGTCCGTTTTCTGCGGGCTCGACAAGGTACTGGCAGGAAAGAATCCGCACCAAATAATTCCGCATGTCGGCATTGTCTTCAGCAACAAGGACTAAAGGTTTTCCCTCTACAGTTTCAGAGAGTGGCACTTCTAAACGAACCTCTGGTTTTTTGAAACCACTGGGGTCAAGAAATGCCAGCCCTTCATTGTCTTCAATGTTCACGAGGTTATCCTCACGGGCAGATCCACAGGGAAGCATGATGGTGAAAGTCGATCCCTGATTAGGTTTACTTTGTACGGTGATTTGCCCTCCATGAAGGGTGACAATTTCCTTTACCAAAGCCAGTCCGATTCCCGTACCCTCAAAGCGTCGGTTGGGACTTCCCTCTACCTGAGTGAAGCGTTCGAAAATTCGTTCCAGTTGATCGTCAGGAATTCCAATGCCATTATCCTGAACTGCGACGAGAACGTGTCGATTCTTTACAGTTAAGGCTGCCCAGACCTGCCCTTCCTGATGATCACTAAATTTCAACCCATTCGAAAACAAATTATAGAATACGGCTTTCAATTGCCGAGGATCCGCTTCAATCGGAATAACTCCGGTCATTTCTCTCAGGTGAAGACGTTTTTTTGCCGACGCCTTGAAGTTGGAGGCTATACCTTGAATGAACGCATTCAGATCAAAACACCGTTTTTGGAGTTTAAAATGGCCGCTGTCTAATTTGGCCAATTTTAGTAAATCATTGATAAGATCCAAAAGAAGCTTAGAGTTTTCGTAACCTGTAAGTATCCACTGCCGTGCCTCCGTTGAAATGGATACATCCTTAAATAGGCTTTTAAACGCTCCCATACTCAGTGTAAGGGGAGTGCGAAGCTCATGATTCAAATTGTTAAAGAATTCGGTCTTGAGGCGATCAAGTTCCTTCAAACGATCGTTTGCAGCTTCCAATTCTGCTGTACGAGTTTGAACTTTTGCCTCTAATCCGACATTTAATGCCTCAATCTCTCCGTAAGCGTCGACATTTTCGAGAGCCAATGCGAGCTGATTTGCCAACGTGATCATTAGGTTTAAGTCATCCTGTTTCAGAGAATTGTCCTCTTTTCGGTCCACAGTGAGGGATCCTAACACCCCTTCCTTCCCCACTAATGGCACGGAGATAAACGATTTGGCGTTAGTAAGGTTCACGAGTTGTTGATTAAGGGGATGTAGTCTATGCCATTCGTGATGAATATCGTCTAGAAGCAGTGGCATTTGCTGAAGCAAAACTTGTCCTTCTATGCTTTGGGGGTCAGTGACAGGTACCTCAAGCGAGTTGGCGAACGTCGCGATTTCTTCGGACACATTAATCAGTTGGGCATCATACGTGACTTGACGTATCCGGTCGTAACGACTAATAATCGCCCGATCATAATGAAGAATGGCAATGATCGCTTGTAATGCTCTTTGAACCCAGGTCTTATAGTCTCGGGCTGAGGTGAAAGCAATTCCGGCTTCATGAAGGGCCGTTAACTGTTCAACGCGATGCGCCAATGCTGCGGCACTTTCTCCCAATTTGGCGGAGCTGTCTTGTAGTTCAACATTGGCAGTATTTAACTCATCATATTGCTGTTGAAAAGATTGTTTCTGCCCCTCAATTTCCTTATTGAGAATCCACCGGGCCAGGGGTTTGGCAGGATTCCACGTTCGGCGAGGTTCGTTCCACGTAAATCTCCACTCACAAAAATCCTGGCCTTTTGCGATACAACCATGATCGTCTATTCTCGCCGGCGGCAGATCATGCACCCGCCTGGGAACACTGGCGATACCGTATTTAATGGCATTACACCAAATTCTGCCACAGGACTTACGGTATTCCCCAAACTGCTCCTCGGTTCGGGGCGTGAGTCTTAGACGAATGGTGACTGAATGGGTTGAAATCTGCATCTTCTCCAGAAGATAGGAACTCTTGTTATAAAATCCCACCCATTTGTCTGCACTGTTATAAATTTGCTTGATGGAAAAAAATCGCATAACTCTAATAAGCCAGTCTGGGACCAGCCTTTCACCTACGTGTTTTTGAAAGTCAGGATCCTTGGATAAATCAATGCAGAGCTCTACGAGATAGGCGACAAACTCGTTTGAATAACCTGTGGACCCCCTCGCTAAAAATTCAGTGGTGACATGATAAGCCGGTTCGGGTATCCGTTCGTTTAAGCGCCTTACCAATTCCTTTGCTACGATCGTGCCGGCTTCTGCCCCCCGTTCACGACTCACAAACTCTTCAAGGTATTTGACGTTCTCGCGGATGGACACCCCTGTCATATCGTTAATAGGTTCTCCGCTTGCTTCTTTGCCGAATGGGCGAAAAAGCATGAAAGGTCTTTCAAGAATGGTATGTTCTATGGGGAGAAAGTCAGTCATAACGTTATCGACGAACTGATCAACATCGATCAGGATTCGGGTGATTCAGTCTCCGAATATGGATGCAAAACTTGTCATGTGATTGAGAAATATTTCAGGCGTTGATTTGTTCAGAATGTCATTCGCACGCCAATTCCTCCGGCATGCAGGGTGGTGTCATATTTGCCATTCACTAGGGCCTGAGGATTGTTTTTAATTGTGCGGGACTCATACAGCTGGTTCACATAAGTCAAATCCAAACCGATGCTCTTCGTAATAGAATTTTGGCAGGGGACAATGCCAAGAAAGCGTGCATGGCCTTTGCAAATCATTCCAATGCCGATCGAAAACCCGTTAAAATCGGCATCCGGGACCAGTGGCTCGAATGTTGAATTGGGGACAGGGGTTTCTGATCGTATGTATCCGGCGCGTAACGCCATTTCCCAGTTAGGCATGGAGGAAAGGTGAAGCCATTTATATTCCGTTCCGACTTTGATCACAAAAACACTTTTCCAATTTCTCGGTTGAGGCAATTGGACCTCGCCGGTATCTGCATTGTGAACGTCCGTATTGTTGAATGAACCCCAGTCCACATAGTCCAGATCAACCTCGACTTTCCATTCGCTGGTTTCGTTTCGGAGAGGCCAGAGGGCTACTCCCCAATTGAAAATTTGTGGAAGCTTGAGGTCTATGACCGTATCATTCAATTTGGTTCCATTAAGTTGAAGCTCCCCTTTTAATCGAAGAGTCGTCGGGCTTCGATAGACAAAGGCGAAGTTTAATCGGGGTTTTCCTCCAGTTCGCCAGAGGGTTAGAAGTCCACCCAGATTAAAACCAACAGCGGTATCGGTTCCATTTACCTCTACGAGAGCACCAGAGGGAAAGTTGGTTCCTCGGCCAGAAGCCTGAACCTCAAGTTGTCCTTCCCCCAAAAAGTTGGCAAACGTGTAAATATCCAATCCGCCTCCGATCGAAAAATAGTCGTTCACCTTATATGCCACAGTTGGCTTAATATCGACCAACGGAAGAGTGCCAAACACGTCAATTTCGGAAAAGGGGATATCGTTAGGCCAGCGAATAAGCAAACCAAAAGGACTGTTGAGGCCAATGCCCAACGTGAAGTCTTTCAGAACGTCAATATTGAGCTGGTTGAGGTTGGCAGTGAGATAAAAGTAGGAGGGAGGAGGGGAGGCTATGGTGCCATCGAGCGTGCCATCGAATTTCTGTCCTGCCGGACTTGTATAATGATAATTCCCACCAACTAAGAGTAGGCCGGTATAAAGTTGTACGCTTTCTAACTGGGTCATTCCTGCCGGATTATAATAAAGCGCGGAGGGATCGTCGGCCTGAGCGGCAAATGCATCACCTTGTCCTGCTGCAGCCGTGCCCTGATGCAGGTTACGGAATGCTTCCCCGTATACCAAGGTGACCGATGGAAAAAATAGAAGGAGAGAGATGGCTGAAATTTTTAAAGCCTTCATTATTATTCCCCCGCGGCTAAATGCCTCACAATCCTGCCGAAGTAGTGAGGTTATGAGACATCCTCGACGAATCAGGTAAATTAGCCTAATTGAGAAATACCATTGCCGCTTTTTCCGCATTGAGCGCTATTCTTGATCCACCTCCTTATTTTTTAAACAGCAAAATTTCGATTGTTTTCAGACCTGTCTGGTTTCAGTCCTATATCAAAAGCACTTTAGGAAGCATCGAATTCCAGCAAGAAGTGCTCCGGTCGCAGGTCCAAATGGTCGAATTGATCACCAGCCTCAGGTCTACGGAGATTACTCAAGGTCACCACATGTTTGATCAGAAGAGGGATTTGTATTCGGCTGATCTGCTCTCCCAGACATTTATGATGTTCGTACCCAAAAAATAAGTAGTTGTCATCCGGCCTGTCCAAACGAAATTTCTCTGGGTCCTGGATCTTCTCGGTGTCGAACATGGCTCCCAGATTCCCGGCAAACACCAAGGCAGGTGCTGGGCAATCTGTTTCGCGATCCGTCCCGGCAGCCAGTGTAAAGGGTTTGAGAGCCAATCGAAAAAGCACATGGTTTTGTGGATTAAATCTCATGGCCTCAAACACATATTTTTTAAATTGGCCCGGGTCCTGAGTATGGGAATATGCCAGCGCTGCCTCCCTGGCTTTTGGAAATATGCCTTCATGCTTGAGCAGCTGGTCAATGGTACGTGGCACAGCCTTTAAAGTTGTCTCTACTACGGCAATCACCATGCCAAAGATATTGCGGCGAACACCCACCCACGGATCTTCATCCTCGAATTTGTCACCTGCCCCTTCCTGGATTTGGATTAAACGGTCGAGAACGGTGTCAGGCTCCTTCTGCGAATTTTTAAGCTCCTTTCGCCTGACCTGAATAAGGTCGTCCAGATAATTATTCATCTCCGTCACTGCGATATCGGCCCGTCTCTCCCACTCCTTGTTTTCACGAAGGTTGAGGAATAAATCCGTATAAATGTCGCGACACCATCTTTTGAAGATCTTCAGGTCAGAACCTGGGCCAGGCCCGGGCACTCCAAAAAATTCCCCGTTCAAGCGTAGGGTGACGGGCCATACCAACTCCTCAATGACATCAATTTTCCCCTTTCTCTGAATTTTGCTGGTGATCTCACTGGCTAGGCGGTCAATCGTATCGTAGATTGTTGTTCCCACATCACCATTCTGAGGATAGACCGCCCTTTTGATAATATTTAATTCCTTTTTGTATGTATCCGTATGGTGTTCCAAGCCAAGAACGAAAGGCCCACGGGGGTCAACCATTTTTTTTGCATAGAGGGCCACTGAAAAATTTTCATTTTGATCCCGGAGAATCTCCAATACATCGTCATATTTGGTCGCAATGACTATCCAAGGCTTCCCTAAATCAGGAAGTTTTTTGGGAGGAGGGACGGGCGGCACAATAAAAATCGGTTTCTTCTCACGTAACTCGTCAAACATTTCCTTGGCATTTCCAATTAACCATTTACTCACCAATTGTTGCCTGGCTGCCGCTCCCTTGAAAGGATGCGACATGGATTTCAATGCCTGATATTCGGATAAGAAGGAGGGATGGGCCATAGACGGTAAGGCCTTGGGTTGAGATTGGAGGGCTTGATGGGCCATAGACGGCAGGGCCTTTGATGGAGATTGGAAGGTTGGATTGGCCCCGAACGCCCCTTCTGAAATTTTCCGCAAAGCGGTGAGACCGGGATAAAAAAAATACTCTCCTCCTCGTTCGGTGACAAAGCGTTGGAGATCGTGTGCAAAGGGGTTTTCAGCTCCAGGTACTGTGAATTTTGCGTTCTTCCCATCCCTCATTCCCATAATGGGATCCCGGTCTGTTTTGTCCAGACCGAGAAATTCACCATTGTTGATCCACTGCCTTTGTAAAAACTCAAACTGCCGGCCAATGCTGGAATTGAATGCCATGAAAATTATCCCTCGGTTTCCCCCGTCACCGCGTCTTCCTCTGTATTCATTTCCGTAGGGGAGACCGCGACGGATAATCCGGTGCCGATTCAGGTGATATTCATAATTTTCTTTTTCATCGAAGATGTCCTTCGACGTTAAGAGCAATTGGTCCCTGGGATTGGCTCGTCGGATGTGCGCGCCAAGCGGACACTTTTTGCCTTCTGGATCTTCTCGTTTGTAAAGAAAGTTGTTGTTTTTCTGGGGATCGGTGGCAATGCGGGTATTATCTTTTGAAGGTGAATGTATCACGGGGCAGCCGCTTGGCCATCTTCCCATAATCTTAGCTGCAATTAGGCCTTCAAAATGATCAGGATCTTCCTGATAAGCCGTAGGCCAAAGCTTTTTAGCTGTAGCCTTGAGGAATTTTCTAAAAGCCGCCACATCTTCCTCAAGGACTCGCAGAACTAAGTACGTTCCATTTTTTCGTAAATCATAATGCGAGGGAACCAGTGCGACTTCCCCAAACTCGTCCTCATAACCCAAAATAAACTCCCCCGGCTTGAGGTTCTGCCATTTGCCATTTTTCTCTGGGGTCCCCTGACCGGGGTTGCCTGATTTGCCCTCGAACAGGGATTCTGTCCCCTCCAGGTAAGGTTGACTGATCCCGTCTGTAAAGCCGAAGTGCTCTTTATTATGATTGGGTTGTGGGCGTCGTTTCCCCTCAAGAGCAAATAAGAATTTAACCCTGTCAAATTTGGAAATCGTTTGTTCAAGGCAAGTCACACCTTTTTTTTGTAAGTCTTCCGTCTCAGCGGTAATTATTACCAGAAAATGAATTTTCTCAGTGTCGGATTCTTCTAAAAAAGAAGCTTTCCAATGCTTTGGGATAGTCTCATGATTTTCATTCGTACTTGCCTTCTTTTTATTCGCTTTGGGTTCGTCTCCCAATATTGTGACGGCCCGTTTCCGCATGCCATCTCGAAATTCTTCGGGAAATGTGGCTAGGACCTCTGTGTCTAGGTCCAACGCTGTCAGGCCAAGGTGGCTGTAGGCAATATTGAGAGTAAAGGGGGGTTTTTTACCCTTTGGCCAGAATTCGGAAGTAGTAATTTTTAAATCTTTTAGAAGGCCGGTTTTCGGTTTGAGAATTTCCTTGAGCCAATTCCTTCCTTGTTCCCGGTCGCCTACGTTATAGAAACGATAGGTAGCATATCGAAGGCCATAACCGCGTAGAACATTTCCTTGAATATCGATTAGATTTTTTTTTAGTTCATTTATAGGTGGCATACTCATCATCGGTCTCCCTTGGTGAAAGACTCCTCGACGCTTGTCAGACTCTTTAATTATTTTGAGACTACAAGAGTAGCCTCTGACCCTTATCCGCGGTTGGAGGTTGGTTTTGCCAGTTCGTTGAGGTACCTGCTTAAAGTTTTTCTTGCGGCCGCCTCCCATTTTCCGGACTTCCGCTTGAGCAATTTTGGCAAATCCTTTTCTATGAAATTTTGGGTTTTGTTTTTCCAATCGAGTGCCCTTCGCACTTCGCCGACCGTGGCCAATGGATAATTGGCATAAAATATTAAGGCTGGATATTCATGCTCTTTTACATACTTTATGAAGCCATTGGCGGGTCTGGCACCAGGCCAACCAATGCAATGGCCAAATACAAGATTGAGCGGACCTTCATCCACATTGGCGAAATCCTCCAGATAGGCTGCCAACTCCCCGTCGTAATTACTTGTAAACACAATATGCGCACCATCAAGTCCAGGAAGAGTATGTTCGTCCACAATAAACCATCGTGCGTAATGGATGGTTGACATCTTTCTAATGGCGTCTTGCCTATACTCATGAGCCCAATTTCCAAACCATTTGAGGTGATCCAACCACGTCATTGGCCGACGCTGTTTCAAGAACTTTTCAACGAATTCGATAAGAAATTCTTTGAACGGATCGGCGTATTTTGAAGGGACTCGAAGCGTTTCGAAATGATGAGCCACCAATTTTTCAGGGTCTATCGAAGGATGGGCTGATTCAAATATTTCGTTTGCCAGGGCGTCGGCGAATTGTCCCAGCCTATCCTCAAAACCGGTGAGAAAGTTTTTTGGAAGACCGGGTAACGTATCCTTAAAGTTCATGGTACTTTGAAAGATTAGGTCTTTGTATTCATGTGGAAGTCGCTCATCCGGATACGTTCCAGGCCTAATCCGCGCAACAGCCGTAAGTTCGGTAATATTTTTCCTTTCTCCTTTTATAGGCAATTGTCTCCTTGTTCCTCTTTCGTGATTTCCATTAGTGCCCTCCATCTTTAAGTCTCCTTTTTGACTGAAAATGAAAGCCGACGAAAAACTGGTTCGGGTTATTGTGGCTGCAGTCAATATTTCCTTTTTGTTCCGATGAGGAAGATCAATGCACCTGGTGAAATATTCAGAAATGCTTGGCCATACCCCTGAATGCTCGTGTAAACAGATCTATCAGTTCATCCCCGTCTTCGAGTTTGTCCCAAAGGTCGTCCATTGTGGAAGGAAGCTTGGTGATTAATGTATCCAGTCGAATCAGCCGGCTATAGTCAATCGTTATCGGGGCATTGCGTTGAGTTTTCGTTCCATTAGTCCATTTGTGGAATTCCACCCCCCTTCGTTGCATTTCGTCGATGACTTCCTGAGCCACCAGCCCGCTTCCGACTGTGGTCGTGTGTACGCCATCCAGACTGAAAAATCCTCCAGCTATACGTTGTCCGTTGTGGGCCCGTAAAAACCTGGTATCGAGCTGTAATTTTTCATACTCTGGCGGGATTTTATGTGGATGCCATTCATCGGGCCGCGGAACAGTCGGATCTTCCTGATACCGCCTGAAAGCCAGCTCATCAAGGAGCTTGTGAAAGTCAACAATAAACCAGTCCTCACTCCTGCCTGCGTCGCGGCGTTGCTTGTTGTGTTGATCGACCTTATTTCTCAGTAATTTGTTGTATCTCGCGATGGTAGTGTCAATCTGAATAATTTCTTTTCCTGTCAAGTGGGGATCTTCGTCCGAACGAAAGCGAGTACCCGGTATCCAGGGTCGAGTATAAAATTTAAAGTAGCGGCGATACCAATCAGGATGTTGGTTGTCTCTGTCGCCATACGGAGAGCTGAGACCCTCTGCCGATTCCATGCGGCCACCGACTCCGTGGCACACGGGAAAAACCGTTACCGGGGGTACATTGCCCCAAAATACCCTCTGTACGCCTTTCCCTGAATTCATCCGTTCCACTTTGGTCATGAGCCGATCGAGCAATTGTGCATAATGCGCAGGGGTATAAACCGTAACGTGCTTTTTATTGGGATGATGTGCCTCGGTCCGACACTCTGGGTTTTTCTGTTTAATCGTCCATTCGTCGCTTTCCTCATACACGAGGTCAACTACACTCATCAGCACATTGTTTGCGCCCAAATTAATTATCAAATTTTCAATTCCGTCCCTTCGCGCCATTTCTGCCGCTCTTTGGACCTGGCTAGCCTTGAGTTTTTTGGGGTCGGACGAGTGGCTGGGATTCAAGACCCGCCGAGCGATCGACAACATCGCATGTTCGGGAATTTGGGTGAACCAATTATCCGTGGGTTTATTTTGTGAAATGACCTGTTGGCATAATTTCGCTGTGATTTGGTAGGAATCCTGAAGCTCAAAACCCCACACGGCGAGGTTGTGGAAATCCCCGTCATAATTTAATGGTGTGATTCCAGGTCCTCTTTCCCAATAGTCTTCTATGTCGTCCATCCATTCACGCAACAGTATCGCCGCGAAGGGAAGCTCCAGGAGATTGACGTTTTCCCCGAAGGTCTGATCCATTTTTCGAAGAAGGTACTCGATATTCAAAGGCAAGCTGCCCTTACCCGGAAAATGAGGATAGCGAAATTCATCATCGGAAAGCCCCATTTCATGAGCAATGATTGCAGGGTAGGACAATTGGGGCTCAAACACCGCAAAGTTTTTCATACCCTGCGTGACACTTCCCCCAATGCAAACCATTCGGTGCATCACAATAATCCTTGTTTATAGGCTCTTTTTTTAAATATATAGAGATGAGGAGGACCTGCGGAGGGATCATGTGTTTTTTAAAGAGTGGTTTTCAGGTACATGGCTTAAATATTGGAAGGATCCTTTATTGGTCTACGTCATGAATTTTTCCCATCCAATTACAGAAAGGACGGGAATGACAGGAATGACTGTCTCTCTCTGATCCCCATTCCTAGCAAGTAGATGCGAGTTTGACGGAAACCTTCTGACAAATGTGAACTTGATACTTTAAAACGAGCAAGAAGAATGCCGCTTCTCCCTATGGCAGGGATATAATTTTCAGTCCAGATATTAAGGACAACTGGGGAGCAAAAAATCCTTGTCGATCAAGATGCTTTCAAAGTCCGAAAATCGAAGACTTGCTTCTTACTTGAGTAGAGGGTGACTCCTAGGACATAGTTGAAGTATTGGTTGCTTCCTTTCGTCTTCATGGTTGTTGGAAAAGAGCTTTTTGAGGAGATGCGATTCGTATCTAAAGAGATACGGTTGTTATCTGAAACGATACACTTTGCGATAAGGAAGATGTAGTACAGATAGGGAGATATTATTAAATTGGCTGGAATTAGACAGCCTGGGGGGACGAAAACCCCATCAAGCAGCTACCGGGGTTACCGTTTTCCAGCCGCCATCATCAGCAATGTTCTTTGGCTTAACACCGGTTTTACCTCAGCTTCCGTGAAGCGAAAGTATTGCTTGCCGAGCGCGGAATCACGGTCATCTACGAAAATGTTCACAAAGGGTGGCAGAAGTTTTGATTTGACAATGTTGGCAAGTAAAGAAAGCGGCAAAAACTGTTGGGTGACATGTGGCATATCGATGAATTGTTTATGGCCAGTTACGGTCGACCTCAGTATTTCTGGCGTGCAGTTGATCACGATGGAGATTCCCTAGACATTCTCTTGTGACGTCTTCGCATTCATCCGGTGGTCAAAAGCATTTTTCGTCGATTCGTAAAGGAGGAATGCAGGGATCTACGGTTGTTGGTGTCCGACCACCTTCTTAGCTATGATGCCGCTCATTGAACAGTACCCGACAGATCCTTGCCACATGGCTTCCCCACCTTGGGGTCAATTACGAAGTGAAGCAGGCTTTACTTGATCACAAGATGCCATGAATGGCAGCCAATTTTTCGCATGGGTGGCCAGAATAGGAGCGGAAAATCAGGGAAACAGTGAGGAAATTGTCGGATGAAACTCCAGATGGAAAGCCTGACAGGCGCAATCAGACTTGAAAGACTTTTGGAGAATTGGAGCGGGAAAGGGGATTTGAACCCCCGACCCTCGCCTTGGCAAGGCGATGCTCTACCACTGAGCTATTCCCGCTCTGTTGGAAATTTTGAACTGATTCTAGTTGGCACCCTGGAGGCTGTCAAGCAACATTAAATTGGGTATACTAGTTCGTTCTTTTTTAAGTGCAATAAGATTTTGACCGAGTAAAATAGGAATATCATATTGAGATCAAGGAGGATACGTTCATGTATGTCAGCGTGATTGGAACCGGGTACGTTGGATTGGTCACAGGGGCTTGTTTTGCGGAATTTGGCTTGAACGTGCTGTGTATGGACACGGATGCCAAACGGATTACGGCGTTGGAAAAAGGCAAGGTGCCATTTTTTGAGCCTGGCCTTTCCGAACTCGTGACCAAAAATCTGACGGCCGGCCGTCTTCGATTTACCACGGATTTACACCAAGCGGTCGATGAAGCTCTCGTCATTTTTATTGCCGTGGGAACCCCTTCCCGTGAGGACGGGTCTGCCGATCTGTCTTTTATCGATGAAGTGGCCAAAAATGTGGGAACCCGGATGACGGGATATAAGGTCGTGGTGACCAAATCCACCGTGCCCGTCGGAACGGCCAAACGTATTCGATCGATTATTCAGGCGAACCAGGAAACCCCCTCTAGTTTTGGCGTGGTCTCGAATCCGGAATTTCTTCGGGAAGGGTCGGCGATTGAGGATTTCATGCGGCCCAATCGTGTGGTGATTGGGGCCGACAGTCCTGAATCGGTGGCGATTATGAAAGATCTGTACCGTCCCTTGTATATCCTTGAAACGCCCATTGTGATTACTGATATTCCAACCGCTGAAATGATTAAATACGCTTCAAATGTGTTCTTGGCCACGAAAATCTCATTTATTAATGAAATGGCCAACCTCTGCGAACGGGTTGGAGCCGACGTGCAAATGGTGGCCAAAGGTATGGGATTAGATAAACGAATCGGGTCGAAATTTCTGCATGCGGGTCCTGGATATGGAGGGTCGTGTTTTGGAAAAGATACTGCCGCATTAATCAATATCGGAAACGAAAATAATTATGAAATGACCATAGCCAAGGCTACCAAACGAGTGAACGACGATCAGCGAGTCCGGATGATGGAGAAAATTCGAGAAGCGGTCGGGGAGGTACGTGGAAAAACCATTGCCATACTCGGATTGGCGTTTAAACCCAACACGGACGATATTCGGGATTCACCGGCATTGTTCCTCGCAGAGCAGATTATGAAAGCGGGCGGAAGCGTGCGGACCTACGATCCGGAGGCCTTGGAGATATCGATGAAGGTGTTGCCAACCATGGTTCCCTGTCAGGATGCCTATCACACGATGGAAGGGGCGGATGCCGTGGTGTTGGTCACGGAATGGAACCAGTTTAGAAATTTGGATTTAGACCGGGTTCGGGCCGCAGTTACTGCTCCGATTTTTATCGATCTTCGCAATGTCTATGAACCGCACCGGATGGAAAATCAGGGATTTTATTATCTTTCGGTGGGTCGAAAAACCGTGGGAACCCATCCTTCCCAAACAAGCTAAGAGATCGTAAGACACGCTTCTTGCTCAACGCCTGGCTCAGTTGGAAAGCCTGTCCGGAGAAGAGCCAGGGGCGCGTTCGGTTGCCTTCTGGGTTTTTTATCAGCGATGGGATGGCTATTGTTCCATCCTGATTGCCCTATTTACGTTTATACCCCATGCGGTCCAACACCTTCATGATGCGTTTTTGGAGTCTTTCATCCGCCTCGCCTAATGCCTGGGCCAAAGGCTCAACTGCGGGTTTTCCAATCTTGCGAAGAATTTCAGTTGCCGATTGTCGAAGGTCGTCATCTTCGGAGACCAGAAGGGGTATCACCTCAGCGACACAGGGTGCTCCTATTTTGATCAAGGCCTCATAGGCTCGCTGCCGGACATCACCGACTTCATCACCGAGCATGTCCACCAACGGCTTGACGGCTGCTTCCACCCGGAGTTCGCCAAGCACTTCAATGGCATGCTTGCGATTAAGCCAGTGCGTATCGGTAAGGTCTTGCAGTGCCGCATCGGCCCGTTGAATATTGGGGTCTTTAGAGCGGATGCGAAAACTCTTGACGATACGTTTGCCATCTTCTTCAACGACGCGAAGAGTCGCCCCGTCCCCGATTTTAATCTTTTGGAGGTCTTCGGCAGCCTCTTCACCGACATCCATAAGAACGGTCTTTCCATCATACGCCAAGAGTTCGACCTCAATTTGTTTAGTCTCAAGATGGATCGCCGTGACGTTTTCAGTCACAAGATTAAACCCATCCTTTTTCGTGCCACTCTTGGGCCCGATCGAAATGAGTTTTGCGGGTGCTTCATTAGCCATAATGTGTCAGTGTCCTTCGTAATAGTTAAAAGAAAGCGAAAAGAGCATTGATTGCTTCTATGAACGGGAAGATCCGGGTGTCCATCCCAAGCTTGCCAGGGCACCTTCGGCAGTGTCCCGAACCATTTCATTTTCATCTTCGAGCAAGGGAACCAAGGGGTCGATGGCGCGACTGTCCTTGAAGCGAGCCAGTGATTCTGCGGCATTCCGACGGACCAACCAGTCCTCATCCGCCAGAGCATGAATTAAAGGATCCAAGCTGCGAGGATCGCCAATTTTCCCTAACGCCTCTGCCGCGTGCCGGCGCACAATCCAGTTCGAGGCTTGTAAGCCCTCCACTAGAGCATCAGTCGCGCGGGAATCTCCCAATTTTTTTAACACTCTTGCAGCATCCTCACGAAGAGTTGCGTCCATCAAGGCATCCACCAGGGCGGGAACTGCATCAGGATGACCAATGCGTTCCAATGCCCAGATGGCGGCGGTGCGGACACCTCCATCTTTGTCATGACGGAGGGCTTGTATCAGGGGTTCCACCGATTTAATCGCACGGAGTTTCCCGAGAGCGGTGGCTGCCTGTTCCCGAACAGACCATTCCTCATCATCTTTTAACGCCTCGATCAGGGGGTCAACGGCCGGTTCACCAATTTGAACCAACGCACTCGTGGCTGCCTCACGTACTACACAATCGTCTTCCAGGAACATATTTATCAGCTTGGGAATGGCTTCTGAACCGGCTTCTCCTAGTCTGGAAGCGGCATGATTTCGAAGGGCTTCATTGTCATCGCGAAGCGCCGACAATAAGGGGTCTACGGGGTTACCTTCCGTCATGGGTCTTCACTCCTTTATTCCTTTGCGGCCCAGGTTTCTTCAGCCATGTTCATTTGTGCAGTGGCAGCCTCGAGTTTGTCAAGGATGACCCCGGAATTATAGGAAATCAAGCCGTCCCGGTCGGTTTTTAATCGGGCAAATAATTCCATATGGGGTCTCAGGACCTCGATATCTTTCACTTTCTCCAGAGCTTCGACAGCGAGTATGCGAAGAGGGCGAATGGGAATGGATTCAATGAATAATTCTACCGGCCGTGGATCGCCGATGAGCCCAAGGGATTTCAGCGCGTGTTCTTTCACCCCCGTGTCTTTGTCAGACCGGAGCCGGATCATGAGCGGTTCCACTGCCCGAATATCGCCAATTTTGCCAAGGGTGTCAGCGGCGGCTTCCCGAACCACCCAGTCATCGTCCTCCAGGTATTCAATCAGAATTTCAACGATTGGCCGTCCGATACGATGCAGTTGAATAACCGCTTCCTGCCGGACGCCTTCTTTCAACTCTGATTCGTCCACCGCCCGCAGGTCGTCCATCGTTTGATCGACACGTTCCCGAATCGCACCCAATTTGCGCAAGGTATCGGTGGCCAGGTCACGAAGATCGGGGTCGGACATGGCATCAACAAACGCATTGGCGGATCGAGGGTCAAGGAGATGGGCGAGAATCTCTGCGGCCCGGAGACGGATGGCTGGATCGGGATCTTTGAGCCGTTCCGACAGAGGGCCGATAGAAGTGGGAATCACACCGAGTAGGGCCGTAACTTTTTCCTGGAGAGTATCGTCGCGTAAATATTCTAAGAGTGCAGACGCGGTGGCTTCATCCAAAATGCCAGCCA
Organism: Nitrospirales bacterium; assembly: GCA_021604105.1. GTDB lineage: Bacteria > Nitrospirota > Nitrospiria > Nitrospirales > UBA8639 > Nitrospira_E. The sequence continues at coordinate 2,587 of BQIW01000050.1, read as the reverse complement.
TATGCTCCAAGGCATCTACGGCTGCCTGTTTCACCTGTTCATCCTCATCCTTCAGGACATGAGCGAGGGCCTGGCCGGCTCGGGGGTCCCGTAGGCGGGCTAACATTTTTGCCGCTTCCACCTTGTAATGAGAAGAGCCCGTCGCCATGGCGTGAATTATGGCCTCAACGGCCTTGGGCCCACCTTTCATGCAGGTGGAAGTGGCCCGCATTCGGCGCCAATCTTCCTCATGATCCAGTTCAGAAATGATGGTTTCGAATGTTTCTTTCGGCATCCTCAGGTCTTTCAGCTAGATACGTATCTGCCCGGGCCTCCAGCCAAGGTGAGAAAGGGATTCCAACACATGACGACGGAGATTGTCATTTTTGGTCGTTTTTAAGAGATTTAACAATGGATTCACGGCTGTCTGGCCAAACTGAGTTAACGCTTCAGCAGCTTCTGTCCGCAAGAGGGTACTCTGCAGTGCTTGAATAAGGGCCGGAATAGCCTGTGGGTCCCGAATCTTCCCCAGGGCCCTGATAGCGGCTTCCAGGGGCGGAAGCTCTTCTTTATATTGAGGGTCGGTGCATCCTTCCATGCGATCTTCGTAGGCTTCTTGAGGTAGCGAGTTGACCAGCGCAATTAATTTGGGAATGGCTTCGGTAGACCTGAGCTGCCCAAGTGCTTCAATCGAGGGCAATTTGAGTGAGGGCGTTTCGAGGGCGAGGGATGATAGCAACAAGGGAATGGCACGAGGATCGCCAATCTGTCCGAGTGCTCGCACGGCGTCTTGGCGCACGGCTGTATCGGAATCTTCGAGAACCAGAATCATCAGATGTCCAACTGCTTCAAGGGGTTTCAAAAGGGCTAACGCTTCCACTGCCCGCAACCGGATTTTCCAATTTTGATCCTGTAATTTTTCCAATAATTTTGGAATGCTGGTTTTGCCTATGGCTTGTATGGCCCGTCCTGCTTCCTCCCGCACAGCCGGCACTTTATCTTGGAGAAGCAAAATTAACGTATCAATGGCCTGGGAATTCTGAATCCGACCAAGGCCTTTGGCTGCCGACATTCGCACAATCCAGTTAGGACTTAATGCCGCGGACAACAAAGGATCTAATACCTGTTCGTTGGCAATATCGGCCAGGATGCAAGCGGCCAATTCCTGAACCTGAGGATTCAGATCCTGAAGGCAAAATCCTAATGAGAGAATGGCCGGTTCCCCAAGCGATTTTAGGGCTGCAGTTGCGGCCTCACGTACGGCCCGATCCGAATCGCGAAGCGCCCGAATCAATGGTTGAACGCTACGGGGATCGCCAAGACGTCCGAGTGCTACCGCTGCGTCTTCGCGCACCCCCCAATCTTCGTCGTCCAAGGCGAAAATATGTTCAGCGACCGAGTCGACCATATAGGTTCCACGTGGGGAATTTGGACTTAACCGGTTCCCATACCATTAGGGAAAACCCGAAGGTCGACGTTACCACACGATTTTTTGAGGGGTCAATGAGGTTGGAGAAAGGTTGTCTGTACGGGCCGTGGTATCCCCTACACCGATCGAAACACTGCTAGGAGGTCACTCAACGCTAACATTTTTATTCTCAGAACGTCATGCTCATGGTGCAAACTATTTTTAAGGGCTTGATCGTTCGGGTTTTTCAAAAATTGTTCACACAGGGTTGTGATCCGTTGAAATTCCGTCTCCGCCTTGTTCTTAACCACTCGGTTTGTCGCGAGAAGTTCCGTTGCTTGCGTATGAGTCTCGGCCAGATGTTTTTGAAATTCTCCTTCCGGAAGTGACCGTTTGGTGGCCTCATCCAGGCAGCGATCGATGTATTGGGACAGGAGGACATAAAATCTCACCAATGTTTCGGTTGTGGTGATATGCGGGAGCGTCGTGTCCAGTTCAGTCATGATTGTTCCTTTCAGATTTAGCCTTTTACTTGTAAGGGCGCCAATGCTCACCCTTCCTCCATAAACCTAGCTGTTGGAATCCGTGCCGGATTCCGACAATGCGTCCTATCGCCATTCTGACAATAAAGGTGAGATGGTGCAAGTCTAGAATATAGAAGTCACACAGTTAGACGAAGACCTCAAGATTTCCCAAATAATTTCCGCTATGTTTGGGCACACAATTCCACCAATGGAATGATTTAAAAAAGTTGTGATACTGCCTGGCAGCCGAGCCACTTTTGTTTCGGCAAAAGTAGCCAAAGCCATGTTGGCCGTGGCTTGGCCGTTCGGGTCCCCTCTGCGGTTCGCCGACACCGGCAGCGCGCAAACTGGCTGCGCTTAAACAATGCGCGCCTTTTCTCCGGTGTCGGCTGCACTGCTCGGCCACACTACAAGGCCAGGGAAGTCTGCGGAAACAATGAGTCCTTAATTATTAGGGACAGTTTCCATAAGATTGATAGCCCTCTTCATCCACGGCATGTAATCTTTTACAGTTGCATCGTTTCAGCGGTATAAGGGTAAGCATAACATTTGATTTAGGAAACCATGGAAAGGTTTTCCAGGATTATGTTGTTCTTAAGAGATAATAAAAAGTTTCGTAACTGAATTTTGTCTCAATTCAATTTGTGATTTGACAGGGGATAGTTTTTGTTGAAAT